>DAITMW010000141.1:0-13676 GCA_036834945.1 Steroidobacteraceae bacterium
CGGGCGCAGACGAACGGTAAGCAGCGCGGGAAGGTATCCAAAAGATGGGACAGAGTGAGCTGGCGGTTGCCGCTGACATTGCAACAGCGCCGGGAGATGCGCCCCTCGACGCCGCGGACATGCGTCGGCGCATCAAGGCGATCTTCATCGGTTCGATAGGCAATCTGGTCGAGTGGTACGACTTCTACGCCTATGCGGCCTTCGCACTGTACTTCGCTCACCTCTTCTTCCCCGGCCACGATGTAGTGGTTCAGCAGCTGAGCGCGGCGCTGCTGTTCGCGCTCGGCTTCATAGTTCGGCCGCTCGGTGGCATGCTCTTCGGGCATCTGGCCGACCACATTGGCAGGCGTACGGCGCTCACCCTGTCGGTGGTGCTGATGTGTTTCGGCTCGTTGATGATTGCCGTGATGCCGACCTATGCCTCCATCGGCATCGCGGCGCCGGCGCTACTGCTCGTCGCACGTCTGATCCAGGGGCTGAGCCTCGGCGGCAATTATGGCACCAGCGCGACTTACCTGAGCGAGGTCGCGCACGAGAATCATCGCGGCTTCTTCTCCAGCTTTCAGTACGTGACCCTCATCGGCGGCCAGTTGCTGGCCATCATGGTGCTGCTGCTGCTCCAGAAGGTATTCCTGAGTCATGAGCAGTTGATCACCTGGGGTTGGAGAATCCCATTCGCGATCGGCGCCGGCCTCTCGATCGTTGCGGCCGTCATGCTCCGCGACCTGCATGAGACCGACGCGTTTGTCGCAGCCAGGAAATCCGCTCCTCGAGAAAATTCAACCAAGGCGCTGATGAAATATCCGCGCGAGGTGATGCTGGTCGTCGGACTGACCATGGGCGGTACCGCGGCGTTTTACACGTACACCACCTACATGCAGAAATTCCTGAAGCTCTCGGCCCATCTCACCGACGATCAGACGACGCTGGTGACTGCCGGCTCGTTGCTGTTCGCCCTGCTGTTGCAACCGATCTATGGAGCGATTTCCGACAAGATCGGTCGCAAGTGGCTGCTGATCGGCTTCGGCGCTGCCGGTACCTTGTTTACCATTCCGCTCCTGACGGCATTGCACACGGCACAGGGGCCGCTTCAGGCTTTCTTCCTGATAGTCGGCGCGTGGCTCATCGTGTCAGGCTACACATCGATCAATGCGGTGGTGAAAGCAGAGCTCTTTCCTACCCGGGTTCGCGCAACTGGCGTCGGACTTCCCTACGCAATCACGGTGTCGATATTCGGCGGCACCGCCGAGCCCATTGCGCTGTGGTTCAAGTCAATCGGCCACGAGAGCTGGTTCTACTACTATCTGACCGGCTGTATCGCGGTGTCGCTCGTGGTCTGCCTCCTCATGCGCGACACTTGGAGGGTATCCGCGATGAACCGACATGATTGATACTGGCGCACCTGCCCATTGGCTCACACAGTGTCATGAGGGACCGACGCAAACGTTACATGAAACATGCAACTAGCCACGAAAACTTGCATGACCCTCGCTCATGAAGTCCGTGGCCAGGAATTTGCAGTCACTTTCGGTTCGCCGCGCAGCGCTGGCCATGCTCGTCGCGGCCGTGATCGCCGGATCCGGATGGCTTGCCTACGAGCTCGCGCTGCAGTCCGGCTTCGGCAGCTTGCAGCGTGTGGCGAACGATCGGCTGTCCCTGCTTCAGCTCACGCTCGACGCCACGATCGAGCGATTCCGCTATCTGCCCGCCGCGCTCGCCCAGGCGGCGCCGATCCAGGGCATCTATGAGCATCCTGATTCGCCGCAAGCAAGACAGGCCGCGAACCAATATCTGAAATCTCTGAACGAAGCGGCCGGCTCATCCGACATCTACGTGCTCGATCACAGCGGTGTCGCGCTGGCGGCGAGCAACTATCTCGACAACACCAATTTCATCGGCAAGAGCTACGCCTTCCGCCCGTACTTCACCGAGGCGCTCAACAGTGTCGAAGGCCGTTACTACGCTGTGGGTGCGACCACGGGTAAGCCCGGCTATTTTCTCTGGCATTCGGCCAACGAGAACGCGCGCACCGGAGTTGGTGTCGCCGTGGTGAAAGTGGATCTGCACCCGTTGCAGAGCGAATGGAAGAGCACCGGCGATCTGGTGGCCATGTTCGATCCCAACGGCGTGATCTTCCTGACGAGCCGCCCGAACTGGCAGTACCGACCCATCTCGCACCTGTCGGAATCGCAGTTGCGGTTGCTGCGCGATACGCGTCAATACGGCCGTAACATCGACGACGTGAATCCGCTGTTCGACGGGGAGCGGATCGATCACGGCCTGAAGGTCGTGCGCATCAACGAACCCAAGGAGGGCACCAACCAGGATTATGTCGTCTTCAGCCGACCCTTGCCGAAGCAAGGATGGTCACTGGCGGTTCTGTTTGCTCTGCGATCCGTGCAGCAACAGGCTGCAGTGATTGCCGCTGCCGTGATGCTCGCGGTGCTCGCCGCACTGCTGATCTACCTCGTCACACATCAGCGCCGGCACATCCTGCGTGCAAAGCTCAACGCGCATCACATCCTGGAGCAGCGGGTGACCGAGCGCACGGCCGAGCTGGCTGCGGCGAATTCGCTCCTGTCGGCGCAGATCAATGAACGAATCAGGACCGAGCGGGACCTGCGTCGCACACAGGACAACCTGGTGCACGCGACCAAGATGGCAAGCCTCGGCCAGGCATTGGCGGGCGTAGCCCATGAGATCAACCAGTCGCTCGCTGCGATGACGACCTACATTGCGGGTGCCCGCGTGCTGCTTGACAGAAACGACAAGGACTCGGCCCTGTCGAATCTGAAACTCGTCTCCGCGATCGTCACCCGCATGGGTGCCCTGACCCAGCATCTCAAAACGTTCGCCCGCAAGGACACTGCGTCCAAGCAGGCGACGGACCTCACCGCTGCGATTCGCTACGCACTCAGTCTGGTTGACTATCGCGTGGGAGAGCAGGAAGTGACCCTACACGTCTCGGTTCCAGAACAACCGGTATACGTGATCGGCAACGCGGTTCGCCTCGAACAGGTCATCGTCAATCTGATCTCCAATGCGCTCGATGCGATGCGCGAGCGCCCGCAGCGGCAGCTCACGATCGGCCTGAAGCGTGGTGAAGGGTGCGCGAGCCTGGAGGTCTGTGATACCGGTCGGGGCATTGCCCGCGAACACCTCAGCAGCGTGTTCGATCCTTTCTACACCACGAAGGACGTCGGCCAGGGTCTGGGCCTCGGGCTTTCGATTTCTTATGGAATCATCCAGGACATGGGCGGCGAAATCACTCTCGAGAGCGCCCTGGATCAAGGCACCACGTTCCGTATTGTCCTGCCACTCGCCGGCACCATGGCCGCTCACACTGCTGTTGGAATCCAGACATGAATCCCACAGTCCTCGTTGTCGATGATGAAGAACAGGTGCGCCATTCGATCGCGCAATGGCTCGAACTGGGCGGTCTCGCCGTCGAAACGGCCGCGGATGCGGACGCCGCCCTGGCTGCGATCCGTCGCAGGGCTCCCGATGTCGTTTTGACGGACTTCAAGATGCCGCGCAAATCAGGCATGGATCTGATGCGCGAACTGCAGCGCTTCTATCCCGACATTCCCGTCGTTCTGCTCACCGCACATGGCGACGTGCCGCTGGCGGTCGCCGCGATGCGCGAGGGGGCCTACGATTTTCTGCAGAAGCCCTATGTGCCTGAACACCTGTCAGCAGTGGTTGCGCGGGCGATCGAGCAACGCCGTTTGAAACAGGAGCTCCAGCTGCTGTCGGAACGCGTTGCAGCCCACGAGGGATTGCAGGCACAAATCGTCGGCGCTTCTGCTGCGATCGCGCGGGTTCGCGATATGGTAGGGGAATTGTGTCTGCACGATCCCAACGTGATCATCACGGGGGAGACCGGCACGGGAAAGGAAGTGGTCGCCCGCGCCTTGCACGATTTCGGACCGCGTGCGAAGGCGCCCTTCGTCGCCATCAATTGCGCGGCCGTGCCCGAAGAGTTGTTCGAAAGCGAGCTGTTCGGCCACGAAGCGGGCGCGTTCACCGGGGCGCGTACCGCGCGGATCGGCAAGTTCGAATTCGCCCATGGCGGCACGTTGCTGTTGGATGAGATCGAGAGCATGCCGTTGGCGTTGCAGGCGAAGCTGTTGCGCGTCCTGCAGGAAAGGGTCGTCGAGCGCGTTGGTTCGAACAAGAGCGTTGCGGTCAACGTGCGGATCATCGCCGCCACGAAATACGATCTCGGGG
The DNA here is from genome assembly GCA_036834945.1 of Steroidobacteraceae bacterium. GTDB lineage: Bacteria > Pseudomonadota > Gammaproteobacteria > Steroidobacterales > Steroidobacteraceae > 13-2-20CM-66-19. The sequence goes on from DAITMW010000141.1 coordinate 4,231, forward strand.
AGCAGGGGCGGCTCGGACGGTTCCGTCCCGATCTCTACTATCGACTGGCGGGAGCCGAGATTCCGCTTCCCCCGCTCAAGGCTCGCGAGGGAGACATTCTGCTGTTGTTCGAGCATTTTGCGACGCGCGCGGCTTCGATAGCCGGACAGCAGCATCGATCATTGTCGTCATCCGACGTCGAGGCACTGCTTACGCACAGTTGGCCCGGCAACGTCCGGGAATTGAAAAGCGTCGCCGAGCGCTATGCGCTGGGATTGAAGGCGATGGGGCGAACGGTGCCGGAGATCCTGGGCAAGGTGTCACAGAGTCCGACGGTCGTCGGCTCGGCGCTGGCGGATCGGGTTGCCGCCTACGAGCGGCAGTTGATCGAAACCGCCCTGAAGGACCACGCCGGTTCGATCAGCGCCGTCATCGAGGCACTGGGGATTCCGCGGCGCACGTTGAACGAGAAGATGGTCAAGTATGGCCTGATCCGACCCGGGCGCGACGCCGGCGCGCAAAGCGCTTGATATCGGCTGTTTTTGGCCGATGGTCAAATTATGAATCAGCGATTTTCCGCTGATCAGCACCGGCCGGGTGCGGCGAGCGGTTACTACCGGGTCAAAAAAATTCACTGCAACAAGGTCTTACGCAGCACGCGGCGCTCCACGGAAAAGTGGCACGGCAGGTGCATCCTGACTTGCATGATCTCTGCGCAAATGACCTCTTATGATACGTAGCTCGTAGTTCAGTCGGGCGTTTGTGCATCGGCAGAGCCAGAGCCGGATGGTTGCTCGAGCTCGTATGTTCGCGAAGGGGGTTGCATGCGTCTGTTGTTGAGTGAGGTGGCGGGACTGCTGGCCACCATCGCATTGGCGAGTTATTCCGGAACAGCAACTGCTGAACAGCGCGCAGCGGTGTCTTCCACGGCTCGAGAAACACAGGCGCCCCTACAAGAGCCGCAGGACACGGGGTCGGTCAATCGGCTGCGGTTGCTCACCGAGGAGCAGTATCTCAACACCATCCGCTATGTGTTCGGGCCCGACGTAGCGCCTGAGCCTCATTTCCCTCCGGCGCAGCGTCGTGACGGTCTCGTCGCACTCGGGTCTTCGATTACAGGCGTGACCACGACGCAGCTCGAGCTTTACCAGAAGTCCGCGGTGACGATCGCCAATACCGTGGTCGATCCCAAATATCGTGAGTTTCTCATTCCCTGCAAGCCCCGCAACGAGAAAGCGGCGGACAAGGGTTGCGCAACCCGGTTCCTGAAGGAAAAGGGACGGCTGTTGAACCGCCGCCCGCTGACGCGGGATGAGCTCGACGCTTTCGTCGCCGAGGCGAACAAGTCTGCCGATCAACTAAAGGATTTCTACGCCGGCCTCAGCATTGCGCTCGAGGCCATGCTGGTCAGCCCCAACGTGTTGTTCGTCGCCGAGGGCACGGAGCCGGATCCAGCGCGTCCAGGTCACCAACGTCTCGACGCCTTTTCGCTCGCCACACGCATGTCGCTTTTTCTGTGGGATGCGGTGCCGGATGACAGCGTTCTCGAGGCTGCCGAGAGCGGCGAAATCCAGACACCGAAGGGCAGGGCGCGAGTGGTTGACATGATGCTTTCCAGCCGTCGCCTCGACGCTGGTGTGCGCGCCTTCTTCGACGACATGTTCGGCTTCGACGACTTCAATTCACTTGCGAAGGATCCGGCGGTCTATCCGCAATTCACGGGCCAGGTGGCGCAGGACGCGCGCGAGCAGACCCTGCGCACCATCGTTGATCATCTCATTACCAAGCGCGGCGACTACCGCGATCTTTTCACAACCCGTGAGACATTCATTTCGCCGGCGCTTGCCGTGGTCTATGGCGAACCGGCGCCCAGTGGCTGGACGCCTTATACCGCACCAGCCGACAGCCCCCGCGCCGGCCTGTTGAGTCAGATCAGCTTCCTTGCGCTGCATTCGCATCCCACGCGCTCCTCTCCAACTTTGCGCGGCAAGGCGCTACGTGAGTTACTGCTGTGCCAGCGGGTGCCGCCACCGCCGCCCAACGTTGATTTCTCGGCGGTCGACAATCCGAACTCGCCATTCAAGACTCAGCGTGAGCGCGTCGCCTTCCACCTGAAGAACCCGGTTTGCGCCGGCTGCCACAAAATCATGGATCCGATGGGCCTTGCGCTCGAGAACTTCGACAGCAGCGGTCATTACCGCGAAACGGAGCGAGGCGCCAGGATCGACGCGAGCGGCACGCTCGATGGTAAACCGTTCAGCGGAGTAGTGAGCCTCGGGCAGGTGCTCCACGACAACCCGAACCTCACCTCCTGTCTGGTGCAGCGCGTATACAGCTACGGTTCTGGCGGAGCGATTCGTCCGGAGGACAAGAAAACCCTCGAGTACTTCAATGCGCGCTTTGCTGAAGCGGGCTATCGGGTGCCGGACCTGCTGCGCACCATTGCGCTCAGCAATGCATTTTCGGAAATCGTCGCATCGAAGTCCCAGGTGCCTGCTGTCAAGACAGCCAGCCTGTCGCCGGCCAACACCACGAAATAGCGAATGAGAGGATGAAACAATGACGACATTCACACGCCGCCGTGTTCTGCGCGGAATACTGAATGGCGGAGCCGTCACGGTCGGATTGCCGCTCCTCAACTGCTTTCTGAACGACAATGGCACCGCCTATGCCAACGGGGCGCCGCTGCCTGTTCGTTACGGCACCTGGCTCTGGGGCTTGGGGATGAGCAAGAATGTGTTCGTGCCAAAAATCGTGGGGCCGGGCTACGATCTTCCCGAGGAACTCGTCGCGCTCAAGAACGTGCGCGATCACGTCAATCTCTACACGAATCTCACTGCTTATCGTGACGGTGCGTTCTTCTGCCACTTCACGGGTTGGATGGTGTTCCGCTCGGGCACCTCGCCCACGGTCGCCAATCAAGCGCCGGCGGAGACGCTCGATGTGATCGTGGCCAATCAGATCGGCCGCACCACGCGCTTCAAAAACCTGACTGCAACCGCGACAGGCGACGTCCGTACCGTCGTGTCCTACGAGAACGCCAACACGCCGAACTCGCCGGAGTTCTCGCCCCTGAACTTCTATAACCGACTGTTCGGCCCGGATTTTCAGGATCCTAACGCGCCTACTTTCTCACCCAGTCCACGCATCATGGCGCGCAAGAGCGCGCTGTCGGCGGTCTCTGATCAGATCAAGGGGCTCGAGCGGAAAGTGGGTGCCGAGGACCGGCAGCGGCTCGATCAGTACTTCACGGGCCTGCGTCATCTCGAGCAGCAGTTCGACCATCAGTTGACGAAGCCCGAGCCGCGCGCGGCCTGTGTGGCGCCAAAGCCGATAAAGGAGGATCCGAAGCTCGGCAACGAAGCGAGCCTCGTCGCCGAGCGCCACAAGATGATGACCGATCTGCTCGTCATGGCCGTCGCGTGCGACCAGACACGAGTGTTCAACATGGCCTACTCGAACGCCCAGGCCAACACGACCAAGCCCGGCTACGAGAAGCCGCACCATACGACGACCCATGAGGAGCCGACGGATCCCCAACTGGGCTATCAGCCCAATGCATCGTGGTTTCTGCGCCGCTCCATGGAATCATGGGCCTATTTCGTCGAGGCGTTCAATAACGTGAAAGAGGGCGACGGCACGCTGCTCGACAATTGTCTGATCATGGCCAACACCGACGTGGCCAATGCGCGCATCCACTCGCTCGAGGAGATGCCGGCGTTCACCGCGGGCAAGGCCGGCGGTAAGGTCAAGACCGGGTTGCACATCGACTGCAAAGGTGCGCAGGGAACCCAGCTCGGCTTTACCACCATGAAAGTCATGGGGCTGGACATTCCCTCGTGGGGGACGAAGAGCAATCAGGCGAGCAAGGTCATCAGCGAGATGTTGGTCTGATGCGACAAGCTGTAGGGCTGATGGGCGTGCTGGCGGCGATGTTCGTGATGTTGCCGGCGCAGGCGAAGGTGTCCGAGGACTACGTGCGCGAACCGATGCCGCCCGGCTTCAAGGTCATCGTGGCCGAGTTCGAAGGGCCGGTGTTCGCCGACGCAAACGGCAAGACGCTCTACAACTGGCCGCGCACCAGTTTGCGTAACGGCGACGCTGGCGAGCAGAAAGGCAAGCCCACCTGCGACGATCACAAGTACACGGACAACGCCGGCCTGATGAGCCCGTACCCGGGCGGACTGGAGTTGCCGGAAGTCGAGACCCGACCGAGTTGCACCGATGTCTGGCCGCCAGTACTGGCCGCGCCCAACGCGAAACCTGTCGGTAAGTGGACGATCGTCGAGCGTAAGGATGGTCGCAAACAGTGGGCGTACGACGGCTATGCACTCTATACCTCTGTCCTCGACCGCGCACCGGGCGACGTCTTCGGCGGCACCCTCAGGAAGATGACCTCCGAGGGCGGTGCGCAGCGCGAGCCCGTGGGGCCTCCGCCCGATGTCCCGCCACAGTTCGCCGTGCATACGGTCGCGACCGGTCGGCTTCTGGTCATCAGTGCTACCGGACGCTCGGTCTATTACTCGGATCAGGACAAACCGGGCAAGTCCAACTGCGATCTGGAGTGTCTGCAGCAATGGACGCCGGTGCTCGCGCCCGAGAGCATCCATCCTCAGGGCGACTGGTCCATCGTTGAGAGCTCGCCGGGCGTGAAACAGTGGGCTTTCCGCAAGATGCCCGTCTATACGCGCGCGTTGGATACGCGCGGGGCCAGCCTTGAGGGAAGTGACGTACCAGGCTGGCACAACGTCTACACACAGATGGCACCGCCCGCGCCCGCGGGCTTCACCGTGAATGACAACCAATCTGGCCAGGTACTCGGTGACGCGAGTGGCATGACCATCTACGTCTACAACTGCAATGACGATGCTGTTGACCAACTGGCCTGCAACCATCCCGATACACCACAGGAGTATCGGTTGGCCATCTGTGGTCGCGGCGATCCCGATCTGTGCCTGAAAAACTTTCCGTACGTGATCGCGCCGAAGGGTGCGAAGAGCAACAGTCACATCTGGAGCACGATGGACATCGATCCGCGCACAGGCAAGAAGGTCGCTCGCGACGCGCCGGGTGCGTTGCATGTGTGGGCCTATCGTGATCGGCCGGTCTATCACTGTGGGCGTGACAAAAAGCCTGGGGACATCGAGTGCGATACCTGGGGCGAGTTCAATGGGGCGCGCAACGGCTACAAGGCATTCTGGTTGCGCGATGACTTTGGCGGTAACGCCGGCGGGCAGCGCTGACCGGGCGGCTGGCGAGGCAGAACCTGGTCGTCGACACGACCACTGGGAGTTTCTATGCGGTCTGATCAATCGATGCAACTGGCCTGTGCCGGCCTGCTGGGCTGCACGCTCGGTGTGGCGACCGCCCAGGCTGCGGACAGCCCGTTACGCGACCATACGATAGGCTATGTTTTGACCAGCAAGAACGTAGCGATCTGGCAATCGCCGGATGGCAAGACCGAGTGCCCGAATGGTCTGAACGATGGCCCGCGTGAGCAGTTCAAGGAGCTCTATCCCGAGAAGTCCGGCGTTCACTACAAGTTTGTCGATACGCAGCTCGAGCGCGAGGGGCAGATCTGGAATCCGACGACCGATCCCGAGTCCCCCAGGCTGCACTTCCATGAAGCACAAGGCACGACCGCGATCGGGCTGAACCTGGATGGCAAAGTGGGCCCCCATGATTTCACGAGTCCCGACGGCGAGCAGGGCATCGACAATCAGATGTACCGGGTACTCGGCTGTACCGGCAATTACCGGGGGCCCGACGGATCCTACCGGCACTTCATCGAAGACTATATGCGGAAGTTCAACTACAACCGCTGGCTGATGGAGCTCACCAAAGTCGACGATCTCAACAATGATGACGACGTGGAGGTCACTCTCTATCGCGGCAAGGATCCGCTGATGGTGGATGCGCTCGGCGGCTACACTGCCGGCAGCACGCAGCACATCGACTTTCGCTGGGGCAAAAGCTTCATCTATCACCTGCACGGTCAGATCAAGGACGGGGTCCTGACTACCGTCCCGGCCGATGTCACCTTCCCCGAGTCACAGGAGCGTGGTGTCCCTTATTTGTTGGTGCGTGGTTGGCGCGTGAAGCTCAATTTGAAGCCGGAAGGTGCCACAGGCCTGATGGCGGGCTACACCGACATCGAGCGCTACTACAACTCGCTCGGCCAGAATTGGTCGACCCACCATCGCAGCTACGGCGCGGAAGCCATGGCATCCGAATACCGCGCCATGATCAAGAACGCGGACGGCTATCCGGATCCGGCTACGGGGCAGAACACGGCGATATCCATGGCCTGGGAAGTCAAGTTTACGCAGGCCTTCATCCTGCATGATGAGCAGGACAAGACGGCCGTCGGTAACACCAAAATCGCTGGCAGATAGCGGAATCAGGGGGATGTCGTGAATAGAGCCAACGCGCTGCCCAGGCTGGCCTGGGCGGGGATTGCGTTTGTCGGGACCTTGTTGCCCAGCAGCTGTTTTGCCGATGACCAGGACGTCAGGGATTATCGCTCCCATGTCATGAAGACCATGGGAGAGCAGTTGGGCGTGCTCAGTCAGATCACCAAGGGAAAGGCGCCTGCTGATGATGTGGTCGCGCAGGCGGAAGTGCTGCGGATTACCGCCGGCCTGGCCAAGATCGCCTTCACCCCCAAGGTCCCGGGGGGCGCGGCCAAACCCGAGGTCTGGGACAAGTGGGATGATTTCTCACAGCGCCTGGACCAGCTGGTTGCGGCAACGACCGATCTGGCCAGGACCGCCAGGCAAGGGGGAGTGGCGGCGGTGACGCCGAAACTGAGTGGTCTGTCCTGCAAGGGCTGCCATGATGATTACCGGGTACCCAAGAAATGAGGCCAGTACCGATGGTGCGTGTGAGTAGAGCAGTGGCCCTTGGTGTCATGATGTTATTGCCTATGGTCGGACACACCGATGGCAGGGATGTGCGTGCTGCTGCTGATAAAGATGTGGTGGACTACCGCCAACACATCATGAAATCCTTGGAGGAGCAGACGGCGGCCCTCGGGCAGATTCTCTCCGGTGCCGGACCAGCCGAAAACACCGTGTCTCACATGGAGACCATTGCGCTGTCGGCATCCACTGCCCTGAAGGCGTTCGAGCCCAAGGTGCCGGGAGGCGCGGCCAAACCTGAAGTCTGGAAGGATTGGGCGGACTTCTCCAAGCGGATGAAAGACTTCGCCGACAAGTCGGCCGAAATGGCCAAAATCGGGCGCGAGCAGGGGGCCGACCAGGCAGCCATGAAAGTCATTGAAGCCCTGCCCTGCAAGGGTTGTCACGATGTCTATCGTGACGAGAAGAAGATTGACGCTGGAGGATCGAAATGACACGAATGACACGTCGTGGACTGTTGCAGTCCGGGCTGCAGGCTACTTTGGCTGGAGCGGTCGTGGCGGTCGCCGCGGTGGCACGGGCGCAGGAGAAGTCCTGCCTCGATGGGAAGATCAATGAGGGCCTGGCGAAGTCATTGAACTTCACGGAGCATTCGACCACACCCAATCAATCCTGCTCGAATTGCGGGTTGTTCAGCGGTGATGCGTCATCCTGTGGGCAATGCCAGATATTCAGCGCTACCGTCAATCCCAAGGGGCATTGTGATTCGTGGGCCGCGAAGTCTGCGTAGGCCTCTGACTTGGGTCGCGGGAGTACTGGGTGTCGTTGTCCTCGCGGTTCTCTTTACCCACCGGCGCACTGTCCCGCCAGCGGCGAATGCCGTTGATGCGAGCCAGGGCTCGGGTGTCACCAACGCCTTGATCGAGCGAGGACGTTATGTGGCGCTGGCCGGAAACTGTGCCAGTTGCCACACCCGTCCAGGGCATGCTCCCTATTCCGGTGGCGTGAAATTTGCGACCCCGGTAGGCACGATCTACTCCTCCAACATCACATCCAGTACCGAACAGGGTATTGGCAAGTGGACGGTGGAGAACCTGCGGCGTGCTCTGCATGAGGGCATTGCAGCGGAAGGATATCGGCTGTTTCCCGCGTTTCCGTATACCTCGTTCACTCAGATGAGCGATGCGGACGTGGATGCGCTGTACGCTTATTTGCGCACCGTGATGGCGGATGAATATCAGCCGCACGCCAACGATTTCCTGTTCAAACAGCGTTGGGCCATGGCCATCTGGAATGGCCTTTTTTTCCGGCCCGCTCGCTTCCAGCCCGATCCGAAACAAACGCCGGAATGGAATCGAGGCGCCTACCTGGTGGGAGCGTTGGGTCATTGCGGGGCATGTCATACCCCGCGCAATCGCTTAATGGCGGAGGTGTCGGCCGCTGCCTATCAGGGCAGCACTCTGCGCGAGCATGTCGCTGCTGACAAGGTACGAGATTGGGCTGCGGTGAATCTGACGTCGTCGGCTAATGGTCTCGAGAAATGGTCCGTGGATGATCTAACCCAGTACTTACATACTGGATTCAGTCTACGGGGCGGGGCCTGGGGGCCGATGAATGAGGTGGTGGGCAACAGCACTTCCAAGCTGACGTTGGAGGATGCTCACGCCATGGCAACCTATATCAAGAGTTTGCCTGTCCAGGGTGCGCAGGGAGGTGGGAAGACGAAGAATTCCGTGACGGCGGAACAGGCCGCGGCGGGACAAGCCACGGCGGGACAAGCCGCGGCAGGACAAGCCATCTACCACGACCACTGCGAAAAGTGCCACGGCGCGTCTGGACGTGGTGGTATGTTTTCCGGACCCCCGCTGGCAGGCAGCGCCATTGCCCTGTCAACCGATCCCGATTCACTCATCAATGCCATCCTGTACGGTGCAACGCCACCCGATGGCGTGAAACTGGGCGCCTGGGAAACCATGAAGCCATATGCGGATGTCCTGAGTGATACCGAAATTGCCAATGTAGCGAACTATGTGCGCGGCTCCTGGGGCAACCATGCCCCACCAGTCGATGCCGCCCGGGTGGCCAGGCAGCGTTGAGGCTGATCCCGGTGGTACCGCTGGCCAACACCACCACACAGCGTACACCTGCATTAATGTTGCAATGTTGCGCCCCTTGACACACGCGGATAAATGAATCATGCCGTCAGCTTGCGCTGACGGAAGAAGTCATGCACCAACGCGTCCGCGGGCGTCATGGTGTTTGGCGTTGCCTGCCTTTCGATCCCTAGTCAGTTGTTGGCGGCGGTATATCGGCCGCTTTCCGCCGATGGAATTTTTCGAATCGGCAAGTTTCTGCCGATCGAGCTGCGCGTTTTCTCGTCCTGACATCGGCGTCTGGCCTTCACGCGCGTGGCATGCGGATTGCAACCTCGCGAGCCGGGCACAGACGAACGTGCCCTGATGGGCCGTGGAAGAACCAACGAGGGGGGACTTTGATGATTCTATCCAGTATGGCTGGTCGCCGTGCAAAAGCTTGCGCGCGGTCGATGGTCAGTGTCACTGCGCTTGCAACCGTTGCGATCACCAGCGCGCAAGCGCAAGTCTCCGA
>DAITMW010000141.1:13776-16546 GCA_036834945.1 Steroidobacteraceae bacterium
AGTCGACAGCCGGAGAGTCGAGCGCTGGCGCCTCGCCGTCCAGCGCGTCGGCCTCCAGTGCATTGACGGCTAGCGCGTCGACGTCCAGCGAGGCGACGGTCAGCGACTCCGCCTCCAATGAGTCTACGGCTGACGAATCGGGGCCCAGCGAGGTCGTCGTCACCGGTTCGCGAATTATACGTAACGGCTACGCGGCGCCGACGCCCGTATCGGTGATGGGCACAGATGAGCTCAACGCCCTCAATCCCGTGAACGTCGCCGATGCAGTGAATACCCTGCCGGCTTTCTCCAACTCGGTAACCGGGCGCTCGCAGAACGGCAATCTCTCGAGCGGCTCGGCGGGCGTGAACCAGCTCAACCTGCGCGGCCTTGGGATTAGCCGCACTCTGGTCCTTTTGGACGGCCATCGCGTCATCAACGCGTCGGGCACCGCAGGCAACAGCGCTCCAGACATCAACACCTTCCCGAGCGCGCTGGTCAAACGCGTTGACGTCGTGACCGGCGGCGCCTCGGCGGCCTATGGGTCGGACGCGTTGTCGGGCGTCGTGAACTTTGTACTCGACCACGACTACACCGGCTTCAAGGGGCAGGTTCTAGCCGGCGAGACCAAGTACAGCGACGACAAAAACATCGATGTTCAACTGACTTACGGTCTCCCGTTCGCGGGCGGCCGCGGCCATCTTCTTATGTCGGGTGAATATGCGCACAACGACGGCGTCCATGGCGCCAATGGGCGTCCGTGGGCCGCACAACCCGCAGCCATCATTCTCAATCCGGCGTACGGTACGACCGCGGGCAAGAGTACCAATGTGCCGCAGTACATCCTTAGCCACAGCACCGGTCTTGCCGCCGGTATGCCGGGTGGCATCATCGTCAGCGGCCCGCTCAAGGGAACTTATTTCGGGCCAAACGGAAGCATTTTGAACGGCTTCAACTTCGGCACCCCTGTCGGCAACAGCCTGGCGCAGGGTGGCGACTACCAGCTCTCGCGTATTGACAACGGCGTCGACATCGATGGCATGATCGAACGCAACGTCGCGTACTTGCGCGGTAGCTTCGACTTCACCGACAACATCACGGGCTATGTAGAAGGGCAGTATGCGGGGACGCATACGTCGGATACCGCCGCTCCGAACCGCCGCCTGGGTAATCTCACCATCAGCACCGATAACGCCTACTTTCCGGACGCCCTGCGGCAGCAACTCGTGGCGCAGGGCGTGACGCTCCCGACGACCTTTACGATGGGCAGCACGAACGGCGATATGGGGCGCTTCCTGGGAAATTATCGCCGTGACCTGTATCGGTTCGCGGCCGGCCTCAATGGCAAGTTCGATGCCTTGGGCACGAACTGGAAATGGGATGCGTATGCCCAGCATAGCCAGAATTCCATTGATTCGCGGACCTACAACGACGGAATCACTGCGCAATACCTGCAGGCGGTCGACTCTGTTCGGGTCAATGGCGTTCCGACCTGCCGCGTGAACGCCGACGCCAATCCGAACAACGACGCCCCCGGCTGCGTGCCGTACGACGTGTTCGGTACCCATGTGAATACGCCGAACCAACTGGCTTACGTCGAAGGTTTTGCCCACGGCAAGCAAGTGCTGCGGCAAGACGTGGGTGCGGCAAACCTGAACGGTGAGCCGTTCAATTCCTGGGCCGGTCCAGTGTCGACCGCTGTTGGCGTCGAGCACCGCGTCGAGCAAGGCACGGGCTACGCGACCGCTACCGACCTGGCGACCGGCTGGTTCGCTGGCAACTACCACCCCACCACTGGTAAATACCATGTCACGGAGGGCTACCTCGAAACGGTCGTGCCGCTGGCCCGTGAGCTGCCAGGGGCGCAGACGATCGACCTGAACGCTGCCGTGCGCGCGACCGACTACTCGACCTCCGGTTATGTTACGACATGGAAGGTCGGTTTGACGTGGCAGCCGATTGACGATGTCCGCTTCCGCGCGACGCGCTCACGTGACATTCGTGCGCCGAACCTGGGTGAGTTGTTCGCCGGTGGTCAAGCGGGCTCGGGCCTGTCCTTGAACGACCCATTCCGTGCCACCAACGGCGTTCCTGAGAACATTTCCAACGCCTTCGGTCTCACCAAGGGCAATCCCAACCTGAAACCTGAAGTGGCGGACACAACAGGGTTCGGTGTGGTGTTCCAACCACGTTTCGCGCCCGGTTTGCAGGCGTCGATCGACTACTACAACATCGACATCAAGGGTTCGGTGCAAGCGCCGGACGCGCAGACGATCGTCAACGGGTGTTACCAGGGTAACCAGGCGCTCTGCCAGGATATCAGCCGTCGCCCCTTGAATCCGGGTGACCCGTTCAGTGTCGGCCAGCTCTTCCAAGTCATCACGGAGCCGCAAAATCTCATCGGGCAAACCGCTCGCGGCATCGATTTCGAAGCAAGCTACCGTGTACCGATGGGGCCCGGTACCCTGTCGCTGCGCGGCATGGCCACCCGCGTGTTGAAGCTCGAGACCACGGGTACCGATGGCACTGTGTACGATGGTAATGGTGTCGTCGGCAGTTGGGCGGGCATCGTGCCCTTCACCGGAAACAATCTGACGACGCCGAAGCTGCGCGGCCTTCTCACTGCCGAGTACCAGATCAATGGGCTCACGGCGACCGTGATCTATCACTACACCGGTCCGGGCGTGTACGGCAATGGCTTCATCGACTGCACCACCAATTGCCCGGTGTCGACGACTTTGCATCCGACATTCGGCAACAATCATATCGGGGGCCAGCAGACGATCGATCT
>DAITMW010000141.1:16646-18151 GCA_036834945.1 Steroidobacteraceae bacterium
TCAGTATCAGGGGTGCAATGGGTCATGCGTTATTTGATTGCTTCGAGCGTCGCGCTCACGTTGATTGCAACGGCCACACTGGCTCCGCGGCCGGTGCATGCCGCCGGCTCGGGATCCAGGGTTTTGGTCGAGTTCGAGTTGATGACCTGGCCCGAGGTCAGGGACGCGCTCGCGGCGGGCAAGACGACGGCTCTCATCTACACCGGCGGTGTCGAGCAAAGGGGGCCGCAAAATGTCAACGGCGGGCACAACATCATGGCCCACGCGATCGTCAAGCAGATCGCATTACGCCTGGGAAATGCGCTCGCCATGCCCGTGTTGCCGATTACTCCAAACAACGCCAGCGCGGACCTTCCCGGGACCATCGGCTTGACCAATGACCTGTTGGAGAAATTCCTGCAGCGGGAGGTCGAGCAGTCGATCATCACCGGATTCAAGAACGTCGTGGTGATGGGGGACCATGGCGGTGGCCAGGGCGAGGGCGACAAGAATGTCTACCGCAAGGTAGCGACCGAGATGGATGCGAAGTACAGCCCTTCGGGCGTGCATGTCTTCTATTGTGATCAGGTGTACGAGCCCGCGAACCATGCAATGGAAGAGAAGCTGGCGGCCCAAGGCTACCCGAGAGCCACGCATGCCGGCATACACGACACTTCCATCATGATGTACCTGGACCACGATGGTACGTATGTGCGTAAGTCATTGCTCCCGACGGCGGTAGGTATTCCGGTCGGCCCCGACAATAAGCCGCACCCCACCGCGGACTCGCCGAAGAACGGCATAATGGGCGACGCCCGGCGTTCCAGCGCTGCGATCGGCAAAGAAGCCTTCGAAATGAAGGTCGACTATGCGGTCAAGCAGATCCAGACATTCATTCCGCCGAGGAAATGACTTCAGGGCACTACGCTACCCATACATTCACCGATTCCGCGCCGTCGTGAGTAACCGCACGTACGTGTGCTTTGAATGCCGGACGACCGAGCGGGTCCCGGTGGAGCGCATTACCAGGACCTGTCGCAGGTGCCGAAGGCAAGCAGAGCATGTCTACTATAAGTTCGCGATCCCGCGGAGGGATGACGATGCCGGCTGGCAGGAGCTGCAGGGCAAGGTCAGGGCGCTCAACCGCCAGACGAAATCCAACATGTTGTCCCGGCTCCGACAGGAGCGCGCGAAGCTACAGCGCTTGCTGGCAGAGGCTCCCCAAGGTGGTCAGGGCCGGCTACGTTCGCTGCGCTCCAAGCTGAAAAAAGTCAACGAGCAAATGGAAGAGTGGAGTCTGTGAGTAGCGGCGGCGCGCCAGCGCTGCCAACCCGCGACGCGCCCATTGCGATGAGATGAAGGGCGTATGAAATCCCGCCGTTAGCGGCTCATTCAGGGTTCTGACGCAGCGCCTGCGCCGCGGCGCACACAGCGCCAATGAGCCCCGCTCGATCGCCAAGCTGACTGGGTGCGATGGTGATGGGTCGTGAGAAGAGGGCGGGAAGGGCCAGTCGGACCCGCTCATA
>DAITMW010000142.1:0-16180 GCA_036834945.1 Steroidobacteraceae bacterium
CGCGCCTACACGGTCTCGCAGATCAAGCCGCTCCTCGATACCCAGATGCGCTACCGGTTCCTGCCGCAGACCGTTTCCGCCTACGCGGCGACCGAGTATTTCAACAACCTGCGCAAGACGTTCCCCGAGTATTCCTACAAGGAAGCCACACTCAACCCCACGAACCCGCGCGATCGCGCCGTCGATTGGGAGGTCGACGTGGTCAACCATTTCCGGGAGAACGGCGACGCCAAGGAGCTGATCGGCGACCGGGATGGTGCGACGGGCAAGACGCTCTGGCTCGCCCGACCGCTGCGGATCAGCGACCCCAAGTGCCTCCAATGTCACAGCTCCGTCGAAGCCGCGCCACAAACCATGCTCGACCAATACGGTTCCGCCAACGGCTTCGGGTGGCAGCTCAAAGACGTCGTGGGCGCGCAGATAGTGAGCATTCCCTACGAGTTGCCGCTGAAGCGCGCGCACGAGGCGCTGCAGAATTTCATCTACCTGCTGGTGGGGCTGTTCCTGTTCCTGTTCCTGACCGTCAACATCCTCCTGACCGTGTTCGTCGTGCGGCCGGTGCGCAGGCTGGCGACGATCGCCGACCAGGTCAGCCTGGGAGCCATGGATGCTCCCGACTTCCCGACGAAGGGCAGCGACGAGATCGCCGCACTCGGCTCGTCATTCAACCGAATGCGCCGCAGTCTCGTCGAGGCCTTGAAGATGTTGCAATAGGCCAATGATTCCGCGCTGTATCGGCAAGTACGACATCATCGATGCCCTCGGAATCGGCGGGATGGGCACCGTCTATCGCGGATTCGATACGACCCTCGAGCGTACCGTGGCCGTCAAGGTCCTGCAGCTCGATCGCGGACACGATGTCACCCCGCAGGAGCTCTCGGCGCGCTTTCGTAACGAGGCGCGCGCCGTGGCGCGCCTCAATCATCCGGCCATAGTCACGATTTTCGACTATGACGATCAGGATCCGGTCGGCGCCTACATCGTAATGGAGTACATCAACGGCTGCGCGCTGGACGAGTATGTCAAGCAGCGCCCGGAACTGCACCTCGAGGATGCGGTCAGTGCCATGCAACAGGTGCTCGCCGGACTTGCGTACGCGCATCGCCAGGGTGTGATCCATCGTGACATCAAGCCGTCCAACCTGTTGGTCACCCGCGAGGGTGTCGTCAAGATCACGGACTTCGGGATCGCCAAGATCGGCCCACGCTCGCAGACGCAAAGCGGCCTGATCGTCGGCACACCTCAGTACATGGCGCCCGAGCAATACATGGGAGGTGTCGTCGATCACCGCTGCGACGTCCACGCGGCCGGAGCCGTGCTCTATGAGCTGCTCACCGGGTCGCCTCCGTTCCAGGGGGGAGCCGCTGAAGTCATGTACAAGGTTTGCCACGAGGTGCCCAGGCCGGTATCGGCTGCCAATCCAGCGCTTCCGTCGGTGTTCGACCCGGTCGTCGCGCGGGCGCTCGACAAGGTCGCGGCGAACCGATATGCATCCGCGGCAGAATTCCAGGAGGCCCTGCGCGCCAGCTGGGAGGCGGTGTCCTCTCAACCCCCTTCTCCGACCATGTCGGACAAGGCCCGGATCATCGCTACGGCCATCAGCCGTCAAACAATCAAACCGAAGGTCGCGCCACCTTCCGGCGCACCGCCCCCGGTCAAATCACCGCCGTCGTCGGCGTCGCGCGCCGGACGCAACGTCGCCGACTCTGGCTCCCTGACCTCATGGTCGAGGGAGCAGCTGGCCGAGATCGAGAAACAACTGATGACGATCATGGGGCCGGTGGCGCGGGTCCTCGTGCAGAATGCCGCCGCGACGACCGCGAGCCGCCAGGAGCTGTACCAACTCCTGGCGAGCCGACTGGACACGCCGGAGGAGCGACGCCGGTTCCTGCAGGCTGGAGGAGAGTTTTCGGCCACGAATCCGGGCGAGCCGCCGCCGCGGGCCAACTCCATCGTCTTTTCCAACATTGTCGGCCGGCCGCTGACCTCGGAGGCGACGCAGCGCGCCACCGTTCTACTGGCCCGCTACATCGGACCCATCGCGGGACTCATCACTCGCAAGGCCGCGCAAACGGCAACCGACGAGGCGGAGCTGTACGCCATACTCGCGGAGAAAGTGACCGATGCCAAGGAGCGCGCGCGCTTCATAAAGGACGCCGAGCGCAAACGCTGAAGCATGCACGCTCACGGTAGAGCCATTGTGCTTTGGTATCACTAACAACTTCAGCACAGCTTGATACTATCGAGTTGCATTCCAATCGGGGAGGCTCGGTAATGAAGATCAAGAACCTGTTGCTCGGTAGCGGTGTCACGGTATCACTGGCCGTCCTGGCTGCCGGGGCGGCGATGTCGGCCCAGGACAAGTACGCCCTCAGGGTGCCCGGCGGGCTCGCCTTTGCGGAGTTCAAGGGCTATGAGAGTTGGCAGACCATCTCGGTCAGTCACAATGGTCCGCACATGGCGGTGATCCTGGGGAACCCCGCGATGATCCAGGCTTACCAGGCCGGCATTCCCGGTAATGGCAAGCCTTTCCCTGACGGCGCCAAAATGGCGAAGATCCATTGGAACATCAAGAAGAACGAGGCTCAGCCCGGTGCGCCCCTCCAGCCGAGCACCCAGAGCGATGTCGACTTCATGGCGAAGGACGCCAAGCGGTTCGCCGACAGTAACGGATGGGGCTACGCCGCGTTCGAGTATGATCCCGCGACCGATTCGTTCCGGCCTGCTGACGAGAAGAGCTCACCGCCGCAGGGACATGATGCCAAGTGTGGAGCCGCGTGTCACATCATCGCGAAGGACAAGGATTACGTGTTCACGGAGTACGCTCATCGGTGAGGCGGTCGTCGAGGTCACGGCCGCTTCCAACAGAACTAGCGCCTCATCTCAGTCGAGGTTGAAGTTGGCGTTGCGACTGCGCTCGGCCAGTTCGATCAGGGCACGCGAGGCACGCCTGGCCAGGGTGCCTTGCGAAGTGACCAGCCGCACCTCGACCGTCAGGGCTGCCCTGGGCAAGGGCAGCTCGATGAGATCTCCTTTCTCGACATCGGCTCCGACCGTGTGGGCGAACAGGCAGCCGATGGCCTTGCCTTGCATGAGGGTGCGGCGGGCCAGGACGGGGTTGTCTGTTTGCAGCGCTATGGGATTGCCGGCGATGCCGGATTTCTCCAGAACGGCCTCGATCACACCGCGCAGCGGATATTTCTTGGGCAGGTAGATAAAAGGAAAGGCCGACAATTCCGCCGCTGAGACGCGGCGGCGGCCGGCCAGTACGTGCTCCCGCCCTGCGTAGAGGCCGAGTCTTTCGCGCCAGATGAGGGCCGAGGTCGGCGGTGCCGCGCCCTCCAGTGCCAGGATGAAGCCCATGTCCGCCTTGCCGCGCGCGATCGTTTCGGTGGCGGATTCCTGGTCGGTGGGCTCGATCTCGACCTGCCATTGCGGGTGTCTCGAGCCAAACTCGGCGAACACCTGGGCGAGACGGAAGCTGACATAGTTGGGTGCCGCGATGATCAGGCGCCGGCGCGGCCGCTGCTCGCGTGCCGTGGCAAAGGCGTCCACGAAGCTGTCGATCTGGGCCAGGAGGGCCACGGCATGCCCGTAGGCCTGGCGACCCTGCTCCGTCAAACTCGCCGTCGTGCCCCGCCGGCGGTCGAACAGAGGACGGCCGATCTGGCGCTCCAGGGAGCGGATGTGCTCGGATACGGAGACCTGGGTCACTCCCAGCCGTTCGGCGCAAGCTCGGAAACTCCCGACGTCCACCGCCTCGACAAACACCTGTAACTGTCGGAAGGTTATTCCCAGCACGCCGGGGCCTGCACCGCTTGGCTGAAAGGTGATGACCTATCACTCTTATAGCCGCTCGGCTGCTTCCGGGCAAGCGCGCGCGGCGGTAGGGTGTGGACATGCTGAAGCTCTATCACGCCGAGCCGGGCGCCAACTCGCTCAAATGCCTGATTCCTCTGAAGGAAAAAGGCATCCCGTTCCAAAGTGTCTACGTCGACCTGCACAGATTCGAGCAGCACGAGCCCTGGTTTGTCGCTCTCAATCCGGACGGGCAGGTGCCCGTCCTCGAGCACGACGGCCAGGTGGTCACACATTCGACCGTCATCAACGAGTACCTGGAAGATGCGTTTCCCGGGACGCCGCCGCTGCGGCCGGCGGACCCGCTCGGCCAGGCGCGCATGCGTTATTGGAACAAGTTCGTCGACGAGCACGTGATGAACTATGTTTCGATGCACGGCTGGCATCGTTTTGTCGGTGTGTTGGCCCGGGGCATCGAGCAAGGTGAGTTCGAGCGGTTGGTCGAAAGAATTCCGCTGCACGAGCAGCGCGAGAAGTGGCGCACGGCCCGATCGGGCTTCAGCGCGGCGGACCTGGATAACGCCAAGCGCAAGGTCCTGGTCGCCCTGGACAAGGTGGAGGACCAACTCTCCCGTACTCCCTGGCTTGCCGGCGACGCGTATACCCTGGCGGACATCAACTTTTTCTCACACTGTGGCCTGTACGTCAGCCGGATGTTTCCCGATCTCACGGACGACCGCAAGCATCCGCGCCTCGCCGGGTGGCGCGACAGAATGGCGCAGCGCGACGGGGTAAAAGCGGCCCTGGCGATGCCGGACCATACCAACCCCGCCCTTCGGACCTTTACCGGCGAAGTGCACTGAGAGACGACCCCATGCCTGACACCCCGCGTAGCGTGCTCGGTACCCTCGGGTTCAGCGAGCCGCTCGGCGTTCGTCCGAAATTTCATGCCAATGACAATACCCGGGACGTGTTGAATGTAGTTCCCCGCGCGGTACCGATCGAAGACATCCGTTATCGCGCGACGCCTCCTTCGCTCGATGTCGAGGGGTTCAGGCTCTATCCCCACGCGACCGCGATCCGCGACTTTCGCGATCGCGAAGAGTTGGAGCGGGTTCACGTCGGCGAGATCCGTGACTTGCTGCTAGCCGTCTCGGGCGCCGATCATGTCACGGTGACAGGACCCGGCATCCTGCGTTTCGGCGAGCGCTCCAAGGAGTCCGGTGCCCACAACAACTCGCGGCCAGCACGCTTCGTCCATGTCGATGTCAGCGATGCGACGGCCACTTCCTTCTATGCCCGGTCGCGACCAGACAATGGGCGCAAGGTGAAGCGCTCTGCGCAGTACAACGTCTGGCGAGTCATCACTCCGCCACCGCAGGACGTACCGCTCGCTGTGTGCGATGCGCGGAGCCTGGCGGCGGAGGATCTCATCACGGCGGATGCGCTCTTCGATCAGAACGGCTCGATCGCCTTTTCGTTCGAGGCGCTGTTGATCCAGCACAACCCCAGGCAGCATTGGGCGTTTTATTCGGACATGCGGCCCGAGGAGGTGTTGATCTTCAAGACCAACGATTCCGACCCGTGCCGCGCCCATTGTGTGCCGCACGGTGCATTCGACAATCCCGAGTGCCCCGCAGGCGTGGCGCCGCGCACCAGCATCGAGATGCGCGGTATCGCTTACTGGTTCGAGTGAGATCCGGCGATGCTCGATATCTATCACTGGGAGCCCAACGCCAACTCCGGCAAGCCTTTGTTGGCCGTGCTGGAGAAAGGCGTCGCCTATACCAGCCATTTCATCGACATGCTGGCCTTCGAGCAGCACAAGCCCGAATACCTCGCGGTCAATCCCAACGGCACGATTCCGGCGATGGTCCACGACGGCTCCCTCGTCCAGGAATCGACAGCCATGATCGACTATGTCGACATGGTCTTCGCGGGACCGCCGCTGCGTCCGAGCGATCCTTTCGAGCTGTGGCGCATGCGCTGGTGGTGCCGGTTTTTCGATCAATATGTCGGGCCGTCGGCCAGCCAGTTGGGCTGGAGCACTTTTGTCGGGCCCATGGTGCGCCAACGTGATCCGGACGCCTTGCGGGCCGCGATCGAGCGGATTCCGCTGCCGGAGCGGCGTGTCGCCTGGTCCAAGGCGATCTATGGGACCTTCAGCGCGGAGGAGCTGCAGGAGAGCCGGGCGCGCTTGTCATCGGGCACGCTGGCATTGAACGAGGCGTTGGCGAGCCGCGATTGGATAGCCGGTGAAAGCTGCACAGCGGCCGACCTGGCAGGGTTCATGATGCTGTTCGGGTTACCGATGATGTTTCCCGAGGCCGCGAATGACGCGAGAACCCCTCACTTCATGGCGTGGCTGCGGCGGGTTGGAAGCAGGTCCAGCGTCCGTACGGCGCTGGCGCTGGGCAGCGGTCGCTTCGTGGAGCGTTTCAACCAACTGCTGGCCGGCAAGGGAGCGCCGTGATGCTCGAGCTCTATCACTGGGCGCCCAACGGCCCCTGGCTCAAGCCGCTGATCGTGCTGGCGGAGAAGGATATCGCCTGCACGTTGCACCCGGTCGATGTGTTGGCGCTCGAGCAATACGGTGCGGCGATGCCGGCGCCCTCCCTCGAGACGCGCCTGAATCTCGAGGGCGAAGGTCCACTGCTGGTGCACGACGGGCGGCAGCTGACCGAATCGTTTTTCATGTGTGAGTATCTCGATGCGGCTTTCGGGGCGCCGGCGCTGCGGCCCTCGCATCCTTTGGCTTTCAACCGGATGTTGGCCTGGGCGCGGTTCATCAACGAGGTTTTCATGCCGGGAGCCAACACACTGGGCTGCCAGCAGCACCTGGCGCCAGCGTTGGCCAACAGGAAGCCGCCGCCGGCCGAGGTCCTCGAACGGATCGCCCTCCCCTTCGTGCGCGAAGGTTGGCTACGTGCGTTCAGGAGCGATTATCCTGAAGATCTGTTGGCCGAATCACGACGCAAGGTGGGGCTCGCCCTGGCGAGGATCGAGACGGCGTTGGCGAGTGGACCCTGGCTGCTGGGCTCGGACTACTCGTTGACGGATATTGACGCCTTTGCGATCTGCCGGTCGTTGCCACTGCTGACGCCGGACCTGCTCCAGGGACATCCGCGCTGCACGGACTGGATGGCGCGGATGGAGAAGCGGCCGGCGGTGCGGAAGAGTCTGGCCGTTGGCCAGTGGGAGCGTCCCGAAACGGCGTTCGCGCCGGGACCGGAGCACGCTCGCTGGGGGTAAATCGCGCGGTTGATTCGCGCACGGTCGGGCCGCCTCTCGCGCCTGGCACCGGATTTCGATCAAAAGTCTTTCGTGAAAGTGACAGTCCATTCGCGGGGCATGCCGGGCGTGCCGACCCGTGCGCTCGCCGGTGTCAGTCCCGTCGAGACCGTGCCGGATGTGGCTGCTCCCAGCTGCTGCCAATAGAAATGGTTGAAGATATTGGTGCCGGCGAACGCCAGTTGCCACTTTCCCTTCACGGGAGTGTAGGTCAGCCGGGCGTTGAACAGGCTGTAGCCAGGGACGATCCAGTCGGGATGCATCTGGGCCTGGGTGGTCGGACCGTTGGTCATGAACGACTGGTAGTACCAATCGAGCCGGGGCGTGATCGAACCCCACGGCAGGGCCACCGCGTACTGAATGCCGCCGCTCATGTTGATTTCGGGCTGCGTCTTCACTGAGGGGTCGACACCGACGGCGGCCGTGCTGTTGTAGCCGAATGTGAGGTCGGCCGACAGGTATTCGACCGGATTGGCCATCAGCTGCAATTCCGCGCCGCGGATGATTGCAGGCTTCGCCGTGTAGTAGAACCAGGGCGAGAGGCCGCGCGTGCCCGCCAATGGGGTACCCGGCGGGCAGACGCCGTTGTTGAGTTGGTAGGGTATGCCTGCATTGGGATCGGACGCCGGATTGCACTGCGTCGCGATTATTTGAGTCAGGTGGCTCTGGTAATCGAAGTAAAAGAGCGCGCTGTTCACGCGCAGGCGGTGCTCCAGAAAGTCCATCTTCGCACCGATCTCGTAATTGGTGCCCTTCTCCCCAGGGACCGCGACGAGCTGTCCTGGAGTGGAGATACGCGGGTTGAAGCCAGGCGAACGGAAACCCGTGGCCACCGACGCGTACAGCATCTTGCCCCGGGTGACCTGGTAATCGACGCTCGCGCTGTAGTCGAAGCGCGCCTGGGTCAGCGCCTTCGGATACGGGATCACGATCTGGTTGTAGTGCTGGAAGAGATTGGTTTTGTTCTCATCCGTGTAGCGCACGCCGGCCGAGAACGACCACTGGTCCGTGAGCTTGTAGTTCAGGTGCAGGAATGCGGATTTGTTCTTGTCGGTGTAATAGTCGTTGGCGACGAAGTTCTTCAACAAACCGCTCGCGTCATAGGCGTCGAAGTTGGTCGGGTAGTAGTCCCGGTCGCGGGAGTCGTAATAGAACACTCCGGTCGTCCAGTCGAGCGAGCTCGCGAACGCGCTGCCGGTCAACTGCAGCTCCGCCTGGTACTGCCGGTGCTCCTGCTGGTTGTACGTTTGTGTGAGCCCGAAAGGGGTGAGATCGCTGTCGTTGATCCAGTTCGACTGGTACTGCTCGTGGGCGAGGATGAGCTTCGCGTGAGTCGTGCCGGCGATGTGGTAGTCCGCCACCACCGACTCGGTCCTATCCGTCAGGTACTGTTTCGGGTCGTACTGCTGGCCGGTCACCACGTCGCCGAAGGTCGCATAGTTGTCCCACATGCTCGGGGACAGGAAATTCGGGTTGTCCGTGTAGTTGATGCCGTATTTCTTGAAGACGACGTTGGAGGAGTAGCCCTTGTTGAGGCTGTCCGTCGAGCTATAGGGCGTCAACAGCGCTTGCAGCGGCGGATCGTCCGCCTGCTTCGAGTAGGAGGCGACGGCATTGATCTCGAAGTCCTCGTTGGCGAGGTAGCGGAGCGCGAGCCGCGCGCCCTTGTGGTCATACCCTCCCAGGGTCCCGAGCGCGCAACCATTGCCCTGCACCGGGGTAACGCTCATGGGCAGTGTACCGGAGGCCGCGGGCATGCCCTTGGCCGCCATCTCGCAGGCGAAGTCCAGGTATTTGCCGATGCCGTCCTGGGTGCGCGAGACCCCCATGACCCGGGCGAACAACTTGCCCTCGACGAGCGCGAAATCGGCTACTGCCTTGACGTCCGTGCGGTGATGTTGGCCGTAAGTCGCCTCGATCTGGCCGCTGTCGTCGCCCTTGGGCTTCACAGAGACGAGGCGGATGGCGCCACCCAGACTGTTCTTGCCGAACAGGGTGCCTTGCGGGCCGTTGAGCACTTCGATGTGGTCCAGGTCCGCCAGGTCCATGGACGATCCGGTCATGGTTCCGTGATAGATGTCGTCGAAGTAGATGGCGATCGCCGGCTCGAACGAATAGCTGTAGTCAATCTGGGTGATGCCACGCAGGCCGATGGTCTCGGTAGGGCCGTAGTTACTCACGGGAGGTCGGAAGTACGCGTTCGGCACCTTCGACCCGAGGTCGTTCAGGTTAGTGAACTGGTGCTCCTCGAGCTCCGCGGAATTCAAGGCGGTGATGGCGATGGGGGTCTGTTGCAGGTTCTCGGCACGGTAGCGTGCCGTGACCACCACCTCTTGTAGGGCTCCGGTGTCAGCCTGGGCCGCGGGCTCGGGACCTTGCTGCGCTGGCTGCTGCGCCAATGCCATGGAGCAGTAGAGACTGGCCGCCATGACGCACGCCTGCGGCTTGAATCGTGACTCGAACATGAATTGCCCCCCTGTTTGATTCCAAGGCAACGATGCACAAGCACGCCGTCGCGCTTGAAAATCCGTTGAGCGCAGCCGAGGCTTCCACTGTCATGGATGACGACGTGGCGCGTGTCCATTCAAGTGATACGCGCGTTCCCAGCATGCATCCTCCGGTTCAAACTTGTCCCGATTTCAATTCAACTCGAACCACCAGTTGGTCACGCATGGGCCGGCGACCGCTCGCCGGCACAGTTCCTTTCAGGTGCGGGGCGTCTGGGAAAATGGCCTCGGCGCGGACAATTCGTTGAAAAATCATAATTCTGCTTGGCAAGGACGGTGCGGCTAACTTAATGTCCGCACTTGCAGAGGGGGATTACATGCCATTACGCGGACTCGGCGTTCGTGCGATGACCCTGAGCGTGGTCGCCGTAACGGGTATCGCCATACGACCTGCGATCGCCACGGATGCCGGGATACAGCGGGCACCGGCGTTCGACGCTGTCCAGCTCACGACCCATCCCACCACAAGTTGGATCACCAACGGGGGTACGCTCTTCAACCAGCGCTACTCGCCCCTGAAATCATTGAATAAAGACAACGTGGTTGGCCTCAAGGCCCGGTGGCGTTCGGGCATGGGCAGCGCCATCGAGCCCGGTTATGCCGGCGAAGCCCAGATCCTCGAGTATGGCGGCACGCTTTACGTTGCGAACGGCGCCAATGACGTCTTCGCGATGGACGTGGAGACCGGGCGGGTCCTATGGACCTATCGCGGGCATCCTGACCCGCAAGGCGGGAGTCCGCTGGGACGCGCCAGCCGGGGTGTAGCAATCGGCGATGGCAAGGTGTTCGTCGGCCACACGGACGCACGGCTCGCCGCGCTCGATCAACGCACCGGTGAGGTCATTTGGACGATCGCCGCGGAGCGCTGGCAGGATGGCTTCGCCATCACGGCTGCGCCGCTGTACTACAACGGCCTGGTGATTGTCGGCTTCAACGGCGGCGAGATGGGCACGCGGGGCCGGATCAAGGCATACGACGCCAGAACCGGCGCGTTGCGTTGGGTGTTCTACACGATACCAGGGCCCGGTGAGCTGGGACACGAGACCTGGCCGCAGGATGGCGATGCCTGGATGCGAGGCGGTGCTGCCATCTGGCAGACACCGGCCGTCGATCCGAAACTCGGCCTCCTCTACTTCTCGACGGGCAACCCGGGGCCGGACCTGCGCGGGGACGTGCGTCCGGGAAATAATCTTTTCTCGGTTTCCATCGTGGCGCTGGATGCCATGACCGGCCAGTATCGCTGGCACTTCCAGCAGGTCCACCACGATATCTGGGATTACGATTCACCCAACCCGGTCGTGTTGTTCGACGCGCAGATCAACGGCAAGGCGGCAAAGGGGCTCGCGGAGGTCTCAAAGACCGGCTGGGCATACATCCTCGATCGCACCAATGGGCAGCCGCTGATCGGCATCGATGAGCGAGCGGTTCCGCAGGAGCCGCGCCAGGCCACGGCCGCCACGCAGCCCTATCCCGTCGGCGACAGCATCGTGCCGCAGCAGATCGACACCATTCCGGATGGCGCGAGACTCGCACCGGGCACCACCGAGCTGCCCAACCAAGGTCGCATTTTCACTCCCTTCTGGACCGAGCCGGTGATGGTCAAGCCGGGGACCATGGGCGGGGCGAACTGGCCTCCCAGCTCCTACGATCCTGAGACGCACCTGTTGTATGTCTGTGCCTCCGATCGCATCAGCAACTTCTCGGCGCGGGCGAAACTGGAAGACCCGGTTCCAAACAAACCCTACATGGGCGGCGCCTTCGGCCAGGCCCAGGTGGCCGACGCGGGGATCCTCGCCGCGGTCGATGTCACCACGAACCGGCTCGTATGGCGGCGGCAGTGGCGCGAGATCTGTTTCAGCGGCTCGGTCGTGACTGCCGGAGGACTGTTGTTCGTCGGCCGGGCGGACGGCAGACTGACAGCCCTGGACAAGTCCAATGGCAACTCACTCTGGGAGTTCACGACGGATGCCGGGGTGAACACGACGGTCACGACTTTTGAGCACAAGGGGCAGCAGTACGTGGCCGTGCATGCCGGCGGCGGGCTGTTCGCTAACGGCAAGCGCGGTGATGGTGTCTGGATGTTCTCTCTCGACGGGAAAATCCCATCGTTGACACCCGCGAACGCCGCTCGTGGCGCCGGCGGCCCAGGGACTCCAAGGCCGGCCGCGCCACCTCCGGCGCCGACCCGGGCTGCCAATGTTGAGAACGGCGCGAAGATCTACAGGACGGCCTGCGTACCCTGCCACGGCGCGACCGGGGAAGGCGGCGAAGGCGGTGGCGCGCCGCTGGTCAACGGACTGAGTCGCGAGAGCATTCTGTCTACGGCCATGACGGGCAAGAACAACATGCCTTCGTTCACTTCCGCGTATTCGGCCGATGAGCTCAACGACGTGTCGGCCTATGTCACCGAGGTGTTGACACCGGGTTCTGCGCGGCGAGGCTCAGAACATAACCCACCAGGTCGGTGAGCTGGTCGGGCTGCAGCGCGCTGCCGAATGCGGGCATGTCGTTACGACCGTGCATGACGGTATTCGTGATCGACTCGCGGGTCAGTGAAGTGGTGAGCGGAGCCCCGCCATGAGAGCCCCCTTTGCCGGTTTCGCCGTGACACACGACGCAGGTGGTTGAGTAGATTTCCTTGCCTTTGTCGAGATTGGCTGTGTGGCTGGATGCCGTGGGACCAGCGCCCGGAGCAGTGGCCGGCGGCGCCCCTCCCGGGGTGCGGGGCGGAAACTGCCCTGTGGGATCGGCGGATCCGCGCGGCATCGAATTGATCGCGCCATCCAACGAGAACAGCCATAGGCCGTCGTTGCGCTTGCTTCCGGCCAGGGCCGTACCACCGGCGAGCACGACCACGTATTGCTTGCCCTTGTATTCGAACGTGCTCGCGGGGGCGTTCACTCCGCCGTCGGTTTGGAACTCCCACAGTTTCTGACCGGTTGACTTGTCGAGCGCGGTGAGCCGGCCATCGTTGCGGCCGACGAATACCAAACCTCCAGCGGTGACGATGGAGCCGCTGTAGCACTGGTCGACCCACTGCTGGCGCCAAAGGAGCTTGTTGGTGGTGACGTCGATCACACCGAACACTCCCCGGCGTGGCGCCGGGAAACGCGCTACGACACTGCCCGAGTAAAGAGCGCCCGGCTCTACCGGGTAGTTGGGATCCCCGCCCTGGGCGCCCCATAGTGAGTCACTGGCGCAGATGTACATCAGATGCGTTTCGGGATCGTACGAGCTGGGCGGCCAGTTCACCGCCGCGAGCGGCTTCCAGACGGACGGGTGTTTGGTGAAGGGCGTGAAGATCCGGCCCTCGTTGACGAGGTCGAACCCCTCAGGAGGAATGTCGATCGACTGCGGAACCAACGCATCCCCGATAGGGAAAGGCTGCGTGGCCGAGGTATGCTGCTGTGGCTCCTGCATCACCGGAGTCTCGACGATGCCTACGAGGGGCTCACCGCTGGTGCGGTCGAGGATGTACACCCAGCCGGTTTTCGCCGCTTCCGCGATGCCTTTACGCTGGCGTCCTGCGTAGGCTGCATTGAACAGGATGACGGGGTTCGGGGAATCGTAATCCCAGATGTCGTGGTGGACCTGTTGATAGTGCCAGCGATACTTGCCGGTCTTGACCTCGAGCGCCACGATCGAGACACTGAAGAGGTTATTGCCGGGCCGCAGATTGCCGTTCAGTACGGGTCCGGGATTGGCAGTGGAGAAGTAGATCAGACCGAGATCGGGGTCCACAGCCGGGGTTTGCCAGATCGCGGCACCGCCGTACTTCCAAACATCGCTGTCGGCCGGCCAGGTCTCGTGGCCGAACTCTCCGGGGCCCGGAACGGTGTAGAACGTCCAGATCAATCTACCCGTTTTGGCATCGTAGGCCTTGATGCGACCACGGGTTCCCATGTCGCTTCCGGCAAACCCCGTGATCACCATGCCGTCGTAGTAAAGAGGCGCACTGGCGATGACATAACCCGCTTTCGGGTCCTCGGCCTGAATCGACCATTTGACCTCGCCCGTCACCTGATCGAGTGCCACCAGCTTCGCGTCCAGCTGCCCGACGAATACTGCGCCGTTACCGAGGCCCACACCCCTGCCAACCCAGGAGCAACAGGGACGCGCCACTTTCGGGTCGATATGGGCCTGGTATTCCCAGAGGATTTCACCGGTCGCCACGCTGACGGCGAATACGTCGTTCTCGCCGGTCATGATGTAGACAACACCGTCGTAGACCAGGGGCTGCGCCTGGTTGCCGCTGCGGGCACTCGAGCCAGAGCCGCGCAGGGACGTACGCCAGACGGCTTTGAGCCTCGAGACATTGTCTCGATTGAGCAGCGCGAGCGGTGAATAGCGCTGGTTGGACAGACTGCCGCCGTTGGTCAGCCAGCCGCTCATGGGCGGCGATGACAACTGTTGCGGCGTGAAGGCAGGCGCCTTCGCGGCTGAAGCGACCGCGGAAACCACGTAGCAGACACCGAAGCAAATAAACAGACCTGACAGCCACCGCCGCATGCGCCCCCCATTATCATCATCCGGGAACGTCGGACTCTAAGCTGTGGGGTGCGTTCGAGTCGAGGCTGATCCTCAGGGCGCCCCACTTGTTGGACGACGTGATCATTCTTGCCTGGAGGGGGTCATGGCAGTCGATTTCCGCGGACATCCGCTCTTTCCACCTGGTTTCAACAGCCCGACGCGCTTCGAGGCGGACGTGTACGACTGCGAGGTCTGGGGGGAGATCCCCACGGACATCGCGGGCACTTTCTATCGCATGCAGTGCGATTTCGATTACCGGCCTCCCAAGAACGAGTGGATGACCGGGTTCAACGGCGACGGCCACATCAGCCGCTTCCGTTTCAACAACGGCTCGGTGGACTACAAGGGCCGGTATGTGCGCACGGCGCGCCTCATGACGGAGCGCAAGGCGCGCAAGCGTCTCTTCGGTGTGTATCGCAATCCCTATACCGACGACCCGTCGGTCGCGCACGTCGATCGCTCAGCAGCCAACACACATTCCTACTGGCACGGCGGGAAGCTTCTCGTGTTGAAAGAGGATTCCCGGCCGTGGACGGTGGACCCGCATACCCTCGAGACGTTGGGCTCCTGGGACTTCAACGGTAAGTACACTGCGACGACGATGTCGGCGCACCCGAAGATCGACCCGGTGACCGGCGAAATGATCGCCTATGGGTATCAGGCGAAAGGCCTGCTGACGACCGACATCGCCGTCTACACGATGAATCCGCAGGGAGAGATCACCCGGGAGGTGTGGTTGAAATCGCCCTACCTCGGGATCATTCACGATATCGCGATTACCCAGAAGCACGTGCTCATTCCCGTCGTCGCCCGCACGACCAGCCTCGAGCGGCTCAAGTCGGGAGAGCCGATGTGGGAATGGGACGGCAACCTTCCCACCATGGTTGGTGTGCTACCGCGCGATGGAGACGCCAAGGACGTGCGCTGGTACAAGGGACCTGCGCGCAACACGCTGCATTTCCTCAATGCCACGGATCGGGGTAGCAAGATCACCATGGAGTTGCCCACCTCCAGCGGCGAGCGCGACCCGTCGCAGATCCGGCGCTGGACCTTTGATCTGAAGTCGAAGAAGGACTCGTTCCAGGAGGACGTGGTATCGGTCACACCAGGTATCCTGCCGCGCATGGATGACCGCTTCCTGTCCCTCGATTACCGTTATGCCTATGTGAGCAGCCGGGATCCCAACGTGCCGCCGGATAACAAGCGGCCAGGCGGAATGTTCTCTTCCAACTTGCTGCAGCGCCTGGACGTGCGCAGCGGGGAAATCGCTCAATGCCGCGTCGAGCCGTCGCAGAGCCTGCAGGAGAGTATGTTCGTTCCCCGTAAGAACGCCAGCGGCGAAGGGGACGGTTACGTCATGGCCATCGCCAGCAACTACGAGTCCCTGAGCTCGGACCTGGTCATCGCCGATGCGCAGCGCCTGGACCAGGGCATCATTGCAACCGTCAAGCTGCCTTTCCGGTTGCGCAGCGGCACTCATACCAACTGGTATCCGCAGGCGGCGCTGCCGCCGATCAAGGATGAGCTGACATGAGCGGGCTGGACCGGCGCTCGTTCATCGGTACGCTGAGCCTGACTCTGACCGCCGGGTCGCTGTCGGGGTGGCGCGTCTGGAACGCCTCCGCCGCGGCAACCCCCGGTGAGTTGGGAACGTGGCAAGTTGATGATATGTGGGGACACATGCCGCGCTATGCGCACCCCATCGCGTGCGCTCCCATACATGTATCGATCAACTGGGACGACGTGGACCCCGTCGATCGCGCCTTCGTGACCTGAAAGGCCGACGCAACAACGGGCAGGACGACTCGACACGTGTCGCCGATGCGGTGCACTCGCAGCACGCACTGCTGTGTTATGTTGTTGTTCCCCTCCTCCTCCCGGGTGCGCGGATTGCTCCACGTGGCAACGGGAGGTACTTCCCATGCCAATCAAATCACTTCCACGAGGCAGGAACGCGCTCCACAAGCTGCTCGGCGCAATGACCCTGGGCGCGGTCGCGCTGGGAGCCGCCTGGCTCGTTCGAGCCGACTCTGAAAGCAACAACAAACCCGTCG
>DAITMW010000142.1:16280-18141 GCA_036834945.1 Steroidobacteraceae bacterium
CTGGGAGCCGCCTGGCTCGTTCGAGCCGACTCTGAAAGCAACAACAAACCCGTCGTCACGTCAAAGGCAAAGGCGTTCGAGGCGCGCATCCAGGCCCAGGCGGTCGCCGCATTCCGCGCTGGGCGCAAGACATTCAGGTTCGACACCTTCGGCGACGAGGACTTCTGGGGTGGCAAGCTCCAGTTGCATCGCGCGATCGCGGGAACCCAACTTGGAGGCGTGGGTGCGGGCATCAGCCCGATCGCTGCCTTGAAGCTGGGTCTGAAGGTGGACGTGGATGCGCTCCCCACCACCCTCGTGAAGGGTATGGCGGGCGGGCAGATCAATCCCAACGACCCGGGGGTAACCCTGACTCTCCTGCGGGCCGATGCTGTCGTAGGCCTGAAGGGGTTCTTCACCGGCAACCGACTGGACTCCGTAGGAATTACCTGCGCGCTGTGCCATTCGACGGTCGATGACTCATTGACGTCCGGCGTGGGCCATCGACTGGATGGCTGGGCGAACCGGGACCTGGATGTCGGGGCCATCATCGCCGCGGCGCCCGACCTGAGCGCTTTCACCACGCTCCTGGGGGTGGACCGTCCGACCCTGGAGGCGGTGCTCAAGAGTTGGGGTCCGGGAAAATTCGACGCCGAAATTGCTCTCGATGGCAAAGCTTTCAACACACAACAGGTCACGGACGGAGTCGTCACGAGCGGCAAAGTGTCCGGTGCGACCTTGATACCGAACGCCTTCGGCCTGAGCGGATTCAACCAGCATACCTGGACCGGGGCCTGGGGTACGGTGACCTATTGGAACGCATTCGTGGCCACCCTCGAGATGCACGGCAAAGGCCGGTTCTTCGATCCTCGCCTGCAGGATGCAACCCGGTTCCCGATCGCCGCCGCGAACGGCTTTGCCAATTTCAACAAGGATCTCTCACCCGATGACGATCAGGTCACGAGCAAGCTGCCCGCCCTGCACTTCTACGAGCTCGCGCTGCCAGCCCCGCGGCCGGAACCGGGCCGGGACTTCGATCCCGCCGCGGCGAAACGCGGGGATGATCTGTTCAGCGGCAAGGCCAAATGCAACACCTGTCACGTCGATCCGCTCTGGACCGAGCCGGGCTGGAACCTGCACAAGCCGCAGGAGGTTGGCATCGACAGTTTCCAGGCGGATCGCGCTCCGGATGGCGTCTACAAGACCATGAATCTCGCCGGGATTTTCGTGCGCGAGGCAGGACTCTTCATGCGTCCCGCCAACAAAGGCCGGTTCTATCACGATGGACGCTTCAAGACGCTGCTGGATGTGATGAATCACTATGACACGCTGCTCCACCTGGGGCTCACCGCACAGGAGAAGCACGATGTGGTCGAATACCTGAAATCACTTCCGGAAGAGTAATCATGTGTTGCCCGGCGCCTGCGCCGGGCAACACCCGAAAGGGGTAGCCCACGCCTCCCGGATCCCGGGACGCGAACGGTGCGCGCGGTGATCATGCTCTGGCAACGAAGGAGGTGTTTGCCATGGGCCAGTCACGAGTCATTGCCGTTTTCGGGGCCACCGGTGCGCAGGGCGGAGGGTTGGTGCGAGCCATCCTGGCGGACCGCGAACGTACTTTCGCCGTCCGTGCAGTGACGCGCAAGCCCGATTCGCGCCAGGCGCGGGCCCTGGCAGCGGCGGGCGCGGAAATCGTCGCAGCGGATCTCGACGATGGTCGGAGCGTCATGCGGGCCATGCAGGGCACCGCCGGCGCATTCTGTGTGACCAACTTCTGGGACACGTGCTCGCCGGAACGAGAGCTCGCCCAGGCGACGACGCTTGCTGAAAGCGCCCGCCTGGCCGGTGTGGAGCATGTCATCTGGTCCACGCTCGAGGACAC
>DAITMW010000143.1:0-17980 GCA_036834945.1 Steroidobacteraceae bacterium
ACAGCGAGAGCACGGTCCAGTCGCCGCTGGAGCGCAACTTCCCGAAAATACCCTCGCACTCGTCCTCGAGCCTGAAACACAGACACAACACGCCGAGGGTCTGACGGTCCGAGATGATGCGATGCGAGTAGATGAGGGCGCGTCGAGCGTCGGGGACGAGATCGCTCCGCCTGGATGTTTCCACGTAAGCGCGGTCGCTCGTCAACGTAGTCGCGATCAGAGGATCGGATGTGGTGGCTGGCGCGGTGCCGCTCTCGAGTTGGGCGAGCACTTCGCCCTCGGGCGAGACGAGTATGACGTTGTGATAGATGGAATACTTGGTGACGTACTCCGAGAGGTGCCTCTGTACGGCGCGCGTCGCGGCCGCGACCGCACGGGTCGCGGATTCGGAAGCTCCATCCCCGTCTGCGGCGAGACGCAGCTCCTGGATTTCCCGCGCATAGCGCCTGATGGTGCTGTCTGCTGCGAGAAACCCTATATCCGCCGTGCGCTCGAACAGGTTGCGAACCAGAACGTCGATGACCACTTGCGCGCGCGCTCGTGCCGCGAGCAGCGCTTTTTTCTGAGTCTCGGCTGCGAGATGGGTCACAAGATCGCCCGCGAGCGACTCGAACGCCTGGCGGGTGCCGCTCAGGTTGGTCCCGTCCTGGCTGAGGTGGGAGAGCAATGCAAGGCTGTCCCATGCGCCCTGAAGCGTGGCAAGCCGCTCGCGATAGCCGGCGACGGCCGGCATGTGTTGGGTAAGACGGGACATCTGGGCGCGCTGGACTTTCGGATACGGTTTCGGTTTGACATTTGATAACGACTGCAATGCGGAAAACTTGAACCTGACGCGCAGAACGCATGGGCTCAGCGGTTCTCGAGGCGGAACACCACGCGAAGTGTGAGCCACTGCTCGAACGGCACGCCGTTACGTGTTGCCGGACGCAGGTACCAGCGTGTTTTTGCTTCAGCCATAGCGGCCTGATCGAGCCTTGAAGAGCCGCTCGACTGCGCTACTTTTGCTTCGCGCACCCGTCCATCGGCACCCACGAGGACCGATAGGCTGAGAGCGCCTTCCTCGTTCATCCGAATGGACGCCGCGGGATAGGCGGGCTGAGTGAGGGGGTGGCGCGGATCCACCGCAGCACCGAGGACAACAGGCTCCGGCAGTGGCACGTGGGCCACGGCCCCGGAGCTCATCGATGGTCCGGGGTCGGCGAGCGGAGGAGGCAGAGCCTCCGGGACGATCGTGTCGATCATGGGCAGCGGTGTCTCGTCCCGGGGGATGATCGTCGACACGAGTGTCGGCTCCGGCGGTGTGAATTTCTCGGGCGTGTGAGCCGGAGCGTCGATCACAGAGCCTGTGATCTCAGGTGGCGGGGGTGGCCCGAGCCGTACATGTAGCCCATTGATCAGTGCGGCAATCACCACGAGATGCAGCCCGGCGACGAGCACCAGGCGGGTCGGAACACGGCTCAGCGCCTCAGTCGAGCTCAGCGAGTACATAACAGCGGCCTCCCTTGATCCATGCCAGGAGCGTGAGTGCTCGTGAGATGTCAACGCACCAGCAAGCCGAATCGGGTTATGACCCTCGGCGCACGATTCCGGTGCGCGTTATGGCGCTGAAGGGCGTAGACGAGCAGTACGTCTCGTTTTCACGACGTTTCGTGATCCATCCCCGCTTTGGGCTTTCGAGTGCCCGCGACCCCGCGCTAGACTTCCAGGTTGTAAGGATGACCACTGACGGAACGACGATGATGAGAGTTTGGGGCGGCTGGCTAGCCTGCCTATTGGTGTTGAGTACGCCACTAGCCGCCAGAGAGGAGACACCGTTGGCGCTTGCCAGGGGTGCGAGAGTTGGCGTCGTCAACCTGCTGCATCCCGAAGTCGCTCACTTCCATTCGGCCAAAGCGCTCAAGGACCAGGCTCTCAAGACTGAGCTGGTCGACTGGCCGGTGGACACCATGCTGCTCGATGCGCTCAAGGAGCGCGCCGGCCAGATGGGCCTGGTCCTCGTTCCGTTGCCCGCGGGCGATGAGCTCGAGCATGCCCGTGAGGACTGCTTCCTCAACAACGGTTTCAACAAGAATCTGCCGAAGGAGTGCGTGCCGCCATTCGCGCACCTGCTCGCCAACGAGCACCTGCAGGCAGTCATCATGCTCGCTCCGGGACTGAACAATAGTC
This sequence comes from Steroidobacteraceae bacterium, assembly GCA_036834945.1. Classification (GTDB taxonomy): domain Bacteria; phylum Pseudomonadota; class Gammaproteobacteria; order Steroidobacterales; family Steroidobacteraceae; genus 13-2-20CM-66-19. The sequence goes on from DAITMW010000143.1 coordinate 2,167, forward strand.
AGCATGCTGGCTCCGAGCGTCGTAAGGAGCTGCCTGAGTACCTGCGCGGCTGGGGTTACGTCACGGGTGTCAGTGCCGCTCCGAGCGGAAAACCAAACGTCTTCAGCATGACCGATCTGCTGTTGGTTGCGCCGTCGGAAGAGGGGGCGCAACTCCGCGGTCACGATTGGGGCGGCAACTACTCGCTGGAGTGGACGGACTTCGTCGCGCAGCCCGACCCGAAGGTCGTACCGCTGGAGGAATACAGGAAGCTGCGGCCGCTGTTCGCGGGAATTCTGTCCCGGCAGGCCGCGCGGGTGCTGGACGACGTCCTGGTCGGACCGTAGATCACTCCACCCTCGGGCGGTAAACCGGCTACCTCGGCCCGCGGTGAATCTCGACGATCCCGCGGTCTCCATCCACCTTGACCCAATCGCCGGTCTCGATGATCTCCAGAGGGTCCTGATCGAAGTCGGTCACCGAAGGAATGCGCATCACGACCGCGCCGAGCGCGATCTTCGTGGTCATCTCGTTGAAGACCATCGCCTTGGGCGCCGTGCCCGTGATCCGCGTGACATGAAAGGCAGCCGACCATCCTGACGAGCCTTTCGCACCCGGAAACACCAGGACCTTGTCTTTGAACGTCTGGCCGCGTAGCTCGTGGCGTGTCTCGATCACGGTGCCCGTAATGGGATTGATGCCTCCCCAACCTGAAATCGTGTCGCGGGTGACGAGTGCCTCGCCCTCGGCGTAACCGCCAACGACTTTCCGTCCGCGAAGGGTGACGACCGTTGCCTTGGGATTGGGCGTTGCCTTGGGGTTGGGCGTTGCCGCCGACGATTTTGTCATGGACCTGCTCCGTTCCAGCGGCCGGTCAGTGCCGCGTTGATACAGTCCGCCGTCGTTCCGAACCATGCCTGGATTCCCATGATCGCCGGCAGGTAGTGCGTCTGCTTCGCGGAATCCAGAGCCGCGACTTTGGTGCCCGGCGGCACCGACTGCGCGATCGATGAGCACGTATCGGTCAGCACAGCGCCGCCCGCTGTGCGAATCGCCGCAGTATACCCGGCCGCATCCGCCTCGGCCTTGATCGCCCGCGATGTAAAAACCCACAAATTGCAGTTCGCGCTGATCCGCTTGCCATCCAACAGTCCGGCAATCTCGCGTAGCTGCTCCAGAGCGGCATGTGGGCAACCCAACATCACGAAATCGACGTTCGGGTCGCTCGCCTTGGAGTTGAGCTCCTCGTAGGTCCGGCGCTGCTCGGCCTTGCCATAGGGGATGACGGCCAGCGGCTCGCGGGAGCCCAGCGCCTGCTGCAACGTCGGAGCCTCCGGCGTGACGCCGACCAGGTGATACATCTCAACACCGCCGGAGGAGGCCGCCGCGGCACCGAAGTGTTTGTGCCGGATGAGATCCGGACGGGATACACGGCCTGTCACCACCGGAATCCGCTCTCCCACAGCGGCACCGATGAAATAGCCCAACATTCCCCAGTCCATCATGCTCGAGACATCCACATCGACCTGGACGTGGTGGGTGGCGACCCGAAAGTCGTCGCGATGAAAGCCCCAGTCCGGAATCTTTCCAGTCAGCATGGCCGCGCTGGTGCTCTCGCGTCCCTCCGTGTTCGTGCGCGCGCCGAGTACGGAGTTGCAATAGACCACCGCCGAGGACTCCATCCACGCGCAGTGTTCGCCCTGCTTGGGCACGTTACCTGCCAGGTAAGGCGTGCAGGTCTTCAATATTTGTACACCACGTGCCGCCGAGGCCGCCTCACTGCGCTCGCTCATCTGCAGCGCCTCGTAGTTCTTGCCGAGGGCCTTCCATCCCTCCGCGTCGACTCCACCCTGCAGCGCGCATGAATTCACCGTCACCCGCGGTACCTCGACAACTTCATCGCTGTCTAGATCGAAGCGCGAATAGATGACGTCATAGGCGTCATCCGCGGTGGCCTTGTAATAGTCCAGCAGGACGGGGGAGTAGTACGCCGGCACGCCCGCCACGTTCGTCGTATCGACGAAGCGCTCCGCGCCCAGTGCCTCGCCGTAGCGTACGAGCAGATCCATCGCTTTCTGCTTCGCCTTGCCCTGGCGACCGTCGAGCATCGCCTGTTCGCTGTCGGTGAGTTTCATGCGGTTCAGTCTTTGCGCTCGAGATTGTCGTAGAGTCGCTTCTGCAGCCGGGCGAGCTCAATGTCGTGCACCGAGCCCTTTCCAGCAAGATCCAGGGCGTGCGCCGCCGCCGTACCCATCGCGATGCAGGGGCCCATGACACGGATGGCCGACAGGGCATGAGAATCCGCGTCCACGCAACGACCCGCGGCCACGATGTTATCCGCATCCGCCGGCACCATGCAGCTGAGCGGGATGTAGTAGACGTGGTTGTTGGGAAACTGCTCCCAGTGGACCAGCTCCTTCGTATCGTGCAGCTCAACCCACCAGGCGCAACGAGCCGCTGCGTCGGCTGGTCGTGAGCCCTTGCGGATGTCGTCGACGCTCAGTTGGCGGGTCCCGACGATCCAGCGCGTTTGCCGAAGTCCGGGGTTGCCGTACGTTCTCACCCTGGCGTTGGCGAAGATGTCTGGATACTCCGCTTGTAGGAAGCGCACGATGTTGTCCGCCTGCCGTCTGCCTTCGAACACCATGGTGGCGGTCGCCAGTGGGCTCACCGGCGTCTCGAAATGCGTGATGTTGGCCAGCATGAAGTTCTTACCGGGGAAATGCATGAGCCAGCCGTCGTGGCGCACCAGTCCATAGGGCGCGCCATGGGTGGCGAGGCGCTTGCGAACTTCCTCGATGTCGAAACTCCGGACTGCTTCCAGGTCGTAGCCTTCAATGAGAAAATTGAGAGAGCCATAGACGGGTGCTTCCGGCTCACGCACCGGCAGCCCCGCCTCATAACACAGCGTGGCATCGCCCGATGAGTCGACGAACCCGTTGGCTCTGATGCGCAGCGCGCCGAAGCGAGTCGCGAAGTCGATATGCTCGATGCGTCGGTCACGGAACGCCACATCAGTGAGAACGGCACCGACGACGGCTTCGATACCCGCCGCCTCGATCTTGCGTTCCATCCAGCGTCCGAGCCGGACCTCGTCATACTGAAAGGTGACGGTCGAGCGATGCATGCGCAACAGCGAGCCTTCCGCCGTCAGGTCACGGATGAGGTCATCGGCGACGCCGTGCGTGATCTGGTAAGCATCGGGTCCGTGTGTGTACAGCCCGATGAGTGTTCCGATGATGGAGCCGATTGCCTGGCCACCGAGAGCGGGTGCTCCGTCGACAATCACGACCTTGCGCCCCAGCTTCGCTGCCTCGAGCGCCGCGGACACTCCCGAGATGCCCGCCCCCAGCACGCAGATGTCCGCGTCGATAGTGGACGGCGCGCGACCCGCGCCGCGACGGATGGTTCGTGTGGGAATCAAATCAGATGCCATTCTCAACTGCCTCGCTTGATCAACACCGCGCCGGTCGACATGGGCTGCACACTGCGCTGGTAAATGGAAAGATAACCCTTCGACGCGGGGAGGGCGGGCGGCCCGCGGCGCTGGCGACGCTCGAGCAACACGGCCTCCGGCACTTCCAGATCGAGTACGTGTCGGTCGACATCGATGATGATGCGATCCCCGTTCTCCACCAGGGAAAGCGGACCGCCCACCGCGGCCTCGGGCGATACTTCGGCTACAGTCAGCCCCTTGTTACACAGGCCGGAGAGCTGCCCGTCACTCACGAAAGCCACTTCGCTGGATAATCCCGCCGCATCCACTGCGAATACTACTCCCGATGCCGGACCCGCCATGCCGGGACCTCCCTTGGGACCCATGCCGCGGACGACGAGAACGTGCCCCGGCTTGACCTCGCCGCGCGCGATGGCGGCCATCGCGTCAGGACCGTTGTCGAAGACGATGGCGGGGCCTGAGAAATGAGAGGGCCGTCCGGCGCCCCGCAGGCCCAGCTTCACAATGGCGCTCTCGGGGGCGAGCGTACCGTGCAGGATCGTGATCGGCTGCTTGTTGGAATAGGCGCGCTCGAGCGGCCGGATCACCTCCGGGTCGTGAACGACCGCCGCGGCCAGGTTTTCCGCCAAGGTGTGCCCGGTGACCGTGCGTACAGTCTGATCCAACAGTGGTGCGAGCTGTTTCAGCAACGCGCGCGCCCCTCCGGCGGCCTCGAATGCCTCGATCGTATCGTTACCGTTCGGGCGCACGGCGCTCAGCACCGGAATGCTGGCTCCGAGCTCGTTGAAGAGGCCAAAGACATCCAGATCGAGCCCGGTCTCGACCGCGGTGGCCTGAAGGTGTTTGATGCAGTTGATGGACCCGCTCACACTCAATACCGCGGCGACGGCGTTGTGAAAGGCACCCTTCGTCATGATGTCGCGCGGCTTGAGATCCTCCAGCACCATCTCGACGATCCGCCTGGCCGAGCGCCGCGCGTTCTCGATCATGTCGGGACTATTCGCGAGCACCGGCGCGCTCCCGGGTAAACTCATGCCGAGCGCCTCGCAAACCACGTGCATGGAATTGGCGGTGGCCATGCCTGAGCAGACCCCGGGGCCGCGGATTGCGTTGTTGGCCATGCCTCTGAGCGTGTCCTTCGACAACCTGCCATACGAGGCCTGCACCGACCCGAGGAACACGTCCTCGATGTCGACGTGCTTGCCCTGGTACTCGCCGCTGGGCTGATAACCGCCGATGACGATGATGGTCGGTATGTTGAAGCGCCCAGCGGCCATCAGATGCGCGGGAGGCGTCTTGTCACAGGAGGAGAGACAGATCATGCCGTCGAGTTGCGCTCCTTCGACGGCGATCTCCATGTCGTTCACGATCAGGTCACGGGAAGCCAGGATATAGCCGCCCGACGACCCCGCCCCGATGATGAAGTCGCTCGGCGCGGCGGTGCGGATCTCGAAGGGCAGGCCGCCAGCCGCACGCACTTCCTCCTTGACGATCTTGGCGATGCCGTCGAGGTGACTGAAGCAGATGGCGAGCTCGGAAGAGCTGTTCACCACCGCGATCTTCGGCTTCAACAGATCCTCATCCGAGAGCCCGAGCGCCTTCCATTGCGCGCGGCGCGTGCTCTCCCGTGACGATCCGGGCTCGAAATTGCTACGCAAGGGTTTGGGCATCAGCGTCTCTCCAGTGCGTCCACCAATGGTAGTCGCACCCCCCGCGGGCCGAGAACATACTATCCCGCGTGACCAGCTTTCGCTTTTTAGAAAGGCTGAAAGTCGCCTGCGGCGCTTTCAGCGGAGTTGGCCGGATTGCCTTCGGCCGGCGCCGCGGGCAAAAGCGTGGTTTTGCCCGCTGAACGAGTGCCTCAGCCTCTCAAGGTGGGTGCTCGCTAACCGAGTGCCTCGGTTTCCCAGGGAGCCAGCGGTTGAGTTTTGGCCTTGAGGAACGTCACGAGCTCGCGCACGGCCGGCTTGTCCATCTTGATCCGCGGCACGAGCGCCTTCAGCCAGTATGTAGGCAAGGGAAACTCTTCGAGGAGCAACCTCAACCGCCCGGCCTTGATGTCGTCAGCGGCGAGAAAACGCGGCAGGATCGCGACTCCAAGGCCCCGACGCACACCCTGTAATACGACGCGACTGTCATTCGCATGAAAGCGCGACCGCACCTCGACAGTGATCCCGCCGCGCGAGCTGTCGAATGTCCAGGTCGTACCAAACAGGACTGTGGTCAGACACTCGTGCTCCACGAGGTCACCCGGTTGACGGGGCTCCGGGTTGCGGCCCAGGTAAGCCGGTGAGCAACACAGCACCTGCGGATACGTACAAAGCGGTATGTCCACCACGTTGGGATAGGAAGCGGCACGAGCCCCAACGACCAGGTCGTAGTTCTCCTCCAGCGGATTGACGGATCGATCCATCAACACCACTTCGAGCGTCACGCGCGGATGCTGTTGCTGAAAGTCGCTCAGCAGGCCACCGAAGTAGAGCGAGGTGATGGTGGTCGGCCCTTTGACCCGCACGTGCCCTTCGATCTCTCCGTTGGTAGCCGGCGCATCGAGCAAGAGCTCGTCGAGTTCCGTGGCGACACGAAGGAAGCGAGGCAGAAGGCGCTCGCCCGCCGCGGTCAGCGTGAGCCCGCGAGTCGATCGGACGATCAGCCGGGTGTGGACTCGCTCCTCGAGCTGCGTGATGCGCTTGGTGACGACCGATGGCGCCACGTCGAGCTCACGCGCGGCGGCGGAAAAGCTCCCCAGACGCGCGACGACCAGAAACGCATTGATGTTCAGGATGGTGTTGATGTGACTCTCTCTCTCGCCCGCTCGTTCGCGAACTCATTTTATGTCGATCTGGCGGCTGGTGTGAGCCTTCGGCTGACACCAGCCGGGGTGAACGGCCGGAACGTAGGGCCCGACGCAACGGCTGCGACCACGTCCGCGCCGCGACGGTGCCTCGAACGCTCAACTCACGCGGCAAGGCAATCGACTATCAGGGAAATTAAAGTGTGCAATCAGCGCGCTTTGGCCGGAGTCGGCGCGCCCTTCTTTTATTCCACCATGTCCGGTAGGGTAGACGCTTCGGAGCGCGCCAGCTCAGCGGCGCTCGAGTGAGGGGGCCGACTACATGAGCGTGGACATGAGAAGTGAGGGCGCGTTGCAGGTTGACACCCGGTCACTTGCCGCCCGTTGGTATGCGGGGTACGTCCTCGCCATCCTGACGCTCGCGTATGCCGTGAACGTGATGGACCGCTCCGTCCTTGCGGTTCTGCTCGAGTCGATCAAACACACCTTCCATACCACCGACACCCAACAGGGTCTGCTCGGCGGCATGGCTTTCGCGCTTTTCTATGCAACCCTCGGCATTCCCATTGCCGCGCTCGCGGATCGCACCAGCCGCAGGAATGTCCTGGCTGTCTGCGCCTTGTTATGGAGTGTCATGACGGCGCTGTGCGGGCTGGCGGCGACCTTTCCCTTGTTGCTGGCGGCGCGTGTTGGAACCGCGATAGGAGAGGCCGGTGGTACGCCGCCGTCACATTCGCTCGTCTCCGACTACTTCCCGCTGAGTGCCCGTGCGACGGCGCTCTCGTTGTACGCGCTCGGAGTGCCGCTGGGCTCGGTGCTGGGCAGCCTCCTGGGTGGCTGGGGCAATGAGCTCTACGGCTGGCGTAACGCCTTCATGCTCGTGGGCACGCCGGGGATACTCGTCGCGCTACTCGTATTCCTGACAATCAAGGAGCCGGTCCGAGGCCAATCTGACACGGGAGTGTCGGACCGCGCGCGATTGGTCGCTCCCAGGCTGCCCATTGCCCTCGGCTACCTCTGGCAACAATCCTCATTCCGCAACATGTGTATCGCGGCGGGATTGCATTCGCTCGTGTGGTACGCAGGGAGCACGTTGAACGCCGCCTTCCTGCACCGCTCACATGGCATGACGAGTGGTGAGGCGGGAAGCTGGCTCGCCTTGTTCTCGGGGACCGGCGCGCTAGGCACCTTCCTCGGCGGTTACCTCGCCGACCGCATCAGCGTCAAGACCTCCGACCGCCGTTGGTACATGTGGGTGCCTGGCTACGCGACCCTCGCGATGGTGCCCTTCCAGTTCTCGTCGTACATGGCGGGCAGCCTGTGGGTGATGGTGCCCTCGTTTGTGATCATGCTGATCCTGGGATCGTTCTTCTTCGGTCCATCCTTCGCCATGTCCCAGGGGCTGGCCCCACTGCGCATGCGTGCCGTCGCCACCTCCCTGGTGCTGTTCATTCAAACGCTGGTCGGCTTGGGCCTTGGCCCTCTCATCGTCGGTATGATCAGCGACCACCTCAAACCCAGCATCGGCGACGCGCAAGGACTTCGCTACGGACTCGTCTCCGTCGGCGTCGTCAACATCTGGGCTGCCTTTCACTACTTCCGTGCGGCTCGGACTGTCCGGGACGACCTGGTTCGCGCGACTCGTTACGAGTAATGGGCCACCGATACGCGCTCGAACACGTCATGCAACCGTAACTGCGTTGTGCCTGCCCGATACGGTGCACGTGAATCCTTTCGGTGCACACTTATCGCGCAGAGCCTCACCGCTAGTGAGCTAAGTAACTGATTCTGTGAGAATGCGCAGATGGCATAGCGCTTGCACCTCCAACCACGGCGGTGCGCTCCCGCAACACGTGTCGACTCCGGCTTCGCGTGGACCGCGAGGAGCATCGTTCGCAGCGGCGGTTGACCCCCTCATTCGTCGTCGCAGCGTTATAACGTGCGAGGTGTCAGTCGCCTCGCGCGTTTTTTCCAAGGCGCATGGGGCAAAGGGTCAGCCGATCACTCCACCGTGATCCGCAGCTCCAGGTCGATCTCCGCGATCTCGTAGCCCTTGCGGAAATCCCGAATGTGCTTCGCCATCCAGTTCCGCGCGCCCTCGGCGTCACGCAACTCCAGCGCCTGCACAATGCGCTTCTGCGCGGCCGCGATACGCAATCGTGCCTGTGGCACTTTATCGATCATCACTCGCAGGGACGGCACCAGCAGCTGCAGCAGCGGCTCCTGCGCCAGCCCCAGCACCTGGTTGTGCGTAGCCCGTCCAACACAACGGAAGAATTCAGCGGCGTACTGAACCGCTCGCCCCGTATCGGCGTTGAGCGCGATAAAGCGCTCGTTGGCATCCACCACAGCCGCGAGGTCGTCAGCAGTGCGCGCGCGGGCTGCTGCCTCGGCGATAGGGGGCTCGAGTACGGTCAACGCCGACCAGACTTCGAGGAAGGTGACGTCATGCATGACCAGGGCGCGACTTACGCCCTCAGCCACAGCATTGTGTTGCGGCCGGCTGACTGACATCAACTTCGACCCCGGTCGGCGTTGAACGAGCCCTCGGCTCTCCAACTCCCGCAGCGCCTCGCGGATGGTCGACCTGTTGACCCCGAACTGCCGGGCGAGCTCCGCTTCAGGCGGCAAACGCTCGCCTTCGCGCAGGCTGCGGCTCACGATCCGCTCCCCGATGGCGGCCGCGACTTTCCGGTAGGCCGGCTCGATCAGGATCTGCTCGAACCGAACGCCGCCCTCGGGGCCGGTTTCTCCCGGCTCCAGGCTCACGCCGCGGCCTCGAACAACTCCCGCCCAATGAGCATGCGGCGAATCTCCTGCGTACCCGCGCCAATCTCGTACAACTTGGCATCGCGCACCAGTCGTCCGGCGGGGAAGTCGTTGATGTAGCCGTTGCCGCCCAGGGCTTGGATCGATTCCAACGCCACCTGTGTCGCTCGCTCCGCGGCGAACAGAATGCAGCTGGCCGCATCACGCCGCTTCGCCGTACCCGCGTCACACGCTCGGGCGACGGAGTACACATATGCTCGGCTCGCGTTCAACGCGCCGTACATGTCGGCGACCTTGCCTTGCATGAGCTCGAACGTTCCGATCGGCTGTCCGAACTGCTTGCGCTCGTGCATGTAGGGGAGCACGAGATCCAAGGCCGCCGCCATCAGGCCGAGCGGCCCACCGGCCAACACGACACGCTCATAGTCGAGGCCGCTCATCAACACACGGGCACCGCCATTCTCGGTACCGACGAGGTTGGCCGCAGGGACCGCGCAGTCATCGAATACGAGCTCGCAGGTACCCGATCCACGCATGCCGAATTTGTCGAGCTTCTGCGCCGTGGAAAAGCCTTCGTAGCCGCGCTCCACAATGAACGCGCTGATGCCGCGAGCACCGGCCGAGGGCTCAGTCTTCGCGTAGACGACGAAGACGTCCGCGTCCGGGCCGTTTGTGATCCACATCTTGCGCCCATTGAGGATGTACTTATCACCACGTTTGTCAGCGCGCAGCTGCATCGAGACGACATCGGAGCCGGAGCCGGGCTCGGACATCGCGAGCGCGCCAACATGCTCGCCGCTGACGAGCTTCGGCAGGTAGCGGTCCCGCTGCGCATCTGTACCGTTGAGTCGTAGTTGGTTCACGCACAGATTCGAGTGTGCGCCATAAGACAACCCCACCGCACCGGAGGCGCGTGAGATTTCCTCCATCACGAGCACGTGCGCGAGATAGCCGAGGTCAGCGCCACCCCAGCGATCGGGCACAGTGATGCCTAGCAGACCTTGTTCGCCGAGGGCGGGCCACAGGTCGCGGGGAAATTCGTTGGTGCGGTCGATTTCCGCGGCGCGCGGCGCGATCTGCCCGCGTGCGAAACGACGCACTTGTGAGCGGATTTCTTCGAGATCGGCACCCAGGCCGAAGTCACAGTCACTGATTTCTGTGGCGTCCATGAGCTTGCCTTCCCGTTCGGTACGATCGTATGATTGTCGGACAAACCGGCAACCGTGACAAGTAGAGATGCCTCGACTTTCCACCCGGGTCGATGTCCATTCAGAGGAGTTCCGCGGCAACGCACGCGCCATGGAGGCGCTGGCCGCCGATCTGCGTCGCGAGGCTGAGAAGGCCGCGCAGGGCGGGTCCAAAGCGGCTGTGGAAAAACACAGGGCCGCCGGTAAGCTCACCGCCCGTGAGCGCATCCGGGTATTGCTGGACACGGGGAGCCCGTTCATGGAGCTGTCGCAGCTCGCCGCTCACGGCATGTACAGCGGAGATATCGCCTCTGCTGGCATCGTCACCGGCATTGGCCGGGTAAGTGGCCGCGAATGCGTCATCGTCGCGAACGACCCCACTGTAAAGGGTGGCACCTACTACCCGATCACCGTGAAGAAGCACCTGCGCGCGCAGGAGATCGCTCGCGAGAATCGGCTTCCGTGTGTGTACCTTGTCGAAAGTGGCGGAGCGTTCCTCCCGGCACAGGATGAAGTGTTCCCAGACCGCGAGCATTTCGGTCGCATCTTCTACAACCAGGCGACGTTATCCGCGGAAGGCATCGCGCAGATCGCAGTAGTCCACGGGTCTTGCACGGCCGGTGGAGCCTACGTTCCTGCGATGTCGGATGAGAACGTGATCGTCCGAAACCAAGGTCGTGTGTTCCTTGGCGGACCGCCGCTCGTAAAAGCCGCGACCGGAGAGGACATCGACGCCGAGTCGCTCGGCGGTGCGGACGTACATTGCAGAGAGTCGGGCGTGTGCGATCACTACGCCGAGAACGACACGCATGCTCTTTCTATCGCGCGTCGCATCGTTGGACGTCTGAAGGCCGCGCCGGACCGGACACCTCCGCGCGCCGCCATCGAGCCACGCTACGATCCTTCCGAGATCTACGGCGTAGTGCCTGCGAATCTACGCAAACCCTACGACGTGCGCGAGGTCATCGCTCGCCTCGTCGATGGCTCCGAGTTCGACGAATTCAAAGAGCTCTACGCTACGACCCTCGTGTGCGGTTTTGCTCACATCGGCGGTTATCCGGTGGGCATCCTCGCCAACAACGGCATCCTGTTCTCCGAAAGCGCCTTGAAGGGCACGCACTTCGTGGAGTTCTGCACACGGGAGCAGATCCCGCTTCTGTTCCTGCAGAACATCACCGGCTTCATGGTCGGAAAACGCGCCGAAGCCGGTGGTATCGCGAAGGATGGAGCAAAACTCGTCACAGCGGTCGCTTGCGCGAGCGTGCCCAAACTAACCGTGATCATCGGCGGAAGTTATGGAGCTGGAAATTACGCGATGTGCGGAAGGGCGTATTCGCCGCGCCTTCTGTTCCAGTGGCCGAACTCGCGCATCTCGGTGATGGGTGGCGAGCAGGCCGCAAGCGTTCTCGCCACCGTGAAGCGCGATCAGCTCAAGGGTGCGAAGTGGTCGTCGGAAGAGGAGGAGGCCTTCAAGGCGCCCATCCGCGAGCAATATGAGCGCCAGGGCCATCCATACTATGCGTCGGCCCGCCTCTGGGATGACGGTGTGATCGACCCGGCCGACACACGCCGCATCCTCTCGTTAAGTCTCGCGGCCGTCCGAAACGCACCCGAGCGTGAAACCCGCTTCGGGCTATTCCGGATGTAGGAGTGGTCTGCGCGTGATCAAGAGCCTTCTGGTTGCCAACCGCGGCGAAATCGCTTGCCGAATATTCCGTACCGCACGCCGCCTCGGCGTGCGAACGATCGCTGTCTACTCCGATGCGGACGTTAACGCGCAACATGTGCGCGAGGCCGATGAAGCCTACCGAATCGGCGCCGCTGCCGCTCGCGAGAGCTATCTCAACATCGAGCGCATTCTCGCAGCGGCCCGCGCCACGGGAGCCGAGGCCATCCATCCTGGGTACGGATTCCTTTCGGAGAATGCTCACTTCGCCCAGGCCTGCGCCGATGCCGGTCTGATATTCGTTGGCCCACCGGCGTCAGCGATCGCGGCCATGGGCTCCAAGATTGTGGCCAAGGCGCGCATGCGCGCAGCGGGAGTTCCTGTCCTTCCCGGCTACGAAGGCTCAAAACAGGATCTCGATCATCTCGAGAGCGCGGCACTCGAATTGGGGCTCCCGCTCATCATCAAGCCCGCCGCGGGAGGTGGCGGTAAAGGGATGCGCATCATCACCGAGAAATCGGAGATTGCTGCTGCCCTTGCTGCCGCACGCAGACTCGCTGAGAGCGCCTTTGGTGACAGCGCACTTCTGCTCGAAAGGTATTTGCCCGCTCCCCGTCACGTGGAAGTCCAAGTCTTCGCGGATGCTCACGGCCATTACGTGCATCTGGGTGACCGTGATTGCTCCATCCAGCGCCGCCATCAGAAGTTGATCGAGGAAGCGCCCGCGCCGGCGATCCCGACTGAAGTGCACAACCGACTCCGCTCCGCAGCTCTCACGGTTGCCCGCGAAATCGGCTACGTGAGTGCGGGCACCGTCGAATTTCTCTATGACGGCCGCGAGTTCTACTTCATGGAGATGAACACCCGGCTGCAGGTAGAGCACACCGTCACGGAAGCCGTGACAGGCCTCGACCTCGTCGAGTGGCAGCTGCGCGTTGCAAGTGGGGAACCCCTTCCGCTTACACAGGACCAGATTCAGCTGAAGGGCCACGCGATCGAAGCGCGGGTTTGCGCAGAAGATCCGGACCGAGACTTTCTGCCTAGTGCCGGCCACCTTCGCCTACTGCAGTGGCCGTCGGAAGAGTCGATTCGCGTGGACGCCGGTTTCACGACTGGTGACGTTGTACCCGACACCTACGATTCGCTCCTTGGAAAGGTCGTTGCTTGGGCACCGGACCGGACGCAGGCGGCGGCGCGGCTGTCTACCGCGCTCGAGCATACATATTGCGTTGGTGTACAGACGAACGAGAAGTGGTTGAGCCGAGTCCTGCGCTCTCCGCGGTTTCTGGAAGTCCGTCATAGCATCGCGTTCTTGCAGCAAAGCGGCGCCGATTTCGGCGGCCCCGCGGACATCGAGCCGAGCTTTATCGCCCTCGCTGCTTTGGCGCTGCAGGGCGTGCCTGAACACGTCCGCGTCGCGAATCCATGGGACTCCACTGACGGCTTCACGCCTAACCTCATTGCGCGCGTCGACTACACGCTCACGTGGCATGGTCACGAGCATGACGCAGGAATTATTTTCACCCGTGGCAAACCGACCGCAATCGCGATCGACACGAACGCCCCGGTCAGCATCTCGGATTTAGCGGTTTCTGACGGCGTCGTGGCGGCATGCATCGAAAACATACGTACTCATGCCCGTTACCTCCGCGACGGCACGCATCTCCATCTATGGAATGGCGATGATCACTTCCACGTCGTGCTCGAAGATCCACGCCTCAAAGAGTTCTCGGCAACGGCCGCGCAGGGAGGTTTGACGACGCCGCTGCCTGGCGTAGTGGCTACCGTGACCGTGAAAGTAGGGCAGGCGGTGAAGGCGGGCGACGTTCTGATGGTGATTGAAGCGATGAAAATGGAGCACAGCATCCGCTCTCCGCAGGACGGCGTGGTGAAAATGATCCACTTCGGTCAGGGCGACCGGGTTCCGGAAGGAAGTCAGCTGCTCGAGCTTGCTCCCGCATCGGCGGCATGACAGGATGAGACCGTCGGCGTTGCAGCATGCGCGCGACGGCGTGGTGGCACGCCGTGGCGGTATAGCGTTGCCCCGCTGACTGCGCTCACACCGTCCCTGACGGCGTGGCGCCCCGCTTCCGACGGTCATTCCAGGCCGCCCGCGACCGCAAAACAAAAAAAATAAATTTATTTTGCATCGCGGTGAGATATCCACCCGAGTCGCAGCAGTACCAGAGTGGCAGTTACTGTCTCCCGCGTGAGCGTTGTCGAGCGGATAGTGTCGAGGGAGTACGTGCAGACCACTCGTCCGTGAGATAGGGACCTAGCGCTTCTCGGTTACGGTAAGCAAAAAGGGAGTTTTGCACCGGAGCCCTCGGCGGGAGCCAGTAGCTGCCTTTGTCTCTTGCTGTTGAGTCCTTCATTGCATTATGGGAAAGGGACGTGGTCAGCAGAGCTTGCCTGCTGAGGGGTTAAGGAGCAGGATCGGGCGGCATCGCCTCGTGGCGCTGCTGCTCAAAGATTGAGCAACCGGAAAACACCGGTAACAGGGGAAAAGGATGTCACGCCGTTCCAGACTTCATGTGCCCGGGGGCGTCTACTACGTCGTTCAACGTAGCAATGCCCGTCAGCCTATTTTTACCGACGCCGCCGACTACGCCATATTCGAGCGGCTCCTGGCCACGATGCTGGCCCGCTGTCGCGCGCGGGTCCACGCATTCTGCTGGGAAGTCGATGCGATCCACCTCGCTCTGCAAGTAACCGACATGCCTGTTGGGCGTCTCATGCAACGCCTCAGCAGTCAGTACGCGCGCCGCGTCCACCGCCGGCAAGGTAACGGCGGCCACCTCTTTCAACAGCGGTACCACTCACTGTTGATCGACCCGGATGCGTACCTGCTGAAGTTGGTCCGCTACCTGCACCTGATCCCGGTCCGCTCGGGAATGGTTCAGGACCCCAACGACTACGCCCTGAGCAGCCAGCGCGCCTACGTGGGCATGACCAATATCCCCTGGCTCACGACGAGCGTGGCATTGCGCATGTTGGCGCAACGGCCGGAGCAGGCGCGCTACGCCTACCGACGCCTGATGTTCGAGGCCCCAGCCCCGGATGAGGGCGCCCATTTCGAGCGCGGCTGCGACGACGACCCACGGGTGCTCGGCGACCGGCAGTTCATGGCCGACATTCCGCGCCACATGCGTGTCTACCGCAGCAGCTACTCCCTGGACCAGGTGATCGACACAGTGTCGTGCACGTTGGGAGTAGAGCGTAGCGAGGTTTTATCCCGATCACGGCAGCGCCGCCTCTCCCTGGCCCGCGCGTTGATTACCTGGTACGCCACCGAGCGTGGCGTAGCGACCCTTGCCGAAGTAGCCCGACGACTGGAGCGCGATCCCTCGACACTGTTTGTGGGGGTTGAACGTTACCGGACCTTGCGCCCGGAGCTCTTCAACCTCACCGCGCTACCTGACACCGGACCGCTGCTACGGCCTGCGGCCGCGGGGGTCACGTCTAATGGCGAGGAGGCGGAGCACGCACCTGCCGCGGCGGTCTCTGGACCTCCCGGCCCTGGTGGTGCTGGATCCTCTCCGAGTCCAGTGGCCGGGCCCGCCGTGTTGAGCAGTGCCTACACCCCGCGGCGCTAAGCGCGCCTGGTAGGGGAGCAGCAGACCCTGACGTTGGGACGGCAATACCCGACGTCGGGTCACACGCCCGGTCGGGTCGCCCGGCGCTCGGTCATCTGACGTCCGGCCACCCGGCGTCCCCACCGTCCGACGCGCAATCACCCGGCGCCAAAGCGGGAGCCGCTGCCTTCCACCTACGTCGCTTAGGCCTCCAACCGATCGGCGCTATCTGCGTATCACCTCGAACGCCCAGCGTTGACAGCCGCGCCGCATTCGGGCGATGCTTGACCGCGAAAGGTATTTGGAAGCCCATGACCCAACCCCGGATCGCCATTGCACGAATTACCAGGCCGACTATCGCGAAGGCGACGGTCACCGCGGGTATTC
>DAITMW010000144.1:0-1077 GCA_036834945.1 Steroidobacteraceae bacterium
CTCCATCCCGATCATGAGCCCTTTGCCGCGGACGTCGCCGATGCATTCGAAGCGACTCTGCAGCTCACGCAATCGGGCTATGAAATATTCGCCGACGCGGGCCGCGTTGGCCGCATACTCGCGCTCGACGAGATCCAAAGTAGCGAGCGCCGCGGCGCACGTCACGGGATTTCCGCCATAAGTATTGCCGTGGGCACCTCGTTTCCAACGCTCCATGAGACTCCGGCAAGCCACGGTCAATCCAATCGGTAGCCCCGATCCCAGCCCCTTCGCCAATGTCATGATGTCGGGTGTCACGCCCCAGTGCTGGCTCGCAAACATCCTGCCGGTGCGGCCGATGCCGCTCTGGACTTCATCGAATATGAGCAGGATGCCGTAACGGTCGCACAGATCGCGCAGTCCCTGCAGGAAGCCGTCCGGCGGCACCAGGTAGCCGCCCTCGCCCTGAATGGGCTCGACCAGGATCGCCGCCACCTCACCAGGCGGAATGTTGGTCTGGAAGAGGACGTTTTCGAGGTACTCCAGAACGGCCTTGCCCTGGTCGGCACCGACGAAGAGTGGCCGGTAGGTGTTGGGGTAGGGTACGTGCGTCACACCCGGCATGGTTGGGAAGAAGCCCGCTTGCTGGGTGTACTTGCTGGCCGTGAAAGACAGCGAGCCCATGGAGCGGCCATGAAAGCCACCGAGGA
Organism: Steroidobacteraceae bacterium; assembly: GCA_036834945.1. Lineage (GTDB taxonomy): Bacteria > Pseudomonadota > Gammaproteobacteria > Steroidobacterales > Steroidobacteraceae > 13-2-20CM-66-19. Next base: position 690 of record DAITMW010000144.1, read on the forward strand.
ACCCAATGAACCGGGGCCGGCCGGTGACGTAACGCGCAAGCTTGAGTGCGGCTTCAACAGACTCCGTGCCGCTTTGACACAGGAACACCTGCACGGGCTCCCGCATCGGCGCCATTCCGTTGATCCGCTCGCACAAGAGCGTCATGCGCTCATGCCAGTAGTCACTCGAAATGTGGAGAAAATCCTCGGTCGCCTCGCGGATGGCCTGCACGACCTGCGGATGCGCATGGCCTGTACTGCAGACGGCGATCCCGGAAGCGAAATCGAGGAAGCGGTTGCCGTCGACATCCCAGACTTCAGCGCCGCGGCCTTTTGCCATCACGAAGGGATAGTCGCGCGGGTAGGAGGGTGAGCTCACCAGGCGATCGCGCTCGATCAACGCCTTCGC
>DAITMW010000144.1:1177-3236 GCA_036834945.1 Steroidobacteraceae bacterium
CCCGCCTCGATGTTGTCGTGAAACCATGCGATCTCGGAGGTGGCACCATAAAAGCCGGCCGTCAGCCCGAGAGGCGAGCGGTTCGCAAGCTCCATCGCCGCATCGTTCGAGTCGACCCGCTGGACCATGAGAATGGGCAGAAACATCTCTTTCTGCCAGAGCGGATGTTCGGCAGGTGCTTCCGCAACGAGCGGCTGCACGAACAGGCCGTGCGCCAACTCGCCCTCGCGAAGTTGCTTGCCACCGATGAGCGTCCGTGCGCCTGGTGAGCTCAACTGCGCGGCGAATCGCGTATAGCTGTCGTATCCCGTCGGCGTAGCGGTCGGGCCCAGCCAGTTTTCCTGGTTCGCCGGGTTGCCTATGCGCAACCGGGTAGTCTGGTCGAGGATACGTTCCAACAGGGGCTCCGCAACGTCCTGGTGCACGTACAACCGGGACAGCGCCGAGCACTTCTGTCCCCCCATGCCGAAGGCAGATCGAATGATGCCGGTCGCCGCTCGCTCCAGGTCCGCGGACGCGGTCACGATGCAGGCGTTCTTGCCTCCCATTTCGGCGATGTAGGGTTTCGGCTGACGTGCGACCCAAAGATCGCGCCCGATCCGCATGCCCACTTCGTGCGATCCGGTGAACGTGACTCCCGCGGTCAACGGATGTCGCGTCAATGCCGGCCCGACCTCTGGATCGGCGCCACTCAGATAGTTGAAAACACCGGCAGGCAGGTCGGCATCGCGAATACAGTCCGCCAACAGCCGGCCCGCCCACGGCGTCGTGGGAGCTCCCTTGAGCACGACCGTATTGCCGGTAATCAACGCCGCGGCGACCGGCCCACCCGCGAGTGCGAACGGGAAGTTGAATGGGTTGATGACTACCCAGGCACCATAGGGCTTCAGCACGCTGCGGTTGCGTGAGACGTAACCGGTCAGGGGATCGTTCGGCAGCACATGGTCGAACGCCTGGCGCTGCTCGAATTCATCGGCATAGCCATTGAAGAAATCGGCGGTTTCCTGCACCTCGCCCAGCGCTTCCATTCGATTCTTGCCCACCTCCAGCGTCAGTGCCGCTGCAATGTCGAATACGCGCTGCTCGATGAGCTGCGCCACCCGATGCAGATATTGCGCACGCTTGGCCGGAGGAGTGCGCTGCCATCCCTTCCATGCCTGGTGCGCGGCTTGCAGGGCCTGTTCCGCTTCGTTGACCGTGGCGACCGCGAACTCGCCCAGCACGGTGCGTTGATCGATCGGACTGCGGTCCGGTACGGTGCGCGGCCCGCTGCGATCGGCGCCGGCAATGTGGATGTCGTAGCGGCGCCCCAAAGCGGCAGCGGTCTCGTGCATCGCCTCGTCGAAACGAGTATGCAACTGCGGAGGAGGGGCGAACATCGTGGAGTAGGTGAGTTTGAAGCTCATGGTGCCCGTCCGTAATGTTTCAACAGCCTGCGCAACTCCTCATGCGGCAAGCCGTAGTATGTGTAACCGTCTGCGCCGGTCAGGGTCCGTGCCGCGACCAGTGCGTTGACCACCGACTCCTCCGTAGCCTCCACTACAGCCTTGAACAGGGGATCGATGCCATCGTTGGGGAGCGGGGTGATTGACGACGGATGTTTCTGGTCAGGATGGTTCGCGGCCGCGCTCGCTGTCGTGAAAGACAAGATCAGGTCTCCGGAGCCGTTGCCCGCGTACGAGCCAAGTCGACCCAAGCCCAGCGCCGCGCGGCGCGCGACCCGATCCAGCTGCGCCGGAATCAGCGGAGCATCGGTCGCGACGACGATGATGATCGACCCCTCGTCGGGCGGTGGTGTCCGACTGGAGGGGCCAGTGCCCGAACATTTTGGCTGCTTGTCCGCTGGCGAGAGCTTGGGGTCATAACAGGGTTGCCAGCCGCTGGAGAGATCGGCGCCTATCGGGGCGCCCGCGATGCGCAGAGTGCGTCGGTCGCCGGTGTTACACTGGACGAGGACCCCTACGATGAGATCCTTTCCCGCCACGGTCACCTTGCGCGAGGCGGTGCCGATGCCCCCCTTGAAGCCGAAGCAGACCATGCCGGTGCCACCGCCGACGTT
>DAITMW010000144.1:3336-17965 GCA_036834945.1 Steroidobacteraceae bacterium
TGCCGATGCCCCCCTTGAAGCCGAAGCAGACCATGCCGGTGCCACCGCCGACGTTACCTTCCGCTACCGGACCCGAGCGCGCGGCCTCGATGGCCGCCACTGCGTCGGCCGCTCCCACATGAAAGCCGCCGATGTCATTCAGGTGGCCATCCCAGGTCTCCGCCACCACCGGCGTTGCGGCCTCGCCGAATCTTTGCTGCGTCCACTGCTGAATTCCGGCATACACCTGCCCGATGGCGTTGGTGTTGGAAATGCCGATGGGGCCGATCACCACCCCGAAGTCCTGCAGGTAGGATTGCCCGGTGAGCTCGCCATTACCATTCAGATTGAAGAAACCGCCGTAAACGGCAGCGGCGCTGGAGCGACCGCGCGGTAGCACTACGGTGACACCGGTGCGGATCGGCCCCTTGCCGACCCTGAGCGCTCCGTCGCCCTCGATGCGGGTGATTTGCCCGACTTCGACTCCGGCCACGTCCGTGATGGCGTCGTTTGGGCCAGGCGTCCCTTCAAAAGGAATGTCCAATCCTCGCGCTCGTACCGGCTGGGATACCTCCACCGCTCCAGCCGGGTCGCAACCCAACGATCCGGCAGACAGTGCCAGGACAAGCAGGGTCCGGAATTTCACGCGTCACCGCGCAACGGCAGCTCGCGCCGCACGTGAATACTGGCTGTCGTATCCAATTCGCGAGCGAACTTATGTCCGGAATAGACCGCGGCTTGTATCGTACCCGGACCGTAACAGTCGCCCACGCGACGCACTCGGCCCATGCCGGAATCTCCCAGATGTGCTTCCAACTCCACATGGAGGTGGTCGTTTGGCAGACGCGCCGTGACCGCAATCAGCGACCGCGCCTCACACTGACTGGCTGCGCCAGTCAACTGGCTCACGAGAATGGCGCGTCCGACCCTGAAGCTTCTGATGTTGGTGTTCGGAACGACGGCAACTCCCAGCCGCGCCAGCCTGCGCGCAATGGGGAGCGCCTCCAATGTATTCGCCGTCCACGCGGAGGGAGAGGCAGCGGGGGTGACGAGGGTTACCTTTAAACCTGCCTCGACGCAGCGCTCGGCCAAAACACCGCCCATGTAGTAGTGATCATCATCAAAAATGACGACCGGGCCTTCGGGCACGCGGCCATCCATCAGGTCATCGGGAGTCAATACAGTGTCGCTGTCGGCAAATCCCTCTATGGGGTCACCGTTCTCGCGGCCCACTCCGTCCCGACGCCAGCGCGCCCCCGTCGCGATGGCCACATGTCGAGCGTCGAAGTCCAGAATAGTCTCGACCTCGAGCGCGCTATCACGGTAGATGTGAACGTTCGTGAGCTTCTCGAGTTGACCAACACGCCAGTCGCGCACGCGAATCCATTCACGCAGGCCGGGGAGTGCCGCCTCGCGCGCAATCCGACCCCCGAGCTCTGTTGATGCTTCCGACAGATGGACCTCGTATCCCCGTTGAGCGGCCGCCAAGGCCGCCTCGAGGCCCGCGGGTCCGGCACCGACCACCAACACAGTGCCGTCGCTGCCGCGTGGCGCGATGCGCTCTGGGTGCCAGCCGCGGCGCCACTCCTCGCCCATTGTGGGATTCTGCGTACACCGCAAGTTGCTGCTCGAGTAGTCGCTGGAGACACAAATATTGCAGCCGATGCATTCCCGGATATCCTCCGGCCGTCCTTCCCGCAGTTTGTTGGGCAGGAACGGATCGGCGATGGACGGTCGGGCGGCGCCGATGAAATCGAGCACACCGCGACGTACCTGGCTCACCATCGTGTCGGGAGAAGTGAAGCGGCCCACGCCGACGACGGGCTTGCGCGTCACCGACTTGACGAAGCGGATGTAGTCCTCCTGGTAGCCCTCCTTTGCAAAGCGGGATGTCTGGCTATCATGGGTCCAGCCGGAGATGTTGACATCCCACAGGTCGGGGAGATCGGCCAGCAGCCCGATGACCTCGCGCCCCTCACCGTCGCAGCAGATTCCGCCGCGGCCCATCAATTCGTCTACGCCGAACCTGACGGCTACCGCGCAGCGGTCGGCAATTGCCTCCTTGGTGTCCTCGATGACCTCGCGCAGCAGGCGGACGCGATTCTCCAGGCTGCCGCCGTACTCGTCCGTACGGTCGTTCTTGCGCCGCTGCAGGAAATGGGTCACCAGGCTGAGGTCATGCGATGCATAGATGTACACGACGTCGAATCCGGCGCGCTTGGCGCGGAGCGCGGCATCCCGATGCCACCGGCGAAATTCGCGAATATCCCGCTTGTGCATGGCTCGCGCCTGCACCGGAGCGTACTGGATAATCGGACGGTGTGAGGGAGCGAGCGGCACTTCCCGTGTACCATGATTGGCGCACGACGCGCCATGATGAGTCAGCTCGATGGCGGCCAGCGCACCGTGCTCGTGCACTTTGTCCGCCATCAGCGCCAACGCCGGAATATCCTCATCGGTCCAGAGGCGACCTTCATGGAAAGGCTCGCAGTCGCCGCTGGGGTGGATTTCCACCTCCTCGGTTGACACCACCGCCCAGCCTCCTTCGGCCTTGATCCCTCGCAAAGCGGCCAAGGCACGCGGTTGGGTCCAACCCATGCCATTGCAATGAGGGACCTGGAAGAAGCGGTTTCGGGCCACGACCGGCCCAATCCTCACAGGCTCGAAGAGCACGTCGTAACGAGGATCGCGGTGCGCGCTCATTGTACCTCCGCGATTGCGACATTCACCGCCTGCGCAAGCCGGTCGACTATGACATCCAACTCGGCATGCGTAACGTTGTAGGGAGGCGCGAGTAGTATGTGATCGCCACGATGGCCGTCGATCGTCCCGCCGCCCGGATAGACGAGCAGTCCCCGATCAAACGCAGCCGCTTTGACCCGATCGTGTAATTTTCGATCCGGAGCGAAGGGCTCGCGAGTCTCTCGGTCCTTTACGAACTCCAAGGCCAGCAGAAGGCCGCGGCCGCGCACATCGCCGATCGAGGAATGTCGCGCAAACCGCTCGGCGAGTCGCGCACGCAGATGACGTCCTGCCTCCGTGACACGAGGCAACAGACCCTCCTCCTGGATGACACGTTGAACGGCCAGCGCTGCGGCGCAAGCAACCGCGTGGGCGCCGTACGTATGTCCGTGGATGAATGCTCCGGAGCCGGAGGCAAACGCCTCATAGATCCTCTGCGAGCACACCACGGCGCCGATGGGCTGATATCCCCCCGCCAAGCCTTTCGCCAACGTAACCAGATCCGGCACCACGCCATCCTGCTCACACGCGAGAAAGGAGCCGGTGCGCCCCGCACCGCACATCACTTCATCGAGGATCAGCAACACCCCGTAGCGGTCGCAGATTTCGCGGATGCGGCGCAGGTAACCGGGTGCCGGCGGGACAGCCCCCGCCGTGGCGCCTACAACCGTCTCGGCAATGAAAGCGACGACGCTCTCCGGCCCCTGTTCAAGGATCTCTGCCTCGAGCGCCTCGGCGGCCTGCCGGCCGTAGTCTTCCGCCGACTGGCCCGGTTTCGCGTAGCGATACTCGAAGCACGGCTCTATGTGGGAGACACGAAATAGAAAGGGCTCGTAGGGCGCCCGCCGCCCCGCATTGCCGCTCGCCGCAAGAGCGCCAAGCGTGTTGCCGTGGTAACTCTGGCGTCGCGCAATCACTCGGGTACGCCCCGGCTGCCCCCGTTCGATGTGATATTGGCGCGCCATCTTCAGCGCGGTTTCAACAGCGGTCGAGCCGTTATCGACGAAATACACGCGCTTCAGGTCACCCGGGGCGGAGAGGGCAAGGACCTCGGCCAGCTCCTCCGCCGGCGCGTTGGTGAAGAAGCTCGTATGAGCGTAGGCCATCGCACTGGCCTGCCGCGCAATTGCTTCCAGCACCGCGGGATGCCCGTGGCCCAGGCACGATACGGCCGCGCCGCCACAAGCATCGAGGAACCGTCGCCCATCCGATGTGATCAGCTCGATCCCACGTCCGCCCGCCGCAGTCGGCAATCGCAGGCGTGTCGAGCGGTGGAATACGTGTTCGGACATGGGTCAACAGTTGGTGTAGGAGCCGGAGGAATAGAGTGCTTTTTCGATCGAGCGCACCCGGCCCGCGGCGCTCTTGCCCGAGTGAGCCAACATTGCCGCCGTCAGGCTTTCAACGAGCGCAACGGCTACGGTGATCGAGGGGAAGAACGACGGACTCTCCGGCGCAAACAAGAGGATCGACTTCGCATGGCCGGATAGAGGCGTCGTGCGGCTGTCCGCGATCGATACCAACGAAGCGCGGGACCGGGCAATAGCGTCGGCGACGAGATGGATGTCGCGCGAATACGGCAGGAAGTTGATTGAGAGCACTGCATCATCGGGGCGCAGGTCCGCAAGATCCGCCACCAACGAAGTGCCGTCGGATCCCAGGAATATCACGTTGGAGCGAAACAGACGGCAGATGTAGGTGAATGCCAGTCCGGGCACTCTGCAGCTCATGAACGCGGCAACGAAAATGCGGGGGGCGCGGTTCAGTATCTTCGCGGCGGCATCGACATTGTCGGCCGAATTCGCAGTCACGGAGTGCTGCAGGGCGGCCAGTTGCGCGCGCGCAACTTCTTTCACGAGCCCAGGAACGCCCCGACGCTGGCTCAGTGTGTCGGCCTTGTCAGCGTAGTGCGGTGGCGACGAGCGGAAGTGCTCGACATACACCTCGCGAAAGTCTGACCAGTCCTGGTATCCCAAAAGTCGCGCCAGGCGAAGCAACGTCGCGGGCGCCACCCCCACTCGTCCGGCAATCTCGCGCATCGACGAAATCACCACGCTGTCCGGGTGATCGACTATGAAACGCGCACTCAGGGCCAGCTGCCGAGTCATGTCCGGCAGCCGCTCGATGATGCGTTCCGAGAGCGCAGGGGGCCTCACCCTCGGCAATATGCCATATGAATCTTTTTCAGGTCAAAGGAACATTTGTTTCAAAACCGTTCCGTCGCAATATCCGGCGTGGATCGCCCGCGTACCGCGAAGTAGTAGATCGGGCTCACGACGAGGAGCCCGACGACCCACGACAAATCGATGCCGCCGATCGCGCGCGCAACCGCGCCGGTGTATAGATCACTGGCGACGAAGGGAATCTGGACTGCGATTCCGAGTCCGTAGCAGGCGAGCGCCGCGATGTTGTACTTGCCGTAAACGCCACCGTCGGCCGCAAAGAACGACGGAACGTGGTAGTGGCCGAAACGGATGAGGTAATAGTCGATGAGATTCACCGCGGTCCAGGGTATCAGCAGGTACAGGAGCAGTTGATTGAATTGGCTGTACAGCGTCAGGAAGTTCGCTGCACCCTGCAGACCGATCAGCAACGCGGCGAGGAAAATGCATATCGTGATGGTGGCTCGGGCGCCTGCGTTGGCTCGCCAGTGCGGGGCAAACGTCTGTGCGAACGTGATGATCGCGAGCGAACCGCCGTAGAAACAAATCGCTCCAGCGATCGCGACGCCCGGGGCGAACAACAGTATGATGACGGTGCTCACTTTTCCGGTGAGTCGCGAGAGTGCGGCGATCACGTCGCCGTCAATGACCGCCGGCCCGATGAGCGCTCCCAGGATCATCGGCAAAACGGCCCCGAGCGTCGTACCCCAGTAGCAGGACCAGAATGCCTGGCGGGGGCCCGAGTCAGGCGGCAAATAACGCGAATAATCGGACACGTACGGCGCGTACGCGAGCTGCCACAGCGCGCACATCGAGACCATGCTGAAGAAGCCGACGACCGAGAAGGTACCGCCGGTCATGAACGTGACCGGCAGAGGATGGACGAACAAGACCCAGACGTAACACAGGAGCACCGCGCTTCCCGACACGTAGGTCATCATTCGTGTAAAAAAATGGATCAGGTCGTGGCCGTAGATCGCGCCCGCCAGGCTGATGATGCCGATCACGACGATGCAGGTGCGTTGGTCAACGCCGGGGAGAATGGCTTGTAGCGACTGACCGCCCGTCACGAGAGCCGTGCCGGCATACCCTACATACATGAAAATAACTAGCGCGACGACGAACGCGGCTCCCTTCGCTCCGAACTGGCCCCGACTCTGGACCATCTGCGGAACCCCGAGTCGCGGGCCCTGGGCCGCATGTAGCGCCATGAATATCGTGCCGACCAGGTTGCCGATCAGGATCGCGATGACGCCCGAGAGAAATGCTTGGCCAAACAGGGTGGTGGCGAGCGCACCGGTGACGACGGTCAACACATTCAGGTTCGCGCCGCACCATAACGTGAGCAGCTGCCGCGGCCGGCCATGTCGCTGGTCGAGCGGGATCTGGTAAATAGTATGCTGTTCGACGCGGGTGAGTTGGTTTTGAGCGGACGTTACCCGGGCGTTCGTGGAGTGGGTCATACTGTGCCAGCTTTTCGATTATTCGGTCGTCATCAACCGGCGCGGTGGTATACCTGGGTGTCTGCGAGGATCGGCTTATAATAGTCGCCGCGGTGCCCCAGCGTCTTCCCCCGACTCGAAAACTCTTTCGCCATCGAGTGCTCCTCATCGTGATCGAGACCTTGGATACAGCGCAGACTGGCTTCCCGGATTTCGGCCTCACACCGCAGCAAAGGCGCGCGGCGGTTTTCCAACACCGCTACGAGCATCCTGGAATGGACGGTGAGCGCGGGGAGATCTGGGCGTATACCGATGCGCTCGCTTATCCTCCAGGGGCGACCGTGCGTCTGTACGTGAGCTCGACTGCCCGGAAATGCGAATTTTCGATCGTCCGCGACGGTGCGAGCGCGGCGCCGGTGCTAGCCCGCGCGGTCGAGGGCTTGCGGTGGCAGAACACTCCGGAGCAGTGCTCCGTAGTGGGCTGCGGCTGGCAGCCGTCGCTCGAATTTCGCGTGGGCGATGAGTGGCCGTCTGGCGCCTATAGAGTCACGTTGGTGGCGGAAGGTCGCGACGGCGCATCGATCCAATCCCACCATCTCTTCATCGTTCGCCCCCGCTTGGGCCGCCATCCGGAGCGCATTCTGCAGGTTGCCGCGACGGGAACGTGGACCGCTTACAACACCTGGGGCGGTTCGAACCATTACCGGGGTATCACCGGGCCGCAACGCAATCAATACGCGACGACGGTCAACATCGAGCGGCCCTGGTGCCGCGGGTTTGTGGTGTTGCCTGAGGATGCTCCGCGTGTGCCGCTGGAGTCCTCGACACCGCCGGCAGCCGCGCCGCGCTATCCACACCTCGAATGGGCGTACGCGAAGGGGTATTCGGAAAAATATGCCTCCGCAGGCTGGGCCAGCTATGACCGGCATTTTCTTCGTTGGGCGGAGCGAGCCGGATTCGCCGTCGATCTCGCGAGTCAGCACGAATTGCACTTCAACCCGGAAGTTCTCGATGGTTACGACTGCGTGGTTTGTGTTGGACACGATGAATATTGGACCTGGGAGATGCGCGACGCGATCGACGAGTACGTCGAACGCGGCGGACGAGTAGCGCGCTTCGCCGGCAATTTCATGTGGCAAACCCGCCTCGAGCAGGGCGGCAAGCGACAGGTTTGCTACAAGTACCGCGCGCGCGCCGAGGATCCGGTGTTCAAATCCGCTGATCCATCGCGAACATCCGGATCATGGGAGGCGAAGGAGGTAGGCCGACCGGGGGCGAGGACCTTCGGTCTGAATGCTACGAGGGGTCTATACGCGGGGTGGGGTGGCTGTGCGCCACGCGGTGTTCGCGGCTTTCCTGTATATCGACCTGAACACTGGGCGTTCGCCGATACCGGGATCTATTACGGGGACTTGCTCGGAGCCGACGGGCATGCCTTTGGATACGAGGTTGACGGGCTGGACTACGTCATCCGCGATGGCCTGCCGGAACCCACTCAGGCGAGTGGCGCACCTGAAGGTCTGCAAATCCTCGCGTTGGGAATGTCTTCACTCAAGGAGGAACCGCTCAACTTCCCAGTTGACGATCGATTCCTCTCCGATGAGGACGCGAAGTTCGCAGCTGAGATTCTGGTGGGAGATGCCGGCGATGCGGGGGTCGAGCGAGTCAAGCGCGGCGCCGGCATGATCGTGAACTTCCCGCGCGGCCGCGGTGAAGTATTTCACGCTGGAAGCTGTGAATGGGTTGCCGCGCTCACCAAGCGCGACGCCCTGGTCGAGCGCGTTACCGCGAACGTGCTTGCACGTTATCTACAAGGGTAGGTTGGAATCGAACGGGGCTTGCGCATATCAAGGGCGCACATGAGCTTCGTATCGTAATGCCTTGAAAAGGCATCAGAAATTTGGCTCAACGGGTTGGAATCGAAGCGGCCAGTAACCCCTTGAAGGATAGGGCTGAGTTAGCTCTTGTGTACTGTCGTACCCCCACCGGTACTCCCACGACAGAAATGAATACAAAAAACGCGTTGCCAGTGGCGCGACGTGCGTTTCAGCAAGCATGGAACTTCCGCTGCGCGATCGCTCAGGTGTCTGTGACGATGGCATTTAGCACCCTGGCCATACCGGCTGGCTGGTAGTCTGCGTCCGCCATTCTCGCCAGCCCCATCGCAAACTGGCAATGGATTGTCGCGCGAGCACGGGGATTAATCATGTCTTTTAGAAGCCCTGCTCATGCAGGCGACAGCCGCACTGGCCGCAGTACCGCACTTTGAACAGTCTTTTCCTGCCACGCCCCCGAAAGCGCAACGCGCAGCCGCAGGTCGAGCAGGTGCGGGGTTCCCACCAATGTTCACGCCTTATCGAGCGGGAGCCGCACTCTGGGCAATGTTCGCCTGCGCCGCGAACGACGTTTTGCTCACAGAGCGGACACCTGAGAACCCAGTTGGTGAGGATTGCTCCACCAACTATTGTGAGCCAGGCAATCAGCGCCAATGGAACAACAACCTGCGGCGACACAGGAGTCCAGCGTTGTAAAACCACGGGACTGAATATGAGCAAGAAGAACGTTAGGAACGCACCGATGGTAATGCGCTGCAATTGCCGATGACGTTTCAATGCCGGCGCGAATGCTTCAACGCGGCTGACTTCCCTCTCGGACATCCGATGGCCTCTCGCAGCTACGACTTCGCAAAAGCGGCTAGGCCGAAATCGATTGACCTCCAATTCCGCCCTGGATGACGCGCCTGAGCGATCAGTGACAAGCGAATGAGTCGCTGCACTTGTTCACGTGAGGGCGCCGTGAAACGGCGGTTGGCAGTCAACATCCAGCGATCAATGTAATTGGCTGCGCATTCAGCTCGCTCGACATGGTCGCTTGAAACGATGCGCAGGAGTAACTCCAGGCTGTCCCATTTTCCTAGCACGTCCGCTAGCGCGATGAGGGAGGGGGCACGGCTGTCCTTTACAGTCGCAAGGGCCTCCTCCAGAGTGACAGAGGGCAAGGTGAGAGGGCCGCGGCGATAGATCTCGGCGACCTGACGAAGCACGCGGGTGGAGGAATCCCTCAAGGCCGAGGCAAGTCGCGACTCCAAAAGGGGAGACCCCACGCGCCATAATCCGCGAAGAATACTCGCGCGAAGGAGCGCATTCCGTGCCGCTTCATCGGATGCGATGTTCTCCACGTCTTGTCGCTCTCCTGACTCACACAGCGCAATTGTGGCCACCTCGGACACGCGGCGCTCACGATGATTGATAGCAGCGCGCCAAATCGGCAGCGCGCTCTCACCGTGCGCCTGGTTGAGTTCGAACGCCGCGAAGGCTCGGACTCCACGGGCGCGATCGAAGAGCGCAGTCCTAAGCCTTTGCACATAGTCGCCCTCATTCGCGCGAGCGTACTGTCGTAACGCCATGCGCCGCACGGCGGCGTGCTTAGCAATGAGACCGCGTTTCAGAAGACGCATGCGTATATCGATCCCGTGAAACCCCTTGCTTTGGGCCAGAGCCCACAATCCGACTCGAGGGTCCGGGTCTGAGAGTGCGCTCTCCAATATCTGTGGCACATTCCCCGACTCACCGAGCATCAGGTATTCGAACACCGAGCGTCGCAAGAGACTCGAGCTGTTTGGATCGCGAGCCGCGGTCCATAGCGCCTCTCGGGCGTCGCTTGCCTGCAGCCTGTGCTCAATACTTTGCCATAGGTCCTGATCGACGCGAACGCGGTTCTGCAACCGGACTGCGATATCAAGAAAGCGAGCCAGATCAGAGGGTGGCAAGTGAGTAATGTTGCTCTTGACGAGCGAGATCGCTGCAGACCTAACTTGCGTCACCCAATCGGTTGACCGAATCAGGCCAACAAAAAACGCAAGCGGAGCCGGGTAGTGGGCAAATCTCGCGATGGCTTGCTCGCGCACGAACCCGTTTGGATTGCACGCGGCGACGAAAAGGTACGCATCCGCACTCGTCTCCTCGCCATTATCCGAGGGCGTCGACGACGATGGGACAATTCTCTCCGAACGACGGACTACTTGGGCTCGCAGAGTTTCGTCAAGGCACAGTAACGCACGACCGCTCAAGGCTCGGAGAGCTTGCACCGGGTCTGAGCCATGTGCCTCAAGAGTTCGTCGACTGACGCGACGCAGCCCTTCTTCGAGCCACGTGCGCCAGTTTCTCTCCAACGCCTCTGCGGCCGCCGCGTGGCGATGTTTGAAGATTTCTGCGCCCTCAATCCAGGAATTCGGAAACAGTTTCCACATGGCCCGATGAATTTGTCATGACCAGCCCCCGATGTCGAGCGACGCCGCCATCAAACCTTCAGGCCAGCCGAGTTACCCAGAGCGCAATCAATACGTGTCCGGCCACTATGATCGGTGCAGATAATGCCCTAGGCCGCCGTCCGTTTCAGTGGAATGACGTTGGTACTCAGGCGTAGGCGGCCAAGATAGTCGGCCCACGCTTGCATCATCTCGCGTCGTTCGGCGAGTCGTTGGGCCCGGTTATATGCACCTCGCCCCTCGTTCGCTCGGTGTGCGCGAGCTGCAGTTCGATCAGGTCCGGGTGCCAGCCTTGCTCATTCAGATACGTCGAGGCCATCGAGCGGAAGCCGTGCGCCACCATCTCGTCACCCGTAAGGCCGATTCGACGTAGGGCGGCATTGAGCGTGTTATTGCTAATCGGCCGCTCCTCGGTACGGATCGAGGGAAACAGATAACGGCCGTCACCGGTGAGCGGTTTAAGCTCGACCAACAGTTCAATCGCCTGGCGCGAGAGCGGCACGATGTGCTGCTCATCCATCTTCATACGACTGGCTGGGATACGCCATTCGGCGCCGTCGAGGTCGAACTCGGTCCATTCGGCGGCGCGTAGCTCGCCAGGATCGACCCTCTCGCTGGGAGTCGGCGAGCCTCGTCGCGCTGCTCGCGCGCGTCCTTGAGGGCGATCTCGGGATACGCGCCGAAAGGGAGAAGTTTCTCGCGGCCTGCAACGCGATACTTCATACGCCAGAGACGGGATCCATTCAGCTTGAGCAGCAGGAAGAGGCCGCCACCATCGAACAGCTTTAGAGGCTTTTCCGTGGACTTCGCGCGCCGAATCTCGACATCAGTGAGCATCTTGAGCATTTGGGGTATCACCGCTTCAACAGTTGCCGATACCCCTATGTGTACCCCCCGGTGGCGAGAAGTCAAAGCACCGCCTGATACGCCGCGGTACGAGAAAATGGCGATAAATCAGCGAGTTGAGCGAGGGCTATGAGCGCCGTGAGACGGCTGATACGGGCTGGGCAGGTAGATGGCTCCCCGGGTTGGAATCGAACCAACGACCAACGGATTAACAGTCCGACGCTCTACCGCTGAGCTACCGGGGAAGCTGGGTGGTACCCAATCGAAGGGCGCGAATTCTCAGCCACGAGCGGTGGCCTCGTCAAGGAATCCGCGGCTTTATTTTTCATGCCCTTAGTCACTTGCCCGTGAGCCGCGCAGCGCCCATACCATGGGAATGTGACCCCCTCCCAGCTGCGGCGACAAATCCCGGCGTTCGACCCCACGGCGATGGCACAATTGCCGCCGCCATGACCCCCTACGCCCGCCAAGCCGGCCCCGTACTGAACGCCTTCTCGGTCGACGTCGAGGACTATTTCCAGGTCGCCGCGCTGGCGCCCGCCATTCCGGTGGAGAGCTGGCCGACGCGCGAATACAGGGTCGAAGCCAACACCGGGGTCATCCTCGATCTGTGCGCGGAAAAAAACATCCGCGGTACGTTCTTTATTCTGGGCTGGGTCGCGGAGAAGTCGCCGCAGCTGGTGAAGCGGATCGCGGAGGCGGGTCACGAGATCGCCTGTCACGGCTTCTCTCATCAGCTCATTTACCGCCAGACGCGGGAGGTTTTCCGAGAGGAAACTTTCCGCTCGAAGCACTTCCTCGAAGACACGATCGGCAAGGCCGTGACCGGTTATCGCGCGGCAAGCTTCTCGATCACGAGCAATTCGCTCTGGGCGCTCGACACACTCATCGATGCCGGCTTCGAATACGACTCGTCCGTTTTCCCGATTCACCACGACCGCTACGGCATTCCGGGCGCATCGCCGGCACCGGGCAAGATCGTGGCGCCTTCGCAGCGCACGCTCGTCGAGTTCCCGATGTCGGCCGCGAAGTTCTTCGGGATGCAGGTTCCAGTGTCGGGAGGCGGCTACTTCCGCATCCTGCCGTATTGGGTGACGCGCGCAGGCCTGAAGCAGATCAACGAAGAGGCCGGTCGACCCTTCACCTTCTATCTGCATCCGTGGGAAGTGGACCCGGGCCAGCCGCGAGTAACGGGCATCAGTGCGTTCTCACGGTTCCGTCACTACACGAATCTCGACAAGTGCGCCCCGCGCCTGCGACGAGTTCTCGGTGACTTCTCATTTGGCACGATGCGAGAAGTGCTGGAAGGGAAGGGGTTGCTGGCGGCGAGTTCTGGCGCGAGCCCTGGATCAATTCGGAACGGGCCCGCGCCAGCCACCGTAGAAGTCGCCTAGTCCAGGGACCAGGCCTCATCGGTTCAGGCGCTCTTCGCGACCGCGCCGCGGCCCGACAACACGCGCCCCATCCGCTCGATCGCCTTCTCGAGATTCTGCATGCTCGTGGCAAACGAAATGCGGATGTGCCCAGGGGCACCAAAGCCACCACCCGGCACCACCGCAACGCCACCCTCGTTCAAGAGAAGCTCAGCGAACTCGCCGTCCTCACGACATCCGAGAGCGGTGATCGCCTTCGACACATCGGCGAAAGCGTAGAACGTTCCGGCACCCGGCAGGCAGCTGACACCCGGTAGGGCGTTGAGTCCCTGCACTACGAAGTCATGCCGCGCTTTGAACGCTTCATTCATCTTGGCGACGCAGGACTGATCACCCGACAGCGCAACAGCGGCGGCCTTCTGCGAGATGCTCGAGGCATTCGACGTCGACTGCCCCTGGATCGTGCTCATCGCGGTGATGATTTCCTTAGGACCGCCGCAGTAGCCGATACGCCAGCCGGTCATCGCGTACGCTTTCGACACGCCATTGATGGTGACGGTGCGGTTGTAGAGCTCGGGAACCGCAGTCAGCAGGCTGCAGAACGGCTCCGGTGCCCAGTAAATCTTCTCGTACATATCATCGGTGCCGATGATGATGCGCGGGTACTCGAGCAACACTTCGCCGAGCGCGCGCAGTTCCGCACGCGTGTACGCGGCACCCGTGGGGTTGCACGGGCTGTTGAGAAGCACCAGGCGCGTTTTCGGCGTGATGGCCGCGGCCAGCTGACGCGGGGTGATCTTGTATCCTTGCGCGGGGCCGGCGAAGGGCATCACTGGATGGCCGTCCGCGAGCATCACCATATCCGGGTAGGACACCCAGTAGGGCGCGGGAATGATGGCCTCATCGCCCGGATCGAGCACCGCCATGCAGAGGTTGTAAATCGTCTGCTTGGCCCCAGATGACACCAGGATCTGTGAGCGCTCGTACTTGATCCCGTTGTCGACATCGAACTTCTGGATGATCGCGTCCTTCAGCTCGTTGATGCCGTCAACGTTCGTATAACGTGTGAACCCGTTCTTGATGGCATCGATACCGGCTTGCGCGATGTGCGCAGGCGTATCGAAGTCGGGCTCGCCGGCGCCGAGACCGATCACGTCCTTGCCCTCCGCCTTGAGGCGGGCGGCACGGGCGGTGACGGCTAACGTAGGCGAGGGCTTGACGCGCTGGACGCGTCGTGAAAGAGATAAGGTCACGGGAATTCCTGTGGTGCACCAGAAATCGGGCGGACAGCTATATTACGGGATTGGAGCGCTTCTCACCACGCTCCCGGCGGATACGCCACGCTTGTGTTCTTGCGGCGGGGCCGCATTGTTCCGTCGCCCGAAAAACCTCAATCCGCGCTGCCGCCCGGGCAGCGCTGAGCGACGCATTGGATAAAGGCATGGAAGAGAAAATTCCGTTCCAACTCGAAAGTCCCTTCAAGCCGGCCGGAGACCAGCCGCAGGCGATCGAAAAGCTGGTCGAAGGACTCAACGAGGGGTTGGCGCACCAGACGCTGCTGGGCGTCACGGGCAGCGGGAAAACCGCCACCTGCGCCAACGTCATCCAACAGGTGCAGCGACCCACCATGGTCCTGGCCCACAACAAGACCCTCGCCGCCCAGCTGTACGGCGAATTCCGCGAGTTCTTTCCACATAACGCGGTGGAATACTTCGTCTCCTACTACGACTACTACCAACCGGAGGCCTACGTCCCGTCCTCCGACACCTACATCGAAAAGGACTCCTCCGTAAACGAGCACATCGAGCAGATGCGCCT
>DAITMW010000145.1:0-4024 GCA_036834945.1 Steroidobacteraceae bacterium
GCAGGAGACTCTTAATCTCTTGGTCGTAGGTTCAAGTCCTACACGGCCCACCATTTAAAACAAGCGCTTAGTAGGGCGCGGCACATAGCCATCACCGGCTGTTACAGCACAATATGAGCCGCCGAGGAATACGGCTCATGTTATCGCACCCCCAAGCGGGGATAGGCTAATCGCAGTGATTTACCCAAGCATCGGTACTCTGTGCTGTTGGTGCAAGGGCGGAAAGTCTTTCCTGCGCCGAAGAAGCTTGGACGCAGTTAGTTTGTCCAGGATGGCGCACCGTTGACGACTACAACGATTCCGGATTCATGCGGCGAGTACGTCGGGTCCTTAGAGCCGGAGTAGATGCTGGGAAACACGAAAACGCCGGCTACTGCCATACAATGCACGCATGGTTCGCAGACACCACTTTATGGAGGTTGTCATGACATAGGTACTTCAACATGAGGACTATGTTATGGATCGTTCAGAGCGCCGCTGGCGCACCGCACACACAAAGGCGAAGCGGCTGCGATACTCCTGGGACTACCTCGGCGTGTCGCATGGGCATTACACACATACGGGCACGTTCTGGTGGACCCGGGAGATGGAAAAGGCCTGGCGTATCGATGGCTCCTGGTTCTTGCACGAGGCACCCGGCTGGTGGGTCAACATCTTTATGACCCGTCCTGCGCGCCGTGAGCAGAAGCTGTTACTACGTCGGGTGCTGGGCGGCGTTGATTCGGACGGAATGAACTGGCCGGACTTCCACAAACCGGTCGTCTATTACTGGTAGAGAGAAATCATCGCCATGGCGAAAGGAAAGCCCCGAACGAGAGGCGCCGGGGCGAGCCACGCCGCGCAAGCGGGCGGGGTGCGAGTAGGGTGCTACCCGCCGCGCGATGACAGAGCTGTGATGTACTAGCTCGACGGCGATTGGTTTTGCATTGCGGGTGCGCCCCGTTTCAGGAGCGACTATCGAACCTAGGAGAAGGTTTCTCCGGGCACACCGCGGTCGCGACGATGCGGCTGGGAGAGCCGACCCCAAAATGACAGCGCGCCCCAGCGCCCGAAGGGAGGAGACTGCTTAGATCCATCCGTGACGTCGTTCTTGAATGGAGCGACCGTCGTGACGCCGACGGTTGCCACACATCGGACAGGAGCATGGCGTCGGTGTATCGATGGAACCGCAGATGGCTCTCGTATCTCCGCGATCTGCGGCCAGGCGCACCCATGGAATGCGATTGAGGCGACGGTGACGGATTGCATCGCGCTGGGCGCGGCGCTCGGCTCGGGTACTCATGCGGCTGATTTTACCTGACGAAAACACCGCCCCGAAGGCGCGGGCGGCGTGTGCCCCTGGATCAGCACCTCGCCGTCGACGCGGGGGGATGTCCTGACGACCTATGGGGCCTTTGATCAGATTTTCTTGTCAAATCAATCCGGTATACCTACTTCACTCGGATGCGCGGACGATTCCGGGAAGCGTTCGGACAGAGCAATCCCCCACGGCCCATATCCCCTCCTCGCCGGTCAGCCCGGCTCCGGTCGCACGACACCTCGAAGGCTGGCGTTTGCCAGCTCGCCGCGCGCTGAGCGGCGGCGCGAGGCGCATTCAGTGTTGGCTTCATGACTATTTCGCGGTGCGCGCCTTTGCCGCAACATCGTGTTGCTCCGACCTCGCCCTCCGTTGCGCCGACGGCCGCGGGCTCGCCCAATCGAATCGCTCACACCTGAACACCTGTTGCCGTCTCTTGGATCATTTTATTCAATGGTCCGTATTGGTGTTGGTTCTATTATGGGCAGGGCATTCGGGCGCGCTGCTTGCGCCCCGCGAGCTGTTTCAATTCCAGAGGAGACTGCATGTGAAAATGGACACAGTACGGCGTGGACTCTATCTGCTGGTGCCCGCCGCCTGCCTGGGCGGCGTCGTATCGTTGACGCAGGCACAGGCGGGCACGTGGACCGGGAGTTGGTCGGTTGCTCCACAGACGGGCAATTTCAGTACGACGATCAATCAACAGACATTGCGACAAACCCTGCGGACCAGTATCGGCGGCACGGCGGCCAGAATCCGCATATCGAATCTATTTGGAACTCAACCGCTGTCGATCAGTGACGTGCACATCGCGCGCGCCATCGGCACAGGGTCGGCCGCGGTCGTTGGAACCGACCACGCGCTGACGTTCAGCGGCCAGGCGAGTGTCACGATCGCGCCGCATGGGGAGGTGATGAGTGATCCGGTGTCCATGACCATCCAGTCCTTGACGGACTATGCGGTCAGCATCTACTTCCCTACGCCATCCGCTGTCACCAACGACACCATTCATCAAAACGGCAACCAAAGCAGCTATATTGCCGCGGGGGATGTGAGCGCGCAGTCCACGATCAACCCGATTGCACAATATACGAGTAATTTCTTCCTCACCAATCTCGATGTGCAAAACGCTTCCGCCGCCGGGGCAGTCGTGGCTCTGGGGGCTTCGATCACTGATGGCATCAACTCGAGCTTCAATACGAACACCCGCTGGACAAACGATCTGGCGCAGCGGTTGATCGGCGCCGGGCTGAACGTTGGCGTCGTCAACCAGGGTATCAGCGGTAATCAACTGTTGAGCGATGGGGCCGGCCTCAGCGCGCAGAACCGTTTCGAGCACGATGTCCTGGCGCAGGCCAATGTGCGCTATGTGATCTTCTCCGACGATCCCATCAATGATCTGACTTCGCATGATCCGCCACCCAGCGCAACAGACCTGATCGCGGGCATTCAGACGCTCATGTCGCAGGCTCATGCGAACGGCTTGAAGTTCTATTGTTCCACGCTGACTCCGTATGCGGGGTACGCGGGTTGGAGCGCGGCGCAGGAGCCGATCCGCGAGCAGGTCAATACGTTCATCCGCAGTGCCGGCAGCGGTTGTGATGCCGTCATCGACCAGGATACCGCGGTGCACGATCCTGCCAATCCGACTTTTTTCAGGCCCGCCTTCAATCAGGTCAACGGCAGCGGCGACGGGTTGCACCCGAACGATGCCGGCATGCAGGCTATCGCCAACTCCGTCAATCTGGGACTCTTTACCCCCTCGGGCGTTGCGCCCATGCAGAAGCCGGATGGGCAGGCGGGTACGGCTCTGGCAGGGCAAGGGCTGCTACCGGGTCAGGCGCTGCCTTCGCAGGACGGCCGTTTTTCGTTGCGCCTGCAGACGGATGGAAATGTCATCGTGCGCCAGGGAGGCACCGTTCTGTGGTCGACGGGTGCCACCGGTTCGCCGCCGTCCGAGCTCATTTTCCAGGCAGACGGCAATCTGGTCGAGTATGACACCAGCGGCAAGCTGCTCTGGCAGAGCAACTCCGCCGGGTTACTCGGTCAGTTGGCGATCATGCAGAACGACGGCAACCTGGTCATCTACGACAGCTCGAGTCCTGCCAGACCGATCTGGGCGTCGAACACCTGTTGTCACTGATCCATGCAGCCTCGACGACCACCGCGAGGTGCTCGTCGAGGCTGCTGTGTAGCTTCGTGCTCTCAAGGCACCAGGTCGATCGCCATCACCGCCACGTTGCGATTCCTCGGCAGTGTGATGCTCTTGACCGTCTTCGAGTTGTTGATCGCGAGCGAGTACCCGTAGAGGTACAAGGGCCCATTGTTCTGCGCACCGCTGGGTGCGACGCGATAAGCCATGGTCGATGCAGTCGATTCGCCCGGGTAGCGCTGCGGCGTATACCAGTCGCTGAAGCTCTGAGTGACGCTCGTCGTCGTACCATCCGTGTAGGTCACTACGATGGTTTGTCTGGCCTGATTCCCGTTAACGCCGGCACCTAGCAGCTTCACGCTGGAGTATTTGCCGGCAGGCAATGTTACGGTTGTATTCGCGACCGCGTCTTTGACCCCTGCGGCGCCGAACGTAAACGTCGCGTTGGACCAGGTGGCCGATGTGCCGAGCAGGTTGGTCGCGTATGCGTACCCGTTTCCGTCAAACCCTCCGCTGCTGACCGCCTTGCCAATCGTGCCGATGCCGACGACCGTCGCGGAAGCTGAGAGGGAGAC
>DAITMW010000145.1:4124-15923 GCA_036834945.1 Steroidobacteraceae bacterium
GCCGGTGGTGCCCAGCGTGAAGGTCACGCCGGACCAGGTGATAGTGGTACCGAGCAGGTCCGTCGCGTAGGCGGAACCGCCGCCATCGAGGCCGCCGCTCGGGACCGGCGTGCCGAGTTTGCCAATGCCGACGACATTGGCTGCGGCCGACAATCCGACGCTCACCGTCGTTGCCGGGGCCGAGATCGTGTAAGTTCCGACGGCCACGGCGCTGTTGGTGTAGCCGCTCGCGACGGCAATTGCTTCCACCGTAGTGGTCGCGTTGAGCGACAGTGGTGTCCCAACATAGGTCGGCGATGAGCTCGTGGGCGTCGTTCCGTCGGTCGTGTAGTGAATGACGGCGCCCGGAGTGGTATCCGCAAGTGTCACCTGTTGTGCGGCGGTATAGCTGCCGGGTGCCGGACTGAAGGTCGGCGTCGCGGCGGTGGGCGGCGGCGGGGGTAACGTCGGCAGCAGGCCGTAGACGTCCACCTTGTTCGAGAAGGTGGCCACGTACACCTTGCCGTTCGCGATGGTCGGAGGTACGAACTTGGCGAAGTTGCCCAGCGCGTCCCGCGCGGAGTTCATGTTGGAGGTCCACAGCACCGTTGCCACGTTGCTCGCGTCCATGGCGTAGAGAATGCCTGGATCGGTCGGGTCGTCGAAAAGATTGCCGCTGGGGGCGGCGGTTGCCCAGAGGATGCCGGTGCCGGGCTGATCGCCGTTCGCGGAAATCGACAGGATGCCGCCCGGATAGACCGGTGCGTTGGTTCCCTGGTAAGCCGGCGTCGTCGCGAACTTCGAGCCGTCGAAGGCATAAGCCTTGACCATGTCGTTCGCGCCCCAGTGGTAGAGCAAGGGGCCCCCGTTCGCCGCCGAGCGCTGCCAATACACCGGGCCGCCCCGAAATTGCGGGGCGATGCTCTGCACCTGCAGGGCTCCGGCGTTGGTGGAGCTGTAATGGCCGAGATTCGCGGTGTTCAGCAGGTACAGGGTGCCCGCCTTGCCGCCGCCGGCGAGCAGGCTGGGGTTGGTGTTGGGCACCACGAGCGGCCCGGAGCTGGCCAGGTCCTTGTCCGTGCTGTCCAACGAGCTCCAGTTGGAAGGCGTGAACCAATCGACCAGCGCCAGTTGATTCGCGGGATCGAGTTTCAGCACGCTTTCGCTGAATGCGCTGGTCCCGTTGTAGCCGCTCTGCCAGCCGTTGCCGGTGAAGACGTACACATTGCCGGCGCTGTCCACTGCCGGTGGTCGGCCTGACTGCCACACGCCGCCGCCCTTGGTGCCGGTGGCAACTGTCGCGAAGCTCCCGGTCTGCGCGAGTGTCTGCTTGCTATACGCCATCACCCAGCCCGAGTACCCGCCGCTGTATTCCAGTTCCACGGCGCCGAAGGCGAAGACGACCTGATTGCCGGCCAACGTCAGTGCGGTGCGTTGTGTCTGGTAGCGCCCATCGAAGGTCAGTCCGGCATAGGTGCCGGAGACCACGACATTCGGCAGCTGCTCACTGCCATTGGTGATGTCGACCGCGTGCAGGCGCCACACCAATGTGTTGTTCTCGAGCGTACAGGCGACGAGATACATGATGTTGGTCGATGCATCGATGACGGGCGTGCTCAGGATCCCGACATTGCCCACGATGTTCTGGTTGCCCGAGAAGGTGAAGTTGGCAATCGGTGCCGGCGTCGCGCCGACGCGGCTCGCGAAGTTGACCGACCACAACTGGGTGCCGCTATCCGCGTCGAACGCGTAGAGCGTGTCGTTCATCGATGCAACGTACAGGACGTTGTGGGTGCCTTGGCCGGCGACGGCCACGTGCGGTACGTAGAGCGGCTGGGCATAGACGTCGGCGTCCACGGGCAAGGTCGCAACCAGGCCAAACGTACTGGGGGTGACGTTCGACGTGGTCAGCGTCGTCTCACTCAGGTTCGCTCCCGAGAGACCGGGATCGTAGCCTCGCTGCAGCACTGCCTGCTGCGCGTGCAGCAAGTTGCCGACAGTAAGAAACAACAGGCAGGTGACCAGGGCTAAAGTATTGTTTTTCACGGATATCTTCTTGTTGTCGTGCTGTTGTTCGGCGGTCACGGCCCGCACTTGGATGCGGTTGGTGTTGACCGCGAATTATTCGTATCCCCGTGTGGCCAGTATGAGCCACACCCCGCGAAAAATTCCAGAGCGTCGGCGCGCAAATAAGCCAAGTGCGGAGCATCGAGCGAAGTGTTGGGGCCGCGTCCTGTTGGTGCGGGTACGCCGGTCCCGGTGCGCGTCACAGGGGCATTGCGCCACAGTGCGGGGAAGCACCGCGAATGTGGCGACACACGGCCTACCTCCAGCTTAAGATAAGCATGTCGCGGGCATTTGGCCGAGCTTATACTTGGGAAAGAAGCTTTCGGCGCGCGAGCGCCATAGGCAAAGAGGGACGCTCAAATGAGCTGGTGGGGATGGGTGATCGGCGGCGCGATCTTTCTCGGGGCCGAACTGGCCTTCGTGAACGCGCAGTTTTACCTCGTATTCATCGGCAGCGCGGCCATCCTCGTCGGCCTGATGACCGGGCTGGTCTATCCGTTCGAGCCGTGGGTGCAGTGGGCCGTGTTCGGGGTGCTGGCTCTCTTGCTGATGGTGTCCTTTCGTAGCCGGCTCTATGCCCGGTTGCATCGGGATGCGGTTTCTTCGGCTCCGCCCGGTCCCGTCGGCGGGGTCATGACCCTGCCGGTGGCGCTGGCGCCCGGGGAGAGTTGCCGGGCCGAGCATGGCGGTACGTTCTGGACCGTGTGCAATGAGAGCAGCGAGTCCATCCCTTCCGGTGCGAATGCCCGGATCGAGCGGGTCCAGGGTCTTACGCTGCTCGTCCGTCCCAATACCTGAACAACAAGTTTTCTCAACTCAAACGGACGCCTCCCATGCCCATGTCGTACGTCTTCGTCGCGCTCGCCATTGTCGTAGTGATCGTGGTCGCGCGGACCGCGACAGTCGTCCCACAGCAAAGCGCCTACGTCATCGAGAGTCTCGGCAAGTACAGTCGCACCCTGCAGGCGGGATTCCACATCCTGATTCCGTTCGTCGAGCGCGTCGCCTATCGGCACAACCTGAAAGAGCAGGCACTCGATGTCGCCGAGCAGGTCTGCATCACGCGCGACAATGTCCAGGTCGGCGTCGATGCGGTGCTTTACATGCAGGTGCTCGATCCGCACCTGGCGTCCTACGGCATCACCAATTACAGCTTCGCGATCGCCCAACTCGCGCAGACGACGCTGCGGAGCGAGATCGGCAAGATCGAGCTCGATCGTACGTTCGAAGCCCGCGGCACGATCAACGCGAACGTCGTAGCCGAGCTCGACAAGGCTTCGGGTGCCTGGGGCGTGAAGGTGATGCGCTACGAGATCAAGAACATCGCGCCTCCCAAGGACGTGCTGTCCGCCATGGAGAAGCAAATGCGCGCCGAGCGCGAGAAGCGTGCGGTTGTGTTGGCATCAGAGGGTGAGCGCGATGCCAAGATAAACCAGGCAGAGGGCGAGAAGCAGCGCGTCATCAAGGCGTCCGAGGCGAGCAAGCAACAGCAGATCAATGAGGCGGAAGGTCAGTCCGCGGCAATTCTCGCGGTTGCAACAGCTACTGCCGAAGGCCTGCGCAGGGTCGGCGATGCGTTGAATCAGCGCGGTGGAATCGAGGCAATGCAGCTGCGGATTGGGGAGGAGTACGTGCGCCAGTTCGGCAAGTTAGCGAAGGAGAGCACGACGCTCGTCGTGCCTGGTCATCTCAGTGACCTTGCGTCAGTTGTCACCATGGCCACCAGCATCGTCCGCAAACAGCCGCCAGGTGAGGGCTAGCCGCTGGGACTGCCAGTGCATTGCAGCAATCAACGCGTTTGCCACAGAGGAAGGCCGCCCGCGATTTGAAGTTTCGTGAAGTGTCACACGGATGCTGCGACGCGATGACACATAATGTCTCAACATGCGCGCCTCGTCCCTCCTGGTGGTGCTTGTGTTGTTTGTATGCCTGGATGGTCACGCGAGTGCCGTGCGTGCCGGGGGAGCCTCCGCCTTTGGTGTGCAGAGTCACGTACCGGGCCAGGTCGAGGCCAGCTTCCTGGTCAATCTCTTCAAATTCGTACAGTGGCCGGCGTCCGCACCGCTCGCCGAGCCCGCTACGATCTGCTTCCTGCGCTCTTCTGTAGTCCAGAAAAGGCTCGAGACGGCGCTCGCCGCAAGCGAGAGTTGGACTCAACTTCGCGGGCATACCGTCATCGTCAAGGTCCTGTCGGCGCCCACGGAGCTGAGTGATACGGCTGCGGGCGCCGCATGCCGGATTCTCTATCTCGACGCGCGGACTGCTGATCAGCTCTGGCCGTTCCCGGTGCCTGCCGCGGTCCTCACGGTGAGCAACAAGAGAGACTTCGCGTACCGCGGCGGGATGGTCCAGTTTCTCTGGGATAGCCAGGACACGTACCGGATCGCGATTCACCCGGGGAACGTCATCGCGTCGGGGTTGGTTGTCAGCGGCGCGCTCGGAACATTGGCCGATCGGGTCGATGCGGCACGATTTTCACCGTGAACGTACCGCGTATCCTCAGGGATCTCTCCGTTCGCCACAAGCTCACGCTCCTGGCGACGATCCCTTGTGTCACGGCCCTCTTGATTACCTGCGTCGCGATCGCCGCGTACGATTTCTTTGACTTCCGTGCGGCAGCGGTGAGCGACCTGTCGACCACGGCGGAATCGATCGCCTATTCGAGCTCCGCGGCCCTGGCATTTCGTGACGAGGCGGGAGCGACCCGGATACTGGAATCGCTGGCGGCGAATCGTCACATCATCGGCGCGGCACTCTATGATAACCAGGGCGCCGTCCTGGCACAGTATCGACGCGCCACCGGGTCACGGAAGTTTTTGCCCCCGGTGTCACGACTGCAAGCAGATGATCCGCGGTTCGAGGGTGGCGGCGTCGATCTGTTCCGTACCATCACATTCAACGGCGAGAGCCTGGGCACGGTCTTTCTCAGATCCGACCTGGATGAAATGTACTTGCGCCTGGAGCGCAATGCGGTGTTGGCCATGATCGTCGCCCTGGTGGCCTTCGGCTGTGCCCTGTTGATAGGGAAAAGACTGCGGGCGCTGATCTCCGAGCCGGTCTCGCAACTCGCCCGTGCCGTCGCGATCGTCAGAACGGAAAGGGATCTGACCGTGCGGGCGATGAAGTACGGTGTCGATGAGCTGGGGCAATTGACCGATGCGTTCAACGGCATGTTGGACCAGATCCAGGACGGCCGGGCCAAACTGGAGGAGGCGGCGCTGACCGCCGTCACGGCGAGCGAGGCGAAGAGTGCGTTTCTGGCCAACATGTCGCACGAGATCCGCACGCCCATGAATGCGGTCATCGGCATGCTGGAGCTCATGTTGGATAGTCCCCTGCAGCCCCTGCAGAGACGCTATGCCGGCACCGCGCTGGCAGCCGCGCGCGAGCTGCTGCGGATCATCAACGACATCCTGGATATCAGCAAGGTCGAAGCGGGCAAGCTCGAGCTCGAGAATGTCGACATGAATCCGCGGCACATCGTCGAGCAGGTCGCACGGTTGGTTGCGGTCCAGGCGGACAAGAAGCACGTCGAGATCATTCCGCCCGACGTCGATCCGCACCTGCCGGAGCAGGTCAGGGGAGACCCGACCCGGCTGCGTCAGGTGTTGGTCAATCTGGCCACGAATGCCGTCAAATTCACGCAGCACGGCGAGGTTGCCATCCGGGTCAGGCTGCTCGAGCAGTCCGCGGAGGAGTTGATGCTGCGCTTCGAGGTCCGGGATACGGGGATCGGCATACCGCCAGAGCGCATCCAGGCGCTGTTCGCCCCGTTCGTGCAGGCCGACTCCTCGACGACACGCCGCTACGGTGGCACAGGACTCGGCCTCAGCATCGCCAAGCGGCTGGTTGCCCTGATGGGGGGCGAGATCAATGTCGCGAGCGTGCCGGGTACCGGCTCCACGTTCTGGTTTACCGCCAGGTTCGCAGTGGCCGCCGGGCACTCCCAACGTGGATTGCGTGCCCTGACGGGGCTCAATGGTCAGAGAGTCCTCGTGGTGGATGATAATCAGGCCAATCGTGATGTGCTCGAGGGGCATCTGCAGCGTTACCAGCTCGACTGCGTGTGTGTTGGTTCCGCGGAGGAGGCGCTGCGAGCCCTGCGCGCCGCGCAGCCCCCTTTCGAGGTGGCCTTGATCGATTACCAGATGCCGGGCTGCGATGGAGAGCAACTCGGCGGCCTGATCAAGGCCGATCCCAAGCTGAAAGCCACGCGCCTGGTCTTGCTGACGTCCTCTGGAGGTAGCGAGGACCACGAGAGGTTCGCGCGTCTGGGTTTCTCCGGCTTCCTGGTGAAGCCGGTCATGCAGGCCGAATTGATCGACACTCTGCTGGCCGCGTTGGCGGCGGTCGCTGAGGACTGGCATTCGAGGACGCAGCCTCTGATTACGCGCGACTACCTTCGAGAGAATACGGGCCGTGCCCGTCAATCCATACTGGTCGTGGAAGATGACCCGACCAATCTCGACGTCGTGACGGCGCTGTTGAAGCAATTTGGGTACGAGCAGATTTCCGTCGCACGCGATGGCCGGGAGGCGGTGGAGCAATATGAGCGGCTGCGACCCGACCTGATCCTGATGGATTGCCAGATGCCGGTGCTGGACGGTTTCGAGGCGACGCGGCAGATCCGCTCGCGCCAGGTGGGTACGAAGCGAACACCCATCATCGCTCTCACGGCGGACGCCATGAGTGGCGCCGAAACCAAGTGCCTCGCGGCGGGTATGGATGCATTTCTGACGAAGCCCATTGATCGCATGGAGCTCGTCAGGTGTCTCGATAGCTACCTGGTGGGGAAGCGGTCCGGAGCCGTGTCCGAGCAGACCGTGAGGGCGCCCAATGGCACCGGTGAGAGCGCGCAATTCGTGGATGAGGCCGCTCTGACCGCCCTGGTGGCAGGTGATGGGAATTTCCTGCGCGAGTTGATTGATAGTTTCATTGCGAACAGCGCCAATCTCCTGGCCGACATGGAAAAATCGGTAGCCGCTCGCGACTCCGCCACGACGGCGCGACTGGCGCATCGGCTGAAGGGCGCGAGCGGCTCCATTCGAGCGGCGGCGGCGGCGGATGCCGCACAAAAGCTCGAAGCAGCGGCCCGAAACGGCGAGCACGCCGCCCTGGAGGAGTTGCTTGCGAAAGCGCGCAGTGCTCTGACGGACACCGTGAGTCACCTGAGGCGTTGCGCGTGACTCCGGCAATGAAGATACTGATCGCGGAAGACGATCCAACACAGAGGCTCGTTCTCGAGCGGCTGCTGCGCCGGGCGGGCTATAGTGTCGAGACAGCCGCCAACGGGGAGGACGCCCTCACGCGTATCCTCGAAGGAACCTTCGACATTCTCGTCACCGATCTGGACATGCCGGGAATCGACGGTACCACGTTGTGTCAGCGTATCAGGGACGCTTCCCTGATGAACTACGTCTACATTCTCATGCTGACGTCGCACACGCAGGATGCCGACGTCGCCGCGGGGCTCGAGGCCGGCGCCGACGATTTCGTGCGCAAACCGCCGAGTGAGCTGGAATTGATGGCCAGGCTCAAGAACGGCTCACGCATCGTCCAGTTACAGCGTGACGCCTATCGCCTCTCCGTCATGGACCCGCTGCTCGAGGTGTTCAACCGGCGTTACCTGATGAACCAGTTGCGTTGCGAGATCTGGAGAGCCCGTCGGTATCAGCACCCGTTGACCGTCCTGATGGCCGACCTCGACTATTTCAAACAGGTCAACGACCGGCATGGGCACGCCGTGGGCGATCAGGTCCTGGTCGGTTTCGCACGGCGCGCCCGCGGGCTCATCCGAGAGTCCGACTGGATGGCGCGCAGTGGTGGGGAGGAGTTCGTGTTCGTGCTTCCGGAGACGCCCGTCGAGCGCGGGCTCCATGTCGCGGAGAAAGTACGGCAGGGACTCGCGGAAGCTCCGATCCTAACGAGTGAGGTCGAGCTGAACGTGACAGCGAGCTTTGGCGTGGCGGAGCTCGCTCTCGGAGCGCAAGATGACGCGAACGCATTGCTCGGACGAGCGGACCAGGCGACGTATCGAAGCAAGGAGGAGGGACGCAATCGGGTGACGGCGGCGACCAGGGCCTGATTCCAACGTCGACGCGGACTGTTCGCGCAATACCGCTCACGCTACAATCCCGGCCCGGCGAGGACGCCGGGTGACCTGGAGGCGCGAAAGCTTTAACGTGCAAGATCAGCGTCCCGCTCTGCCCGATCGCCTGCTCCCGTTTGCCTTCCATTTCTTCCGACAGTTCATCTGGGGTTGTCTGGGCCTGCTGCTATTCCCGGTGCTCGGCCGGGCCGTGTTCGCCTCCATCGCCTATGCGACCAAGCGTCTCACCGATACGGTGCTGGCCCTCCACAACCCGGCGGCCGAGGCCAGCCACGCGCTGACCGCGCCGTTCAGGTTGTTTGCGGTGCTGGTCATGGCGCGCTTCGCGCTCGATGGCGCGATGTGGTTCTGCTCCTATCACACGCGCTCTTCAATGCTGGTGCGTATGAAGGAAGAGGTCTTCGCCTATGCGCAGCGGCTCTCGCCGGCCTACTTCGAAAGCACACTGTCCGGCAAGATCGCGCACCGCGCCGTACTGCTCCCCGACGAAGTCCTGATACTGTTCGATATGATGGTGTTCGATTTCATCCCGAGCGCCATGTTCTTCGTGTTCGTCGCTGCTTTCTTTTACGTCGCGAGTCCACTGTTCTGTGCCGTCGCCGCCGTGAGCATCGCGGTCTATTTCGTGGCAAGTCTGTTCGTGGGCCAGGAATGCACCAGGCGGTCAGCCGTCAACAACGAAGCGCGCGCGGCGGTGACGGGCCGGATAGTCGACGTCATCACCAACATCCGCAACGTGTTCTTTTTCGCCAACCAGGCGGTCGAGGATCGGGAGCTGCAGCAGTACACCGGCGAAGAGCGGGCGCGTCGCATGGCCCTCTATCGTTCCGTCGTGCGCCTGCGATGCGTGCAGTACGTAATGGATATCCTCATGTGGCTCACCTTCGTTGGAGGGGCGCTGTATGCCTGGGTGCGAGGCGCGATCGGTGCGGGCGACTTCGTCATGATCACCGCGCTCACCGGCTCGCTTCTGCAAACGGCCTATAACCTCGGCCAACGAATACCGGAATTTTACGAACATCTCGGCGCCGCGCGGGAGAGCATTGAGACATTGATCGTCCCGCCGTCCATAAAGGATCGTCCCAACGCCGCGCCCCTGGTGGTGCGGCAAGGCGCGATTCACTTCGAGCGCGTCGCATTTGCTTACGATGCGACCGGACGTGGGCCCCGCAACATTGTGAAGGACTTCGAGTTGCACATCCCGCCCGGGCAGAGGGTCGGGCTCGTGGGTCCCAGCGGAGCCGGCAAGACAACTTTGATGGGATTGCTGATGCGCCTGCACGACGTCACCGATGGTGCCATTCGTGTGGATGGTCAGGATATCCGCGATGTCACGCAGGCAAGCCTGCGTGCGGCGTGTGGCCTGATTCCCCAGGACACCAGCCTGTTCAACCGGACTCTCATCGAGAACATCCGTTATGGTCGACCAGGGGCCACGGACGAAGAGGTGATGGTGGCAGCGCAACGCGCTCATGCCCATGACTTCATCGTCGACCTCGAGCACGGTTATCAGACCCTGGTCGGCGAGCGCGGCATCAAGCTCTCAGGTGGTCAGCGCCAGCGGATTGCCATCGCGCGCGCGATCCTTCGTAACGCGCCCATACTGTTGCTCGACGAAGCCACCAGTGCGCTCGACAGTCATAGCGAGCAGATCATCCAGGAGGCGATGCGCGAGGCGATGGTCGGGAAGACGGTAATCGCCATTGCGCACCGGCTGAGTACCGTGATGGACATGGACCGGCTCATCGTTTTGCAACGGGGCGTCATTGTCGCCGACGGCTCGCACTCCGAGCTGTTGCGACAGGGTGGGCTGTATGCCGAGCTCTGGTACCGGCAGTCGGGCGAGTTCAATCCCGCGGCCCGTCATCCCCCGGAGCCCGGCCGGCTCGAGGCTCGAATCGGTCTGCCCGGGCTTCAGTAAGCGATCGGAGTTGCTCAGGACCTCATGTCGGGCGCTGCGAGAGCTTCTCCACAGTACGGACAAAAAGGATACGGCCAAGCGGCGCTCGAAGTGAGATTCGAGCATCCCTGTTGAAGGGCCCGTTGGGAAAATCCGTGACGCCCCGGGTGTTGAGTCGTGAGCTCAGGGAGTTGCAACAGCGCGGGCTGATCACCCGCAAGCAATACGACGGGCTGCCGTTGCGGGTCAAGTACAGCCTCACCGAGCTGGGCTGCGGGCTGCGGCCGGTGCTCGATGCCATCGTCGAATGGCCTGACCGGGGTGCACGAGGAAATTCTAGGGATTACGCCTACTTCGCCGGCGCGGCCGCGGTGATGGCCAAGATGGCGCTCGCGTAACGTCTGGTACCTGCCGGCGGTGCTGGTATTCTCGTATTGGTATTCGAGATTGCCCGATCGCGGGCAGGCAGGAGGGGACCTTGAGCGAGCTCTACGACGAGGCGCACCGATCCTTCCAGGACCAGCACGATAGCCGGCGGCTGGCGGATCGCCTGGAATCGTTGGCGCACAGCGAATTCGAGCCGAATGACCGCTCGTTCATTGAAAGTGTGGCGCTGTTTTTCCTCGCCACGGTCGATGCTCGCGGCAGACCGACGGTCTCCTACAAGGGTGGCGCCCCCGGCTTCGTTCGCGTCATCGCCCCCAACCAGCTGGTTTTCCCCGTGTACGACGGAAACGGCATGTTCCTGTCACTGGGCAACATCGCCGGGAGGGCTCACGTCGGCATGCTCTTCATTGATTTTCATGCGCCGAGGCGGCTGCGCGTGCAAGGGGACGCCTGCATCCTGCCGTCAGATGCCCTCGGTGCTGCATCCACGTACTTTCCCGGTGCCCAGCACCTGGTGCGCGTCACGGCCGAGCAGATCTTTGTCAATTGCGGCCGCTACGTGCACAAACTCGACAGCCACACCCTTTCTCCGCATGTGCCGGACGAGCAGGGGCACCAGCCTTTCCCGGCCTGGAAGCGCCTGGATTTGATCGCCGACTCCCTGTGCGAGCGCGACCAGGAAAGAGTTACAGAGGCGGGTGGGCGTATCGCACTCGATGCCTATCGCGGCGAAGACTAACCGCCACTTCTTAGCTGTTGGTGCCTCCATAGTTCTGGCGGTGGCCTTGGGGGTGTGGATCGGCTCGCGGACCCATCGGTCAGATCCTGCGCAGCGCGGTCACGCGCAGGCCATGCAGGAACTGGATCGCGCCAAGAAGGAGCGCGCCCGGGCCGAGCGGGTGGCCAATCTCGCCATAGGGTTGTTCAGGCTGGATGACCCGCTCAACGAGAGCGGCGCCGGTATCACCGCTCACGAGCTCCTCGATCAGGCGGTCTACGATGCTACGGCCAATCTCTCGAAAGACCCCGACCTCCAATCGCAGGTCATTTACCTGGTTGCGCGCGCCTATCTCAACCTCGGGCTCCTGAATAGCGCCAATAGGACCGCGCAGATCGCGCTCGACGCGCGGCGCAAGCTTTTTGGTGCTGACGATCCGAGGACGTTGGAATCGACGGCTCAGTTGGGTTGGATCCTCGCGCGGCAGGGGCAGAGCAGCGACGCGCAGAAGATGGAGCGTGATACATTGGAGCGGCAATTACGCGTGCTCGGAGCCGACAGCGACCAGACGCTCGAGACGATGCAGCAGCTGGCTGTCATTGACAGGACACTCGGAGATCATGAGGAGGAGCAGAAGTT
>DAITMW010000145.1:16023-17644 GCA_036834945.1 Steroidobacteraceae bacterium
AGCAGCTGGCTGTCATTGACAGGACACTCGGAGATCATGAGGAGGAGCAGAAGTTGTTGAAGCGGATCGCGACCGTGCGCGCTCAGCGGCAGGACGCCAAGGTCAAGTTGCCATGACGAGTTGGGAATTTGATGCGCTCGATTCCGACGCCGGGTGCGCAGGGTGGCGACCGGTGATGCAGGGTGGCGACCGGTGATTTCGCGGCGTGACCTTCTGAGAGCCGCGGGAGTCGCCGCAGTTCTGAGCGCGCGGCCCGCTGCCCCGCAGTCACGGGCGCCCGCCGCTGCCGCTCACGGGCCTGTTGCCCTGTCCCGCGAGCCTGCCGCGCCGCCCCGCCAGCCCGATTACAGGATCGAGATCGCCCCGGTCACGCTCGATCTCTCGCCGCGGCAGCGACTCAAGACCACCACCTACAACGGCCAGTCTCCCGGTCCACTTCTGCGTCTCAAAGAGGGTCGTGAGGTGACCATCGAAGTCACGAACCGGAGTGACACTCCGGAGGTCGTTCACTGGCACGGTCTCTTCTTACCAGCGGGCATCGATGGCGCGACAGAGGAGGGTACGCCGGCCATTGCTCCAAACACCACCGCGCGCTACACCTTTACACCGCGCCCCGCCGGATTCCGCTGGTACCACACGCACACCATGGCGATGGGAGATCTTACTCGTGCGCAATATAGCGGCCAACACGGGTTCCTCATGGTCGAGCCGCGCGACGATCCCGCTCGTTACGACCAGGAGTTCTTCCTCGCCTTGCACGACTGGGACGGTCACCTGTTGTCGAGTGACGATGGTGCCATGAATCCGGCCTACAACGTGTCGACCATCAACTCCAGGACCCTTGGGTTCGGCGAGCCTCTGCGCGTGCGCGAGGGACAACGGGTGTTGCTGCACATCCTCAACTCCAGCCCGACCGAGACCCATTGGGTCGCGCTCGCCGGACATGCTCTGCGTGTCGTGGCGTTGGATGGGAATCCGGTGGTCACGTCACGGCCGGTCCCGATGTTACGTCTCGCGCCCGCCGAGCGCGTCTGCGCGGTTGTCGAGATGACCAACCCGGGTGTCTGGATTCTCGGCGAGGTTCGCAAGCACATTCAGGCCGCCGGCCTCGGTGCCGTCGTCGAGTATGCCAATCAGTCCGGTCAGCCGCGTTGGCAACAGCCGCCGAACCTGATCTGGAGTTATGACGCATTCGCGCCCGATGCCCGGTCGGCCGCGCCGCCCGGCTCCGACCCGCCCACCGTCATTCCGCTCGTGTTCGAATCCAGATTCCGGGGGCACGGTGCCATGGAAGCCTGGACGATCAATGGCAAGTCTTATCCCGAGGTCCCTTCCGACCCCCTCCGGGCCGGTGGCCGCTACCGCCTGCGGCTGATCAACCGGAGTCAGGACGATCATCCGCTGCACCTGCATCGCCACAGTTTCGAGCTCCAGGGTCGAGGTATTCAGGGTATCGTCAAGGATGTCCTGCTGGTAGGTGCCGGGACCACCGCGGAAGTGGAATTCACCGCCGCCAATCCCGGCCCGACCCTGTTTCATTGCCACCAGCAGAATCACATGGATCTCGGCTTCATGATGTTGTTTCAATATGCGTGAGCGGTTTCATGACGACAGAGTTTGA
>DAITMW010000146.1:0-17548 GCA_036834945.1 Steroidobacteraceae bacterium
ATGCCGAGCCAGAAGGGGGAGACGGGCCTCACACAGCGTACTTAGGCAGACGCTCACGCCTATAATCGCGGATCAGCAACAGTTCTGCAGACCATGACCAGAGCCGCCACCCCACCCGCCGACGACATCTCGACCCTGCTGGCGTCGGCCCGTCGCGCTCTCGCCATCGAGGCCAGTGCGGTCGAGGGGCTGTTGGCGCGGATTGACGACAGGTTCGCCGCGGCGTGCCACCTCTGCCTCGGATGCAAAGGACGGGTCGTGGTAACCGGGATGGGCAAATCCGGTCACGTCGCGCGAAAAATCGCCGCCACGCTGGCCAGCACGGGGACCCCCTCGTTCTTCCTTCATCCGGCGGAGGCCGGCCATGGTGATCTCGGCATGATCACCCGCACGGACGTGGTCCTGGCCCTTTCGAACTCGGGCGAGACCCCGGAGCTCGTCGTCCTGCTCCCGCACCTGAAGCGGCTTGCGGTGCCGCTGATCGTCATGGCGGGGAAAACGGATTCCACTCTGGGCCGCGCTGCCAACGTGACACTCGACGTGAGCGTCGCCGAGGAGGCCTGCCCGTTGAATCTTGCTCCGACCGCGAGCACCACCGCGACTCTTGCCATGGGCGATGCACTGGCGGTGACGCTACTGGAAGCGCGCGGGTTCACCAAACAGGACTTCGCTCGCTCCCATCCCGGCGGCACGCTCGGACGGCAGCTGCTGCTGCACGTCGAAGACCTGATGCGCACCGGAGATGCGGTTCCTCGCACCGCTCCGGACGAGAAACTTCGGGATGGACTCCTCGAGATGTCCCGCAAGGCCTTGGGTATGACCGTGATAGTGAGCCCGGACGATCGCGTGATCGGCGTGTTCACCGATGGAGACCTGCGGCGGACCTTCGACAAGCAGCTCGACGTGCACTCCACCCTCATGAGTGAAGTCATGACTCCCAACTGCAAGACCATCGGTCCGCGCGAGCTGGCGGCCGAGGCCGTGCACCTCATGGAGGTGTACCGGATCACAGCCCTTCCGGTGACCGATGAGCAGGGACGCCTGATCGGAGCGCTGAACATCCACGACCTGTTTCGTGCCGGTGTCGTTTGAGTCGCGCCAAGAACACCGCCGCCATTCGCATGTTGGTATTGGATGTCGATGGCGTATTGACCGACGGCCGTCTGTATTTCGGCCCGCGCGGCGAGGCGCTCAAGCTGTTCCATGTCCGCGACGGCTTGGGAATCAAACAGGTCGCGCGCGCGGGGATCGAGGTCGCCGTGATCTCTGGCAGGAAGTCGAAAATGGTCGACATCCGTTGCCGGGAGCTCGGCGTGGAACACGTATATCAGGGCGCGAAAGACAAGGTTGAGGAACTCGACCGGCTCTGCGCCCGTTTGAAAATCGAACCGTCGGCCTGCGCCTGCGTCGGCGACGACCTGCCGGATGTGCCCCTCATGCGTAAGGTCGCGCTCGCCTTCGCTGTTGCGGACGCGCATCCCGAAGCCCGCCACGCGGCCCACCTGATCACCAAGCTCCCCGGAGGCCATGGTGCGGTGCGCGAGGTGTGTGACTATCTGCTGGCCCACAAGGCGCGCGGGAGATGATCTACCGCATCTTCGCCGCCCTGGTTTTCATAGTCGTCATTGGCGGCACGATCGTGTTCGGCGGGCAACAAACCGAGACCATCGCTCCAACCATAGTGGAGGAACCGCGCGACCCCGGTTACGCCGCGCGCGACGCCAAGCTCATACAGACCGGGCCGGATGGACATCCCCTGTACACTCTCGACGCGGACGTCATCCGCCAACAGCCGGACGACAGCACTGTGGAGCTGGAACAGGCCAACCTCGGCTTTTACGACGCCAATGGCGGTTTGTGGACCGCGCGCGGCGATCACGGCCAATTGGGTCAGAATACGGGGATTGTTGAACTATCCGACGACGTGCACGTCAATGGAACACCGCAGGGAACGCAGCAGCCCGCGGAAATCGTCACCAACCAGCTCACTTTCGACACGAACACCAAGATCGCGAGTACCAGGGCCCCTGTCACGCTCACGTGGTCCGGCCAGGAGATCAAGGGAAAAGGGATGCGCGCCTCCTTGAACGACGGTCGCGTGCAGTTAGAATCGTCAGTGCGCGGCACAGCGGTGCCCAACAAGTTGCCCGGCTCGCAGAAATGAGTTTGCCCTCCACAAAGCGTCGTGCCATGAACAGTCGAGGGAGCGCTCGCGTCCTTGCGGCAGCGGTAGTGCTCCTGGCAGGGTTCCACGTGCCCGTGCCCGCGACGGCCAAGACGCAAGAGCGGCCGCCGGAAATCACTTATGACGCGGCCTCGATGGAGGCCGACTACAAGACGCACATGATGCGCCTGAAGGACGTCACGATCACGTACGGGAAAATGACCGTGCGCGCGGACCGGGCGTTGGCCACCGCGAGTGACTTCAAGAACAGCCGTTGGACATTCGCCGGCAACGTGCGCATCAACGCCGAGCAGAGTGGGAACCTGCGCTCCGACCAGGCCATTGTCGAGTTCGAGGACAACCAGCTCAAACGCGCGACGGCCACCGGAAACCCCGCCGAATTCGACCAGAAACGCGAGGACTCCAACGTCATCGCACGCGGCCACGCTAACCAGATTGTCTACGAGGTTGGCCCGGGCACCGTGCGTCTGTCAGACGACGCGTGGGTCACCGACGGGCACAGCGGCGACATCCGCGGCCCGGTGATCGTATACAACCTACGCGAGGAACACGTGGAGGCAACGACATCGCCCGGAACCGACCGCGTGCACGTCACGATCATTCCGAATGAAGGGCCCAAGGTCGACGGCGCCGGATCCAACAAGCCGAAGCCCACGCCTCCGCCCGATCCCGCGAAGCCGCAGGCGTCCGCTCCACCCCAGGACCCCGCTCAAAATCCTCCGCCCGTAGCGGCGCAGCAGTCGACGCCACACTGACCATGGCGTCACTCAAAGCCACCGGCCTGGCGAAAAGCTACAAGACGCGCCAGGTCGTAAAGGACCTGTCTATCGAAGTTTCCAACGGCGAGGTGGTCGGCCTCCTGGGTCCCAATGGCGCGGGCAAAACGACGGCCTTCTACATGATGGTGGGTCTGGTCCCTTGCGACTCCGGACGCATTTACGTCGGGGAGAAGGATGTCACCCTCCTCCCGATGCATCGCCGTGCGCAACTGGGGTTGGGTTACCTGCCGCAGGAAGCATCGGTGTTCCGCAAGCTCTCCGTCGAAGACAACATCCTCGCGATCCTCGAGACCCGACCCGACCTCGAGCGCGCCGGACGCGAGCGCCGGCTGGAGGAGTTACTCGAGGAACTGCGGATCGGACATGTGCGCCGGAGTCTTGGACTCTCGTTGTCGGGTGGTGAGCGCCGCCGCGTGGAGATCGCTCGTGCGTTGGCTGCCGATCCGCGCTTCATGCTCCTCGACGAGCCCTTCGCGGGCGTCGATCCTCTCTCGGTACTGGATATTCAGCGCATCATCCGTGAGCTGACGCATCGCGACATCGGTGTACTGATCACAGATCACAACGTCCGCGAGACCCTCGGGGTCTGCTCTCGGGCGTATATAGTCAACCAAGGCACAGTGATTGCATCAGGAACTGCGGAAGAAATCCTTGCCAACCCCCAAGTGCGTGAGGTGTACTTGGGTGAAGCGTTTCGGCTATGAGCCTGGGCTCGAGCGGAACTCTTCAAAATTCAATCACTTAAGATAAGGAAAGGCCCCAGAAAGGCCCCTAGCGCCGCCCAAGTGCCACCATGCTGAAACCTTCCCTGCAGCTCCGGCTGGGTCAGCAATTGACCATGACCCCGCAGCTGCAGCAGGCCATCCGGCTCTTGCAGTTGCCCGCCCTCGAGCTCCAGGCCCATATCCGGGAGCTGCTCGAGTCGAACGTCATGCTCGAGCCGATGGAAGATACCGAGAGCACGGGTGTTTTCGAGGCGGTGGAAGAGCCTGCGACGACCGAGCATGAGCACGAGCCGGCACCCGCGCCGGAGCGTACGCAGGAGAGCACGGTCGAGGTCCTGGATGAAGGCTGGGGCGAGCAGAGCGTAGGTCCGGCCGAGACCCCCTGGAATAGCGGGGACGACGACGAGCGGCAACAGGAATACGCCGACTCCGCCGGCCAGTCCCTGCAGGAGCACCTCCTCTGGCAGCTCGAAGTCGCACGACTCGAGCCGCGTGAGTTCGCGATAGCGCGAGCCATAGTCGACGCGATCAGTGACGACGGCTACATCACCGAGCCGCTCGATGAGATCGCCAACACGCTGCGTCCCGACATCGAATGCGATGTCG
The DNA here is from genome assembly GCA_036834945.1 of Steroidobacteraceae bacterium. Lineage (GTDB taxonomy): Bacteria > Pseudomonadota > Gammaproteobacteria > Steroidobacterales > Steroidobacteraceae > 13-2-20CM-66-19. The sequence goes on from DAITMW010000146.1 coordinate 4,296, forward strand.
CCGAGGTCGAGTCCTCCCTGGCGATTGTTCAGGCCCTGGATCCGCCGGGCGTTGGCGCCCGCTCGGTCGGTGAGTGCATCGAGTTGCAGTTGCGCCAGCTCGATCCCGCCACCCCGGGATTCAACACCGCCATCGAGATTGCCCGGCACCACCTGGAGCTGGTCGCGGAGCGCGAGCTGTCGCTGCTGCGTCGCGAGCTGCGAGCCACTGAAGAAGAAATCACCTGCGCGCTGGCCTTGGTGCGGTCCTGCCATCCCCGGCCGGGATCGACCGTAAGCACTGGCGCGGCGGAATACGTCGTACCCGACGTGTTCGTCCGGCGAACCGACCACGGCTGGGCCGTTGAGATCAATTCAGCGACCCTGCCACGCGTCCGGCTGAACAACAGCTACGCAAGCCTCATCGGCCGCAATGCGAGCCACGCCACCATGCGTGCGCAGCTGCAGGAAGCGCGATGGCTCCTCAAGAGTCTCGAGATCCGGCACGAGACCCTCATCAAGGTCGCACGCTCCATTGTCGAGCGGCAGCAGGCATTTCTCGAGCACGGCGACGAGCACATGCGGCCGATGATTCTGAAGGACATCGCCGAGGCCGTGAGCATGCACGAGTCGACCATCTCGCGCGTGACCTCGGGCAAATACATGCACACCCCGCGAGGGGTGTTCGAGTTACGTTATTTCTTTTCGAGCCAGGTGGAGGGCGCCGATGGATCGGGCACGTCCTCGACCGCCATACGCGCGAAGATCAAAAAGCTCGTCAAGGAGGAGGACGCGGAGAGCCCACTGAGCGACGGTCGCATCGCCGAGCTCCTGTCCGGCGAAGGTATACCAGTCGCACGTCGCACGGTCGCCAAGTACCGTGAGGCGATGGGCATCGCCCCTTCCAACGAGCGCAAGAGGGCAGGAACCAAGCAGATGTAGTGATACGGGTCCGAAACCGCAAGAAGGAGACGGCTTATGCAGCTCAACGTCACTGGCCATCATGTCGAGGTCACCGAGTCAATGCGGGGTTATGTTGAAAAGAAACTCGAGCGCATCGGCAGGCACTACGACCAGGTGCTCGATGTGCACTGCATCCTGACCGTGGAGAAGCTGCGACAAAAGGCCGAAGCGACGCTGCATGTGAGCGGAACTGCCATCCATACCGAAGCGATCGACGAGAACATGTACGCCGCGATCGATCTGCTCACCGACAAGCTCGACAGGTGCCTGAAGAAGCACAAGGAGAAAACGGCCGACCATCACGCCGCCGAGGCCCGCCGGGTCGTACGCGCCTAAGAGCGCCGCCTCACGAGCGACCAGGACGGTCGCCTACCCCATCCAAGGACGGACCCGCAAGCCCTCCGGGAACGCGTCCTCATGCCAGATGCGAGGATCGCGACCCCGGTCGGGCTTCGCTCAACCCGATCTTGCAGGTCCGCCACCGGGTGGATAACCATACGGTGTGCGCATCCTCATCCTCAGCGGCCTGTCCGGTTCCGGAAAGAGCGTGGCTCTGCACATGCTCGAGGACCTTGGCTTTTATTGCATCGACAATATCCCCGCGGCGCTGCTGAAACCCTTCATTTCCTACACGGTGCGCAGCCCGGAATCGACCTACGAGCGCACGGCGATCGGCCTGGACGCGCGTAACACGCCCGCCGAGATCGCGAGCGTCCCGAAGCTCATCGACGAGCTCCGCCGCAGCGGCATTCAGTGCGAAGTCGTCTTCCTCATCGCCAACGACGACGAGCTGTTGCGGCGCTTCGCCGAAACCCGCCGCAAGCACCCGATGAGCCGTAACAACATCGACCTGCGCGAGGCCATGGCGCTCGAGCGCCAGCTCCTCGAGCCCATCGTCTACATCGCCGACCTCGTCATCGATACGTCGAAGATGGGCGTACACGCGTTGCGCGACATCATCCACAAGCGGGTCGAGCAGCGCGCGGTGGGCCGACTGTCGATCACTTTCGAATCCTTCGGTTTCAAGTACGGCCTGCCCGGCGATGCCGACTTCGTGTTCGATGCGCGCTCGCTGCCGAATCCGTATTGGGAGCCGGGCCTGCGCAATCTGACGGGGCGCGATCCGGAGGTCATCCGGTTCCTCGAAGCGAATACGAACGTGGCGACCCTGATCGGCGATATCGAGCAGTTCATCCGGGCTCGCGTCCCCGAATACCAGGCGAGCAACCGCGGCTATCTCACCGTGGCCGTGGGTTGTACCGGAGGGCAGCACCGCTCCGTCTACATCGTGGACCAGCTGGCGGCCAGATTCGCGGGCGAGTTCTCGAACGTCACGACGCGGCACAGCGGCCTGTCAGCCGTCAGCGTCACACCGCCGAAAAACTGAATTCAGGTAGCCTGCGCCACGCCGGGGGAAGTCAGTACCGGCGGCAACTTCTCACCGCTCATGAACGCCATGATGGCCGCGCGCGCCTCCATGGCATCGTGATAGCCGAGCTCGATCAGGGCACGCGTATAGCCAGTCTCGAATGTCAGATAGCTCGCCAGCTGATAGCCCGACGCGTCACGCCCGCCGATCACCCGCAGCAACGCCCGCAACCCGGCAGGGACGTCACCGGTGTGCCGACCCGCGATCTCTCGAGGATCCACGCTCGGGGCCAACATGAGCGTATCGACGTGTTGGATGTCTCGAGCGCCCGGCGGCGATGCCTCCGCCAGCTGGTTCATGCGCTCGAGCTGCTCCAGGTCACCGTACACCTGGTCAGTGAACAAAGTATCGAGCATGTAACCGAAGATCTCGCCTGGGGAAGGCATCGTAGCCTGGGTGCGATTGACGGCGACGCCCGCGCCTCGCCGCGCTCGCACACCAATGACCAGCAGTCGATCCGCGCCCAGGTGAATGGCCGGGCTCAGCGGGTTCAGCTGGCGCATCGCGCCGTCACCGAAGAACTCCTCCCCCAGGCGCACGGGTGGAAACAACATCGGGATCGCCGCGCTCGCCATCAGGTGATCGAGCGTCACCTCGGCACGCCGTCCAAGACGCTGCACGCGTGACCAGTCCTTGATCGAGTCGACACCGTCATAGAAAGCAACCGAGTGGCCGGTCGCATAGCTCGTCGAGCAAAGCGCGAACGCGCGCAAGTGTCCACGCGCGATACTGCGACGGATACCGGCACAGTCGACGTGCACACCGAGCAACTCTCGCAAAGGTGAGTTATCGAGCATTGCCTTGGGTGGCGACAGCATCACGCCGCCCGAAACCAACGCGAGCACCCAATGCAGGCCGGCGCGCAGCATGTGCACCGGGTCGACGTGAAACACCTGGTCCGAGTGGAAGTTCGACCAGACCCGCTCGAGGCCGAGAACGGCGCGGCGCCATTGATGAGCCTCCGCTGCCAGCACGGCGGCGGCGATTCCGCCGGCGGAGGTCCCGACGATGACCTGAAAAGGGTTACGCGCCCGCGGCAACAATTCCGTCAGGGCAAGCAACACTCCGACCTGGTAAGCCGACCGTGAGCCGCCCCCCGTCAGCACGAGACCCACCGTCTGACGAACGGGACGCCTGCGCTGTGGTTCGAGGGAGCCGTCCATCAGTGAGGTGTTCGCATGAGGGGCCGACGCAACTCGGCGATGGCGCGATCCAACCCCGCGATGGTCACTGGAAACATGCGATCACCGATCAACTCACGCGTGATCCGCACGGACGAGGTGTACTCCCAACGCTCAACGGGCTCTGGATTCAGCCATACGAGACGGGGGAAGGTCTCACACAAACGCTGTATCCACACTGAACCCGCTTCCTTGTTCCAGTGATCGACGCTGCCGCCAGGTTGCAGGATCTCGTAGGGACTCATGGAGGCATCGCCCACCAGGATGACCCGGTAGTCGCGCGCATAGGTCCGCAGCAACTGGGTCGTCGGCGTCAATGCCGAGGCGCGGCGCCGATTGTCCTGCCACACGTGCTCGTAAAGGAAATTGTGGAAATAGAAGTGCACGAGATGCTTGAACTCGCTGCGCGCGGCGGAAAACAGCTCCTCGCAGATGCGCACGTGATCGTCCATCGAGCCGCCCACGTCGAGGAACAACAGGACCTTTACCGCATTGCGGCGCTCGGCGATCAGCTTCAGGTCCAACAGGCCCGCATTGCGTGCGGTAGCGTCAATCGTACCTTCGAGATCGAGTTGATCGAGAGCGCCCTCCCGCGCGAATTTCCGCAGCTTGCGCAGCGCCAGCTTCATGTTGCGGGTGCCGAGCTCGACGGTATCGTCGAAGTTGCGATATTCGCGCCGGTCCCACACTTTGACGGCACTACGACCCCGTGAGGCCTGCTGTCCGATACGAATGCCTTCCGGGTTGTAGCCATGGGCGCCAAACGGTGAGGTGCCCGCGGTCCCGATCCATTTGTTGCCGCCCTGGTGACGCTCCTTCTGCTCACGCAAACGCTCGCGCAAAGTCTCCAGCAGCTTTTCCCAGCCGCCGAGGGCTTCAACCTTGCGTTTCTCCTCTTCCGTCAGGGTGCGCTCGGTGAGCGCTTTCAACCACTCGGCGGGCACCTGCGCCACCAGCTGCGCAAACACCTTTTCGGCACCCTCGAACACTTGCGCGAACACCCGGTCGAACCGGTCGTAGTGCCGCTCGTCCTTCACCAGGCAGGTGCGGGCGAGATAGTAGAAATCCTGGCCCATGGGTCCGCCGGGCTGTGCCGATACCCATGCGACCCTGGCACGCAAGGCTTCGAGGAGAGTGAGGAACTCCGTAAGGGTGACCGGCACCCCGCCCTGGCGTAACTCGAAGAAGAAGCTCACGAGCATGAGCAGACCTTCAACGCGAGCGGCGGTTGAGAAACACCAGCTGCTCGAACAGATGCACGTCCTGCTCGTTCTTGAGCAGTGCGCCGTGCAGAATGGGAATGGTTTTCTTCGGATCCTCGCTGCGCAGCGCCGCCGGATCGATGTCCTCCGCCACCAGCAGCTTGATCCAGTCGAGCAACTCGGAGGTCGACGGCTTCTTCTTCAACCCGGGCGTCTCGCGCACCTCGAAGAAGGCCTTCAGCGCCTCGGACAGCAACTCGCGCTTCAGCCCGGGGAAGTGCACCTCCACGATGGCTCGCATGGTGCTCTCATCCGGAAAGCGGATGTAGTGGAAGAAGCAGCGGCGCAAGAAGGCATCCGGCAGCTCCTTCTCGTTATTGCTCGTAATGAGAATGATCGGACGATGCCGCGCCTTGACCAGCTCGCGCGTCTCGTAGACGAAGAACTCCATGCGATCGAGCTCGCGCAGCAGGTCGTTCGGAAACTCGATGTCCGCCTTGTCGATCTCGTCGATGAGCAACACCGGCCGCACATCCGACTCGAACGCCTCCCAGAGGCGGCCCTTCACTATGTAGTTACGGATGTCGTGAACGCGCTCCTCGCCGAGCTGCGAGTCACGCAAGCGCGAGACGGCGTCATATTCGTAGAGCCCCTGCTGCGCCTTGCTCGTCGACTTGATGTGCCACTCGTGGAGCGGGCATCCGAGCGCGCGGGCGATCTCCTGCGCGAGCTGGGTTTTACCGGTGCCGGGCTCTCCCTTGATCAGCAGCGGCCGCGCCAGGGTGATGGCGGCGTTGACCGCCATCATCAGGTCTTCGGTAGCGATATAGCGTTCGGTGCCGGTAAAGCGCTGGTTCATGCCCGGGGTGCCTGGTTCGGCTGCAGAGTGAGGGTATGCTCGGCCGCGCCGGGAAGGAATGGCAAGGGCTGTCCGTGCGCCCATTCGAGGAAGCCGGCCCTGTAGTACGGCGACAACGGATGACCGCTCTGTCCCCCGGGCATGTGGAAATAGCCCTGATCCTCGTGACCTGGGGAGACCGCGAAGCGCTCGGAAGCTCCGAACGCACCGTCCTGCACTCGCGGCATGTCGTGGTCGCCTGGAAGCTCGACCGCCGGCATGTCGAGCAGCCATGACAGAAACGGCAGGCCGCGGGAGATCGGATGTTGGATATGGACGATCTTGCGCGTGCCCCAGGTGCAGTGATCGAGGCCGGCAGCACCGCAGCTCTTGTCGAGGTCGGTGATGGTTTCATCCAGCTGCGCGAGCAGGAAGTCGCGCCAGCTCGGATACCGCGCCGACAGCATGTGCATGGGTTGCTCGTGGATGAGCTGCCACAGAGGGACCTCGAACTGGGACGGCAGAATCGGACTGTCCTCGTCCGGAATCTCGAGCGCCCCGGCAATCATGTCCCACACGGCGTGCTCGGTTTGCGAGCGATAGCCACGGACCAGGCGATAGCCGACCGAATCAACATCGGCGCGTGGCTTCCAATCCTCCACCAGCTTGCGGAACTGAGCGCGCCGGGGGTGGTCGCGCATACTGTCGGCATCGATGAGTCCCAGCAGGAACTCCCGCCAGCGGGTCAGGAAGACCGCGCGGTCGTCGAGTTGGATCTGCAACATGTCCGCCGGCTTGGCGGGACCCTCGAGCGCCATCAGGTCGTCACGGATCTGGCGCGCCCGCGCGCCCAGATCGTATTCGGAGCCGAGTGAGGCGAGCTCGCCGCCGATTGCGGCCTCCTGTCGCTCGTTGTCGGTCGGACGTGCGTTGGCCGTCCAGATCCGGCCGCTGGGCGGGTCGACGATCCGAGGATGGTCCTCAACCGTCGTCCAGGGCGAGTGGCCGGTTGTCCGCTCCGCGCCGATGTCCGTTGGAATCCGTCCGTAAATGGTCCAACCGATGTGGCCATCCCGATCGCCCACCACGAAATTCTGGTGCGGAATGCCAATGGTCGGGGCCAGGGCCAGCGCCTCGTCGACGGAGGTGACCCGCTCGAGCCCGATGAGATTCATGTTGGTGGCCTCCGGCAGCATGGCCAGCCAGGAGCCGAACCAACACATCCGCCTGTCCGGCTCGGCGCGCAACAAGGTTCCCGAAGGCCCGGACTTCACCTTTTCGACGACCGGCGTCGCGTCCTTCACGCGGATCTCTTCGGTCTCGACAGTGAGCGGGATCGAGTCGGACGGTGTTTGCACCGAGTCCTCACCGACCGAGGTGCACGGAATGAGGGTGACATTCAGCCAGTCGCCGTAGCTGTTGGTGAATCCCCAGGCGACGTGACCGTTGGAACCGGCTACCAGTAGAGGTGCTCCCGGAAGAGTGACGCCAGTGAGATCCACTCCGGGCTCCGACGCGCTGCCCGTGGTTCGCAGCCGTGCGTGGTACCAAATCGCGGGAACACGCTGGCCGAGGTGCATATCGCTCGCCACGAGAGCAGAGCCTGTGCCGCTCAGCCGGCCCGCGACAGCCCAGTTGTTACTACCGACGTCGGGAAAGATTTCCCCAGGAGTGATGGACGCACCCACCGCCGGCACCGTCGGAGCCGCGCCCGCGCCGCGCACATTCAACACATCGGGTCCAGGTATGCCTGCCGCCGGCGGTACGATGCCGGACGACGCAACCGCTGGCGCGCCGCCTGCTGGCCCGGACGCTGGAGTATTGGCCGCATCCCACTCCGAGCGCGCCGGATAAAAGAACCGCAGTGCGCATTTCCAACCGGCATCGCACTCCTTGCCGCCAATGCGCGCATTGATTTCGCGGCGCAGTATTTCGCGATACATGCCGTTGGCTTGCAGGTCCCACCACATGGCATCCACGACGAGAATGGTGTCCTCCGGACGCCAAGGCGCCGGCGGCCCACCGAGCAACCAGTACTCCCAGGGTCGGCTTCGCAGGCTCGCAAGACCGGCATTCACCCCTCGTGCATAGGCCTCGACGATGGCGCGTTGCTCCGGCGTCGCCTGCTTCATGACCTCCGCGGCGACCTTGCGAAAGTGAAACAGCCGTGTCTGCCGGTCCTGCTCGACGGCCACCTTGCCGAACAACTCGGAAAGCTCACCCGCCGCCAGTCGGCGCGACAGGTCCATTTCGAAGAACCGGTCCTGGCCGTGCACAAACCCCGTGCCATAGGCCAGATCGACACGATTCGCCGCCGTGATCATCGGGACACCGAGCTTGTCTCGCTCGATCTTGACCGGCCCTGCCAGTCCGGGCACGCCGACCGCACCGTCGAGCTGCGGCAAGGACGCCCGTAACACTCCATACACGACAGCCAGCGGCGCCACGATCAGCACCACTACTGCCACGAGAATGTAATGTTTGAGTCGCAACGCGGGCCAGCTCCTGATGCTGACTTACGCGGCTAGCGCGACCTTCAGAATCTGCATCGAGTTGGTACCGCCTGTCGCGCCGGAGAGCTCGCCCTTCGTGAGGATCACGAGGTCGTTGCTCTTGACGAGTTGCAGTTCGAGCAGCCGCTGGAATATCGCGCTGTAGAGCTCTTGGGTGGATTCGTTCTTGGTGACGTCGAAGATGACCGGGTACACGCCACGATAGAGGGTGACCCGGCGACGAGTCGCCTCGTGGCGAGTAAACGCATACACCGGGATATCGGAGCGGATACGCGACATCCATAGCGGCGTCGCACCCGTCTCGGTGAGAGCTACGATCGCCCGCACCTTCATGTGATTCGCCGTGTACATCACGGCCATTGCAATCGCTTCCTCGGTGCCCCGGAACTGCCCCTCGACGCGATGCCGCGAGCGGGCGTGGGTGAGCTGGTATTTCTCGGCGCCCTCGATGACTTCCGACATCGCCGATACGACTTTCACCGGATAGCGCCCGGCGGCCGTTTCCGCCGAGAGCATCACAGCGTCGGTGCCGTCCATCACGGCGTTCGCGACGTCGCTCACTTCCGCGCGGGTCGGCGCCGGATTCTGGATCATCGATTCCATCATCTGCGTCGCCGTGATCACCACGCGATTGCGGCTGCGGCTCTGGTGGATGATCGTCTTCTGCAGACCCGTCAGCTCGGCATAACCCATCTCCACGCCGAGGTCGCCGCGAGCGACCATCACCACATCCGCGGCTTCTATGATGCCCTGCAGGTTGGTAATAGCCTCGTGGCGCTCGATCTTGGCCACGATCCGGGCATCACCGCCCGCTTCACGGACCAGGCGACGTGCCTGCTCGATGTCCGCTGCATCGCGTGCGAATGACACAGCGATGTAATCAACCTCTTCCTGCGCACCGAACTTGATGTCCTCACGGTCCTTGTCGGACAACGCGGGTGCGGAAATACCGCCACCCTGGCGATTGAGGCCCTTGCGGTCCGATAGCTCACCGCCGACGCGCACGTGCGTCTCGATCCTCGTGCCGCTCACCTTGTCGACGTCGAGCACGATCTGCCCGTCGTTCAACAGGAGGACGTCGCCAGCCGTCACGTCCTTCGGCAGATCCTTGTAAGCGACGCCCACGGCATCGATCGTGCCTCCTTTCGGGTCGAGCGCGGTGTCGAGGGCAAACGGCTGCCCCTCTTTCAACATCACGCGCCCGTCACGGAAGCTCTCGACGCGGATCTTCGGACCACCGAGGTCGAGAAGAATACCCACGCACCTGTCCGCAATGCGGGCAGCCTCACGCACCATTCCGAGGCGCCGCCGGCGGTCCTCGACGGTGCCGTGCGATGCATTGAGGCGCACGACGTCGACGCCGTTGCGCATCATTCCCGTAAGCACGGCCAAATCATCGGTCGCCGGCCCGACGGTGGCGACAATCTTAGTTCGTCTCAGCATAAATCCCTGCGGAGGTAAACGACCCCCGGGTATATCACCCGCGTGCGCGATCTTCTAGCGCGACGACCGCTGGAAGCGGTTTGCCTTCCACGAATTCGAGGAACGCTCCGCCACCGGTAGAGATATACGAGATGCCTTCCTCGACTCCATATTTCTCGATGGCCGCCAGGGTGTCGCCGCCCCCGGCCAGGGAAAAGGCCTTGCTGCTCGCGATCGCCTGCGCGATCGCACGGGTGCCTTCGCCGAATTGCTCGAACTCGAACACGCCCACGGGACCGTTCCAGATGATGGTTCCGGCGGAGGTCAGCACCTCACGGCAGCGATCCGCTGAATCCGGGCCGATGTCGAGAATCATCTCGTCCGAGCGCACTTCGCTGATGGGGCGCACGTCGGCGTGAGCCGTGGCCGCGAATTCCTTCGCCACGACCACATCCGTCGGGAGCGGGATCTCCGTGCCCCGAGCACGCGCCTTCTCGAGAAGCCGCCGGGCCACATCGAGCATGTCCCCCTCGTGCAGGGACTTGCCGATGCCAACACCGGTGGCCGCCAGGAAGGTGTTGGCGATGCCACCGCCGACAATGAGCCTGTCGACCTTCTCGAGGAGCGACTCGAGCACAGTGAGCTTGGTCGATACCTTCGACCCGCCGACGATGGCCACCAAGGGGCGCGCGGGCTTCTCGAGAGCGCGCTCGAGCGCCTCGAGCTCACCCACCAACAAGGGCCCGGCGCAGGCAACCTTCGCGAAACGTGCCACACCGTGAGTGCTCGCTTCGGCACGGTGAGCCGTACCGAAGGCATCCATCACGAATACATCGCACAGGTCCGCCATCTTGCGGGCGAGGTCTTCCTTGTCCTTTTTCTCACCCTTGTTGAAGCGGACGTTCTCGCAGAGCACCGCCGCTCCAGGCGGGCAATCGACGCCGTCCAACCAATCCCGGCGCAGCGGCACATGGCTGCCGAGCAACTCCGACAACCTCGCGGCGACGGGCTGTAACGAGAGGGACTCGTCGAACTTGCCTTCTTCCGGGCGCCCGAGATGCGAAAGAATGAAAACCTTCGCGTGCTGATCGAGCGCATGGCGGATAGTCGGGAGCGACGCGCGGATCCGCGCGTCGCTCGTCACCTTGCCGTCCTGCACGGGTACGTTGAGGTCTTCCCTGATGAGGACCCGCTTGTTACGCAGGTCCACGTCCGTCATCCGCAGGACTTTCATGATGCTTTCGACCAGGCAACCACGGTGTCGATCATGCGGTTCGAGAAACCCCACTCGTTGTCGTACCAGGAGCACGCCTTCACCAGCGTACCGTCGATGACCTTCGTCAGGGTCGCATCGAACGTCGAGGAGTGCGCATCGTGGTTGAAATCGACCGACACGAGCGGCCCGTCGTTGTAGGCCAGGATGTTCTTGAGGTAGCCGTTGGCCGCCTCCTGCAGGGTCTTGTTCACTTCCTCGACCGAGGTAGGCCGTTTCGCCGTGAAGGTGAGGTCGACGAGCGACACGTTGATCGTCGGCACCCGCACCGCGAAGCCATCCAGTTTGCCTTTCAACTCGGGGAGAACGAGCCCGACCGCCGCCGCGGCGCCGGTCTTCGTCGGGATCATCGACATCGTCGCCGAGCGGGCGCGGCGCAGGTCGGAGTGATAGACGTCCGTCAGCACCTGGTCGTTCGTGTACGAATGGATGGTGGTCATGATGCCGGCGCCGATGCCGATCTTGTCATGCAGCACCTTGGCCATCGGCGCCAGGCAGTTCGTCGTGCACGAGGCGTTGGAAATGACGGTCATGCCGCTCTTCAACACGTTGTGATTGACGCCGTAGACGATCGTGGCGTCGACGTCCTCACCACCCGGAGCGGAAATGATGACCTTCTTCGCCCCGCCCTTGAGGTGCGCGCCGGCCTTCGCCTTGCTCGTGAACAAGCCGGTGCACTCGAGAACGTACTCGACGCCAAGATCACCCCAGGGGAGCTTCGCCGGATCGCGCTCGGCGAGCACCTTGATGCGGTCGCCGTTGACGACCATCGAGTCGCCGTCGACCTTCACTTCGCCGGGAAATTTGCCATGCGCGGTGTCGTACTTCGTCAGGTGCACGTTGGTCTTGGCATCGCCAAGATCGTTGAGCGCGACGATCTGAACCTCGCCATTGCGCTTCGCCTCGTAAAGCGCCCGCAGGATGTTGCGCCCAATGCGGCCGTAACCGTTGATGCCGACCTTGATTGCCATGACTGTTGAACCCTCGTTTATTTGGCCGAAAGTCGCCTCCGGCGCTTTCAGCGACCCAACCACTCACTTCGTTGTGCCCGCGGGCGAAAAGCGCGGTTTTCGCCCGCTAAGTCACATGCCCGTTCGGCCCTCATGCCAGTAATTCTTGCACTTCGCGCAAGACATTCTCGGTGGTGAAGCCGAAGTGCGGATACACGTCAGCGAACTTCCCCGAGGCGCCGAATCGGTCTATGCCGATTACGCGGCCCTCCGTGCCCACATAACGCCACCAGGACAGTGTAGCGCCCGCCTCGACCGCGAGTCGCGCGTGAACTTCGGGAGGCAGCACACTGTTCCGATACAGCTCATCCTGAGCATCGAATGTCCCGGTGCAGGGCATCGAGACCAGGCGGACGCGCCGCCCCTGCGCGTTGAGCTTCTTGACGGCCTCGGCCGCGATACCGATCTCCGACCCGCTGGCGATGACGATACATTCCGGTGTGCCGCTGCAGTCAATGAGCGTGTACCCGCCACGGCGGATGGCGGCGATCTGCTCCGGCGTGCGCAACTGTTGCGGTAGAGCTTGCCGGGTCAGGATGAGTGCGGTCGGCCCCTTGCGCTCGACCGCCGCGGTCCAGGCGACCGCCGTTTCGGCCGCGTCACAAGGGCGCCACAGACTCATGTTGGGAATCGCGCGCAGCGAGGTGAGGTGCTCGACGGGTTGGTGCGTCGGACCATCCTCGCCCAAACCGATGGAATCGTGCGTGTAGACCAGCACGACCCGCACACTCATCAGACACGCCAACCTGACAGCATTGCGCGCGTAGTCGGAAAAGACGAGGAACGTTCCTCCGTAAGGAACAAAACCTCCGTGCAGGGAGATGCCGTTCAGGACGGCCGTCATGCCGAACTCGCGCACGCCGTAGTGCAGGTAGTTCCCGCTCGCATCCTCCGGCGTAATGGTGCGCGCGCCCTTGAACATCGTATTGTTGGAAGGCGTCAGATCAGCCGAGCCCCCGAAGATCTCGGGCAGCGCCGGGCCGATCAGGTTCAGAACAGCCTGCGAGGACTGGCGCGTGGCCTGCGGCGCGGTCTGTTTGAGCATCGTCTCGAGAGTCTGCGCGGCGAGATCCTTCCAGTTCTGGCCCAGCTCACCGCGCGTACGACGATCAAACTCGCGCGCCAACTCCGGGTGCGCCGTGCGATAGCGTCCAAAGAGCTCGCGCCACGAAGACTCAGCCGCGGCGCCCTGGCGGCGATGATCCCAGGCGGCGCGCAACTCGTCGGGCACCGCAAACGGCTCGTACGGCCAATTCAGTGTCTTGCGTGCCGCGGCGACTTCGTCCGCACCGAGTGCTTCGCCGTGCGTGGCGGCGGTACCCTGCTTATTGGGCGCGCCCCAACCGATGATGGTTTTGCAGCAAATCAACGTGGGACGCGACGTTTCCTCCTTTGCGGCGCGAATCGCGGCCATGACGGCCTCGGCATCGTGACCGTCGACGTT
>DAITMW010000147.1:0-9545 GCA_036834945.1 Steroidobacteraceae bacterium
GTCCATTTTTGGTCGGATTGCGCGGAGCGAACCACAGCCTCGATGAATGCCATGCCGCGGACTCCGTCGCTAATGCCTGGGAAGTCATAGTTGCGCGACTGGATGTTGGCGCCGCTCGCCTGAGCGCGCACCGCCCGGAAAAAGGCGGCGTAGATGTTGGCGAACGCTTCGATATAACCTTCAGGATGTCCCGGCGGTGTTCTGCTGTTGCGAGCCGCCGCCTCCCCTACGTAGCCCGAGCCGGTGCGCCAGGTCTCGATGGGCCCCTCCAGAGAACGTACTACGAGCGAATTGGGCTCGAGTTGGCGCCACTCGATGGCCCCCTTGTCACCGTAGATGCGCATGTTGAGATTGTTTTCCTCACCCGCCGCGACCTGGGTCGCCACGAGCACACCGCTGGCGCCGTTGTTGAAGCGCACGAGCATGGAGCTGTCATCGTCCAACCGGCGGCCCCGTACGAACGTGTTGAGCAGCGCGTTCAAATGCGTGATACGTAGCCCGCTGACGTATTCGACCAGGTGTGCCGCGTGCGTGCCAATGTCGCCGATCGCACCTCCCGGACCGGACCGGGCCGGATCGGTGCGCCAGCTGGCCTGCTTCGATCCGCTCGCTTCAAGGTCTGAGGACAGCCACCCCTGCGTGTATTCGGCATAGATCTTTCGCACCGTGCCGATCCGGCCGCTGGCGACCAGCGAGCGCGCTTGCTTGACCATCGGGTAACCGCTGTAGGTGTACGTGACAGCCAGAATCTTCCCCGAGCGCTCGACCACCTGCTCCAGCGAGCGCGCCTCCTCGAGCGAAAAGCACATCGGCTTGTCCACGACCACGTGAAAGCCGCTCTCGAGCGCCAGCCGTGCCGGCTCGTAATGCAGGTGATTGGGAGTCGCGATGACCGCGAAATCCATGCGCTGACCGACAGGGCGGCCGCTCTCGATTTCAAACATGCGTGCGTAGCTTTCATACGCACGCTCAGGGGCCAGATGAAAGGTCTCGCCGGCGCTGCGTGAGCGCTCTGGATTGCTACTGAATGCTCCGCATACCAGCTCCGCGTCCCCGTCGAGCTCGGCCGCAATGCGATGGATGCGGCCGATGAATGCGCCCGGGCCGCCGCCGATCAGTCCCATCTTGAGCTTTGGTGTCATCCGCACCTCCCGACACAACTCAGTGCCCGGCTTGGCCGGACAAGGGACGGATCCAGATGTTGCGGTAGCGCACTGGCATACCGTGATCCTGCAGTTTGATCGGCATGGCGACGTCGTGCACCACCAACGAAGGCAACGCATGGTGCACCGTTGCTCCCAGCAGCTTGGTGTGGTTCTGGGTTAAAACCCCGTTGTGGAACACGGTCAAGTAACCGGGAGTCGATACATTGCCCTTCTCGAAGCGCGGGCTCGTGTAGACGATATCGTATACCTGCCACTCTCCCGACGGCCTGGAGGCGTTGACCAGCGGTGGCGATTGTCCATAGATGGCAGACGCCTGGCCGTCGGCATAGGTGAGATTGTTGTAGCTGTCCAGAACCTGCACTTCATACAGACCGGCGAGAAACACGCCGCTGTTGCCGCGACCCTGGCTGTTGCCGGTGGGCGGTGCCGGCTCGCGAAATTCGACATGGAGCTGGCAATCGCCGAATTTGGCCTTGGTGACAATGTCGCCGCTGCCGCCGACGACCTCCATGTAGCCGTTCTCGACCTTCCATCCGGGAGCGCCGCCCTTCTCTGTTTGCCACGCAGCTAAACTGCCGCCATCGAACAGCATGACAGCATCCGATGGTGCTTTGCCCGGGGTGTCGGCCGTACTGAAGGTTCCGGGTGTCACCATGTGCGGGCGCGGCCGCTTGTCATCGTGCACGCGCCACTGGCTCCCTGGCAGGTACGGGGTATCGGTGTACCCTGTTGGCCACTTCTCCTCCTCGGCCGACCCGCTGGTTGCAACGAGGGCCAGCATGACAATGCCCGCTTTCAGCAGCGTGGTGGGAGTCATCGAGTTACCCCTTGCAGGAATTCTGGAGTGGCTCGCCGGCCATCCGGTGGCTCAGCCATTCCAACACGTGGCCGCCGTCGAAAGTGCCGTGGCTCCGGGTCGGTTGGAAGTCCACTTCAATCTTTGTCCCCATTTTGCATGCCTCCTCGATCGCCTTGCGAGTCCATGCGGCCTCGATGTACTCGTCCTGGCCGGCGTAGATCACGAGCATTGGAGCCTCGGCTTTCTTCTGGGGTAGCGCCATTGCGTTCAGGAGGTCCTGAAGCTTGCGCGTAGCCTGCGGCGTCGCAGGCTCCAACTCCTCAGGCTCGATCTTCGTGACAGCGTCATTGCGCTCCTGCATCCGAGGTCCATAACACATCGACAGCGCCTCCCAGTTCGCAGCCACCGAGCCACGCCGGTAGAGATTCATGTCGAGATCCGGGTGCACCCGACTCAGGGAGAACAGCAGCGCCGAATAAGCGGCACCCTGCACTCGAGTGAGCGCGCCGTCCGCTGCCTTCTGGGGATAGCCTGCAACGTTCGCTGCGGGGACCTCGTTGACAGCGGCGACCAGATGCAGCTCGGGAGCATAGGTCGGCGCTTGTTCCGCAGCGGCCCACGATGCACCGCCGCCTTGCGAGCCGCCGACCGTAACCCAACGGTCTGAGATGAGTCCGGGACGTGCTTGACGCAGAGCCCGCACCGAATCAATCACGTTGAAACCGGCGACCTTCGCATCGAGGTACGGATGAACGCCGGGCGCACCGAGACCCTGATAGTCCGCGGCGGCGACGGCATAGCCCGCTTTCAAGTACTGCGCGATCATCACGGTCGCACCCCACATGTTCGGGGACAAAGACGGGCCGCATTCAGCACGAATCCCGGTTGTACCGTGCGCGTGAGCCAGCACAGGCCATCCACCCTGAGGAGGGGTACCGCCGGGTATGAACACGACTCCCGAGACGATCGTGGACCTCGGGTCGAAGTCTGAAGTCGAGCGGTAACGCACGCGCAGGACTTCGGCACCCAGTGCTCGAATCGCAGGATCGATATCCGTAAACGGTTTCGCTTCGAGCAGTGTGCCCGGCTCGTCTGCCTGCGCCCAGCCGCCCCAAGCCAACACCATCGCACCCAGAAGGATGGAGGGGAGCACGAATGGGGCCCTCGTGCCCCGCGGGCAAGCTCTCACGTCGCCTTACCTCCAAACGTGTGCGCCATGAACTCGTAGTCGATCCGTGCCGACTCCAGCGGCGTTGACACGAACGGCGGCTCCTGCTCGACAAACATGTACTCGATGTGCGAATCGCGAACGAGCGAGACGAGCTCGTGCCAGTCCACGATGCCGGTGCCCAGGTCAGTGGAAGCAAGATCCGTGAGGCTGGTAGCGACCCGCTTGGTATCCTTCAGGTGCAACAGGCGAACGCGGTCGCCGAGCACCTTGAACAGCGTGCCCACATCCTGTTTCGCCGCCACCGCCCAGCCGATGTCGAGTTGGAAACGGACCAGCTTGGGATCGGTGCGCTCTATCAGCACGTGGTATCCGTTCGCGCCGCCCGGCAGTGGATGGAAGTCCAACGCATGATTGTGGTAAGCGGTCTGGATGCCCGAGCGCTCGAGGACTGCTGCCTTCTCATTCAGCATGTCGGCCGTACGCTTCCAGTCATCCAGCTCGAGCGTCTCGAACAGGCGCGACGCGGCGGCCTCGTCGAATCCGGCCGGCGGATGCAGCAGGACGTTGTAGATTCGATCGGGTAGACGCGGTATCGACACCACTGCGTAACGTGCGCCGAGTGTGTGCAGCTCTGCGGCGAGCTGCGACAAATCGCCTTCCAGATGCCAACTATTGGGAACGCGGCGGGGCAACACGTGGATGCTCGGGCAGACCAACCCAGCCGCAACAACAGCCTGCCGCAACTGATCGACCGGATGCCCATAATTGCCCGGCAATTCAACCTGGCGGTAACCGATCCCGGCTACTTGTTTCAGCGCTGCCAACAGGTCATCGCTGGGTCCGAGGCCCAGTGTGTAGAGCTGCAAGCCCGGTTCCCACCTCGCCGGCGACTTGCGTCCCGCCTCTGGTCGGTGCGCGCTCGCTGACCAGCTCACGGGTTGTTTCTGCAGCATCGCGGCGCCGGCAAGGGCGCCGAGGGATTTGAGGATTTGCCTGCGGGACCGGTCTGTGTCGTCTTTCAAGCCAAACCTACCTTTTTCAGCACTTCCAAGGGGGGGCCATCGAACCTCGCGAGCGGCGTGTTACCGATGTATTGCAGGTCCTTGCGTCCCGCGGGCGTTGTGTAGAAGCCGCCTGCCGTCAGGTCACGGTACCGGGCGAAAAATCGTGCCGCTTGGAGAAAACTGGGCTGCGTGCGCGGCAGGTAGCAGATGTCGTCGCAGATGTGCCGTAACTCGCCGGCCTCGAGCTCATGCAAGGGGCGGCGGAAGCGTTGGGTCGATTCCGCCTGCAGCCATTCGAATCCCCCGAGCACGGTGTTGCGATCCTGCTCGTGTGGCGAATAGGGTGCGCTGATCCATTCGTCGAGAAACTCGACCACGCCGACCGCCGAGGCACTCGGTGACACGGCATCGGCGGGAATGATCAGATCGCACAGCAATGTCGCCGTGTGGCGTTGGCTCGCAGAAAAGGTGAGTGGCCACAGATCGCCCGGATGATAGATCTCGAGAAGTTTGGGGTCCGTGCCGTACGGCTGGCCGCGCACTCCCGAGCTCGCGGAGGCAACCCCGGATGCAGCCTTCGTCGCTGGCGCTGCGCCTGCGCCAGCCGCTGCGCCCTTGAACGCGAGAGCGCCGGTCGCGGCGAGCATCCATTGGAGCGTCGTGCGCCGGTCCATCAGAGCTCCCTCCGCCGCATACGGTCGAGGATGTGATCGCCGATGCGCCAGGAGTTGGCCATGATGGTGAGAGTCGGATTTTTGTCAGCGTTGGAAGGGAACGGCGCTCCGTCGGCGACGAAAAGATTCTGCACATCCCACGCCTGACACCACTTGTTGAGCACTGAAGTGTGTGGATCGTCTCCCATCATCGCTCCTCCCAGCTC
Organism: Steroidobacteraceae bacterium; assembly: GCA_036834945.1. Taxonomy (GTDB): domain Bacteria; phylum Pseudomonadota; class Gammaproteobacteria; order Steroidobacterales; family Steroidobacteraceae; genus 13-2-20CM-66-19. Next base: position 5,021 of record DAITMW010000147.1, read on the forward strand.
ATGAATGATGCTACCCCCCGCATGAATCGCCTTCGCGCCATCGGACTCAGCCGGCTTCTGGAGGCGCCCACCCATCGCATCGATGATCTCGGCGAACGTCTTCTGCATATGCGCTGCCTGACGCGTCTCGTGCTCTGACCATTGCCAATGGAAACGCAGAACCGGGATCCCCCACTTGTCTTTGACGACCGGATCGATCTCGCAAAAGGACTGCTCGTTCGGAATCATCTCGCCGCGACCGGCGAAGTACACCATCGATCCATAGTAGCGGCGCGCGTCCTCCTTGAATTTCACGCCGTAGCTTCCTCCGGTGAGCCACTCGAGCCCCATCGACGTGTCGAGCTCGGGCATACGGCGCCCGCCGCCGAGCTCGATGTGGTAGCCGCGGGCAAATCCGAGCTTGCCGGCCCGCTGCTGGCGATACAGCCACCACGGAATGTACATGTGGCCACCGGTGGCACCTTCCTCGTTGTGCGGTGGAAGGCTCTCCAGCATCGGAACCTGCCCCGCCAGATCGGCGCCGACCGTGTCCATGAGATACTTGCCGACCTTGCCGCTCGAGTTGGCGAGCCCCTGCGGAAACTGGGCCGACTTGGAGTTGAGGAGGATACGCACACTCTCGCATGCGCTGGCCGCGAGTACCACCGCGCGAGCGGTTGCTCGTCTGTCTTTACGCGTTGTCTTGTCGATGAAGCGCACGCCAGTGGCCTGGCCTTTCTGCCCGAGTGTGACTTCAACGACCATTGCGTCGGTCACGATGTCGAGCTTGCCTGTTTCGAGCGCTGGTGGCAGGTGTACGGTGGGCGATTGATAGTTGGCCCGAATCGAACAGCCGCGCCCGCACGGTGTCGCCCAGAAGCACGCTGCGCGACGCTGCATGTCGCGGGCGATGATGTTCTGTGCGGTCCGATTACCTGGATGTAGCTTCGCCGGCGAGTTCTTCCAGTCGAGCTGCTGGGTCAGCACAGCTCGATGGCAGGCAACGGTCGCAATACCGAGCTTGCCCGAGTATTTCTGTATGAGCAGATCGCTGACGATGGGCTTCGGCGGCGGCAGCAGGCACCCTGCCGGTGAGTCCGGCGTGTTCTCCAGGCCCTCGTTGCTGCCGTAGACGCCGATGAGCATTTCAACCTTGTCGTAGTAGGGCGCCATCTCCTCATAGGAGACAGGCCAGTCGAAACCCAACCCGTCGCGCGAGCGCGGCTTGAAGTCGTAGGGCCCATTGCGCAGCGCTATTCGCCCCCAGTGATTCGTGCGGCCGCCGAGCATGCGCGCGCGCCACCAATCAAAACGGTTCGTCGGATCTGAGCTCGCCTGAACGTACGGCTCGCCGGGGACCTGCCAGCCGCCATCGATCGTTGCGTCATAGAAGCCGAACGGTTTATCTGTGGTGACCCATCCACGCAACGGCGCCATCTCGGGCGTTTGGAACATCGGGGTCTCGGCGACCGGATCGTACTTGCGCCCTGCCTCGAGCATGAGCACGCGAGCGCCGTTCATGGTCAGTGTGTAGGCCATCTGGCCGCCGCCGGCGCCGGAACCGACGACGATGACGTCGTATTCGCCGCGCGCCGCGGAATCTGCATCGACGAACGCCATGGCTACGACCTCACCCGACCTTTCAGCATCGGCCTGGACTCAGGGTGGACGGGTGCGAGCTGAGTGATGCTGTTCAGGAAACTGATTTCGATGCCGGCCGCGACGAAACGGCACGTTACGGTGTCGAAGTTCGGGGTCTCGTAGTAGCGCCACTGCATCTGAAACGTATCGGCATCCTTCCATGCACCCGCCGCGGCCAACTTGTCCGGACGCCGTGGATTGGGATCGACGCCAACGAGCTCTGTGATTTCCGGTGGCGTGCCTGGGAAGTCGGTTTCACCGTCCAGCCACTGACCGATGCCACAGGTTATTGGATAGTCTTTCTGCGCAGTAGTGAAGACCAACCTGCACGACTGCGCGTTGAATCGGAGCGATACGCTTTGCACACCAAGGCTGTTGGGCTCGACCACATACTCTGTGGGAAGTGCGCGCCCGGGCGTCGTACCGGTCCCCCGTGGCACTGGCAACGTCAGCGCCGCCAGGTCTGCGCCCAAGCGATCGTCCGAAGCCGCATCCTCGTGAGCGGCATTCTGTAAGCCCGGCAACAGATGATCCCAGACGAGGTCGAGCAATCCTTGCGTGTTGGGCGTCAGGCTGGTGATCGCAATCACCGCGTCCAGCTCCGGCAGGACGATGCACCATTGCCCGAAGGCGCCATCGGCCCGGTAAGCCTGGTGCCGGCAGCGCAGGAACTGGTAACCATAGCCCTGATGCCAGTCGCTCGATTTTTCGAGCTGCGCGAGAGTCTGCCCGGGGCCCGCGGGCTGTTGGATATGGGAGCGCGTCGCCTGCTCGACCCAGGACCTCGGCAGGAGCTGCCGACCGTTCCAGCGACCTTTCTGCAGATAGAACTGACCGAACCGGCTCAGCGTCCAGGTCGTGGCACTCAGGCCCCAGCCGCCGGTGTTGATGCCCCGCGGGCACGTCGCCCAGTGCATGGGCGGTAAACCGAGCGGATCAAAGAACCGCGGACGCAGGAAGTCGACCAGCTTTTCTCCAACCACGGTCTGCACGATCGCAGAGAGCATGTAGGTCGCGGCGCTGTTGTAGACGTAGCGGGATCCCGGCGGAAGCTCCACCGGCAAGGATAGGAAGGTATTTATCCAATCTTGCTGGCGCGTCACCTGCGGAGTGGGGTCCTTTGCGTGGCCGCTCGACATGGTCAGCAGATTCTCCACGCGCATCGCCGAGAGGTGGTCACTGACCTGCGACGGGAGCTGTCCGGGAAAGAAATCGACCACCCGATCCGAAACTCTGAGCTTGCCCTCAGCGACCGCGAAGCCAACGGCAGTCGACGTAAAGCTCTTGCTCAGCGAATACAGCCTGTGCGGAGCTCCGGGGCGATACGGAGCCCACCAGCCTTGCGCAGCCACCCGGCCGTGGCGTGTGACCATGAGACTGTGCATCTCGTGGTTGCTGGCTGCGATGGCATCGAGAAAGCCGCGAACGGAGTCAGCGGAAATGCCGCCGGATCCGGCTATGCCCGCGGCTCTTGCGAATGGCGGGCCCGCGCTCAGGGCGAGTGCCCCCCATCCTGCCTGCTGCAGAAATGATCTTCGCGACCGTCGCGTCGCTTCGCCCCCTGGATACAAAAACCGGTCCGCGGTCACAACTTATACTTCAAGCTCAGATAATACGCGCGCGGCGACTGAGGTTGAAACGCGTTGTTCATCACATAGCCGCTGCGGTCGGTGAGGTTCTCGACATTGAGGCGCACGTCAAATCCTGCGATCTCATAGCCGCAGAAAGCGGTGGCCTGGACCAGCCCCGGTATGCGTACGTTGTAGTGCCAGTCTGAATTCAAGACACCCCGCGTTTCACTTTGCGCATGAAACCAGGTCCCCAGGTAAAGCCCCGCGAGCCGGCCTGCATCGAAGGTGTATTTCGCGGTCAGGTTACCCGCGTTGGTGGGGGTCGAAGGGAAGCGCCGGCCAATCTCTTGCGGCACGCCGGGATAGACCAGATACTTCGCCACCGGCAAGTGGGTCCAGTTCGCCGAAAACTGCATATTCTGATGTGGGATCCACGTGACTTCCGCCTCCATGCCCTGCGCGCGCCCTACACCTCCCAGATTGTAGTTGACCAGGTTGCCGTTCTGGCCCTGCTGGGAGTAATCCGGGGTGGCGATGTTGCTCAGGTCGTCCCGGAAGACGGATATCGTGCTCGTCACGGCTCCATTCAACCATGCCGTCTTCACACCGATTTCCTTGCCGGTTCCCTTTGCGGGCGGTACGACTTGAGTGGTCCCTGGCTGAGTCAGGCCCGAAGGCGTGAAAGAGCGCGAGTAGTTGGCGAAGAATGCCGTGTCCGCCAGTAGCGAGTCGCGAGGAAACGGCTTGGCCACCAAGCCCACCTGCGGCGTTGTATCGTGTACCTCCAGCCCCTCATTGACCGTCTTCGTGTAGCGCGCGCCGACCAGTGCGTGAATACGGTCGTCGAACATCGACATCTGTTCGGCGAAGTAAGACGCACTGGTACGCGTACGGGCCCCGTTGACCTGGTTGACGTCGGGTGTTGGCTTGACCGCGAGACGAGCATTCCACTGGTCCTGCAGCAGGAGGGGCCCATCCGTGAAGAAGTCCCAAGGCTGCCCATGGCTGTCGATTGACGGCCCGCCCAACCAGACCCGCAGCAGATCGAGCTCAGTGTAGGACACGCGGTAGCCCGCGAGCAGCGCATGACTGATAGGACCCGTGTCGAAGTAGAAGGCCGCCTCGAGCTTGTTCTCCCAGCCGTGGCCCGCTTCATTGCCGCCTTCGAAGTTGGAGACGAGGCCGGCGCGCCCATCGGGACCGAGCACCTTGGTACCGCTTTGCAGGAGCGCGAGCAGGTCCCACGTGAAATGGGAGTACATGAATCCGTTGCGGATCTCGATGTGATCGTTGGGCTTGAACGCTATCTCGCCGCTCGCAAACCTGTAGTTCTC
>DAITMW010000147.1:9645-14063 GCA_036834945.1 Steroidobacteraceae bacterium
CGCCGGCTGGTCCAGTCCACCCAGCCCTTGGAGTCCTTGGCGTAGCCATCGATCAGGTAGGCGAGCTTGTCGGTTCCCAGCGGGCCGGTCGAGAATATTTCGCCGCTGCGGTAATTCCAGCTTCCGACTTCGCCCTCTACGAAAGTGCTGGGGGTGAACGAGGGTTTCTTGTAGATGACGTTGATGTTGCCACCGGGCTGCACGTTGCCGTTGAAGACCGCCGAGGGTCCTTTGAGGACCTCGATGCGATCGATTCCCACCGACGATCCCAGGCCCGAGACGTAGCTGAGGGAGTCATATCCGTCGACCTGCGGCGTGACGGGGTAGCCGCGAACGGCGAATTGGGCCGGTGTCTCGCCGCTGTTGGACTGCCCGGTGACGCCCGTCAGCGAACCGATCGCATCCATGATCTGCGACGAGTTGGTGTCCATCAGAAACTGGTCGTTGATTGCCGAAATCGACATGGGCGTGTCAATGATGTCCGTCACCACGCCGGTTGCACTGGTGGCCGCCCGGGTCCGGTAGCCGACCACCGTGACTTCGGTCAGCATCGAGGGCTTCTGCGGCTCCTGCTGGTCGCTCGACTGCCCCCAGGCGCACGCGGGCAGGGCCAGCGTCATCAACAAGGCGCGACGGACGGCGATAGATATGTCACAAGGAGAAAATCGGGACCCGTGCTGCATCGTCAACCCCCTCTTCATGGACTTCGACATCATCAATCGCATTAGCGCACGCGCTCGCACGTGCACGCTGCGCGTCAATTGGCCGATCACGAATACGCGCTTAATCGCATGTCGCGAGGACCCTCTGGTGGACAGAGCTCATTGTTGCTGATATACAACGTGATCGACGGCTTTTGATTGGCCCCGACGGACACGGCAGCGCCCGATCGACAGGGCCGAACGCGAGTCACGCGTGTGAGTCAAATTTGCCATTTCGGACCTTCATTGCGATAGTCACTGCGCAGCACCGGTAAACGGGTGCATCAGGGGGGGCAATGGAGCCGAAATTCGAGACCGTCGAGGCCGATGCGGCCAGTTCGTTCCGCAGCATGTGGTTCACTTGCGCCAACTTCGCGGAGGACCACACGTGGCATTACCATCCCGAATTCGAGTTGGTGTGGATCGTACGCAGCCACGGCACTCGCTTCATCGGCGACAACATCGCGCCATTTCGCGCAGGTGATGTTGTGTTGCTCGGCCCGAATCTGCCGCATTGCTGGCACGACGAGGCGGAAGCGAGTCAGCCGGGACCCGAAGTGGTCGTGCTGCAATTTCGCCCGGAAACCTTCGGCGGCGGTTTGCTCGATCTGCCCGAGTTCGAGCCCATCAAGCGTCTGTTTCGCGCGTCGCAGTGCGGGCTGCACGTGCAAGGCAACACCGCGGTCGCGGTCCAGCAGCAGATGCGCGCGTTGCTCGAGAAGCGGGGCATGGCGCGGCTGCTGTGCCTGCTCGATGTCCTCCGGGTGCTCGCGGAATCGGAGCACGATTTGCATCCTCTGGCCAGCGCGGACTACCACATCACGAACGACATCACCCAGATCAACCGGCAGCGCATCGAATCGATCCATCGTTATGTCCGCGAGAACCTGGGCGGTGAGATCAACCAGGCGGAGGTGGCCCGGCTCATGGGCCTGACGCCACCCGCCTTCAGCCGGTTCTTCCGGCGGGCCACGGGGCAGACATTTGTCGGCTTCGTCAACATCCTCAGGATCAATGAAGTCTGCCGCCGGATGACCGAGAGTAATGAGTGCATCACGGACATCGCGATGGATTGCGGCTACAACAATATCGCCAACTTCAATCGGCAGTTTCTGGCGCTCAAGGGCATGAACCCCACGAAGTTCAGAGAGCACCATCTGCGCTTGAAGCAGAAAGTCAGCACTTTTCCGTCCGATCAGGCCTCCCGACGAGTCCGCGAGCAGAAAATCAGTATGGCCAGTTAGGTACCGTGAACAGGCCGCCATCGACGCTCAGGATCTGCCCCGTGATGAAGCTCGAGTCCTCACCCGCGAAAAACAACACCGCGTTGGCTATGTCGGCGGTCGTGGCGATGCGCCGCAGGGGCGTGATCTTCGACCAGGCTGCCGCGTAATCCTGTGTCTCCTGCCGCGTGCGCTCGGTGTCGACGGCTCCGGGCGAGACGCAGTTGACGGTGATCCCGTAGGGGCCCAGCTCCATCGCCGCACTGCGCGTGAACTGATCGATACCCGCCTTCGAAGCGGAATAATCCACGAGGTTGGGGAAAGGAATCCGGCCGCAGCCCGATCCGATATTGACGATGGCGCCGCCCCGGGCGGCTGCAATCATGAGCCGTGCGGCCTTTTGCGTGTTCAGGAAACAGCCTTTCAGATTGGTGCGGATGACCGCGTCCCACCTCGATTCCTCGAGCTTCAGCAACGGGCTCCAGGTCTGGACGCCCGCGTTGTTGACCAGAAGGCGTGGGGCCGCGCCGAAATGGTCCTGGGCTTCATCGAAGAACCGCTCCACCTCTTCGCGGACGCCAGCGTCGCAGCGGACGCTCCTCGAGCGCCGTCCCAACGCTTCAATTTGGCTGACCACCTGGTCGGCTCGAGCGTCGTGCTCGAGGTAACTGACCGCCACGTCCCAGCCTTTGCGTGCCAGGGAAACGGCGATTTCATAGCCGATTCCGGAAGTCCCTCCGGTCACGGCGGCCCATTTGTCACTCGAATTCATCGCGCCTCTCGCGGCTGATAGTGCTTCACGCGTTGGTGTTGGGTCCCCAACCCGGTTATACCAAGCTCCACTGCATCGCCGTCGCACAGCCACTGCGGCGGTTTCATGCCCATGCCGACGCCATGTGGCGTCCCCGTACTGATGACGTCACCGGGTTGCAGACTCATGAACTGGCTGATGTAGTGCACGAGGAAAGGTACAGCGAAGATCATGTTGCACGTGTTTCCGTCCTGCACGAGCCGACCATTCACCTTGCACCACAGCCGTAGTGAATCCAGCGCCGCCAACTCGTCGGGCGTGGCGATATAGGGCCCCATCGGACAGAACGTATCGCAGCCCTTTCCTTTGTCCCACTGCCCGCCGCGCTCGAGTTGATAACTTCGCTCGGACACGTCGTTGATCACGCAGAAGCCCGCGACATACTCCATCGCAGAGTCGCGAGCGACATAGCGAGCTTCCCTGCCGATGACGACACCGAGCTCGACTTCCCAATCACACTTCTGGGCCCCGGGCGGCAGCACGATATCGTCCTTGGGTCCGATGATGGATGAAGTTGCCTTCAAGAACAGGATGGGCTCAGTCGGAAGGGCCTGGCCGGTTTCGCGCGCATGGTCCACGTAGTTGAGTCCCACACAGACGATCTTGCCAACTCCTCGCAACGGTGGCCCAATCCGCTCGTCCTCGGCGACGATCGGCAATGATGTGGGCGACACGCCGTGCAATGACTGCAGAGTCTGCGACAGAATCCCCGCATCGAAATCGGACACGATGTGGGACACATCGCGAATGCGGCCTCCCTCATCCAGAATGCCCGGCCGCTCTTGCCCGACGGGGCCAATTCGCATCAGCTTCATTCAGGAAGTACCCACCGATCTTCTTCTAAAGCGAGATGCCGCCGTCGACCACGATGTCGGCGCCCGTCATGAATGTGCCCTCGTCCGAGGCAATCAGCACGGCGGCGCCGGCGATCTCCGCAGGCTGTGCGAGTCTGGCCATCGGCTGCCGAGCCACCAGGTCGCGCCTGGCCTGTTCGGGGTTTGTGGAGGCCTCGAGCCGCTCGGCGAGCGAAGGCGAGTCCACCGTTCCCGGACTGATGGAATTGCAGCGGATGCCGTCGGAGACGAAGTCCAGGGCGATCGAGCGGGTCATGGCCAACACGGCCCCTTTGGTTGCGGAGTAGACGAAACGGCGCCGGGCTGCCATGGTCGTCGACACGACCGATGCGATATTGATGATGACGCCGCTGCGACGCGCGCGCATACCCGGCAGCACCGCTCTGGCCATGAGGTAGATCGATTCGACATTGATGCGCAGACTGCGCTGGAAATCGGCGGGCCCGCACTCCAGAACGTCTCCGACGGCAACGTAGCCCGCGCAATTGACGAGAACGTCGACATGCGGATGCCGATGTACCAGGTCTGCGACATCATGCGCATGCGTTACATCCAGTTTCACAGTCATCGCTTGCGGCGGCAGGTCGTCGAATCCCTTGTCGCTGAGGTCAACGGCCAGAACCGTGGCACCTTCGACAACGAATTTCTCGACAATGGCTCGACCAATGCCCTGGCCCGCCCCCGTCACCAGACATGTTTTTCCTGTCAGTCGCCCGATCATGACATTTCCTTTCGTTTGACCGATGGTAAGAGGCGCCATCGCGGCACCGATAGCTCACAGTTGACGCAGGTCCTGTATTGGTTTGACCGGCGCAAAGACAGAATCGCC
>DAITMW010000147.1:14163-15439 GCA_036834945.1 Steroidobacteraceae bacterium
AAGCGGACGCTCCGTCAACACCGTGCTGTCGTATCCATCGCTGCGTGAGTACGTGTTGGGTAATGTTTATCTCGGTGCGACGATCGGACGCTGTGCGGGCAGAACCGCCGCCGGAGCACGCGCCATGTTACGACTGACGCGCAACGAAGGCTCCAATCATCTACACGGTGGGACGACGGGATTCAGCCGCTCGCTGTGGCAGGTCGTCGACATCGACGACGGCAGTACTCCCAAAGTCCGCTTGCGCCACCGTTCGCCGACCGGCGAGGACGGTTACCCGGGCAACCTCGTCGTCGATGCCGATTTCTCGCTGGTCGACTCGTTCGTGCTGCGCGTGATCATTGAAGCGTGGACGGACGTCGCCACGCCGCTGAATATGACGCTTCATCCATACTTCAATCTGAGCGGCGATCCTGCAAGTACGATCGACGATCATCAGCTACGAATTGATTCCGGGTGCATCCTGCCACTGTGTCCTGCGCGGCTACCGACCGGGGAGATGATGTCGGTGGACCAAACACCGTTCGACTTCCGCGTATCGCGACCGATTGGGGCATCAAGGTACAACGGTCATGCACAGTTGCAGATTTCCGGAGGCTACGATCATTACTACGTGCTCAATGAAGGAGCCCGCCTGGCTGCGGACGTCTACAGTCCCCGATCCTCGTTAGGGCTACGCGTCTGGACGAATCAGAAAGGTCTGCAGTTCTACTCCGGGAATCAGTTGGACGAGGCAGCACCGATCGCATTTCCAGCCAGAAGTGGCTTCTGCCTGGAGCCCCACGCCTTCCCCAATGCAGTCAACGAGCCGCGGTTCCCGGATGTCACGCTGCGCGCTGGCGATGCCTATCACTACGAAACGTCCTACGAGTTTTACACGCGTCCGGCAGGTCGGAGATCCGATGGATAAGGATCGAGAGAGCACGCCACTCGACGGAGGAGTTTCCAGCGAGATCCGCATTGTGCATTCATCGCACGGCAACTATGTCGTCAAGCGCGCTCTCGAACGACTGCGCGTGAAAGCCGACTGGTTCTCCGATCCTGCGCGATCCTCCATCGAGGTCAGGGGACTGCGAGCGCTGGCGACGCTGCTCGGCCAGGCGCATGTCCCCAGGGTTCTGTGGGCCGATGAAGCGGCCAATGAGTTCGCGATGGAACTGATCGACAGCCGCTTCAAGAACTGGAAACAGGAGCTGCTGCGAGACCACGTGGACGTCGTGACGGCTCGAGCGGCGGGACGTCTGTTGGGTCAATTGCACACAGGCTCACACGCGGA
>DAITMW010000147.1:15539-17315 GCA_036834945.1 Steroidobacteraceae bacterium
CGTCCATCAGAGCTCCTTGCGGCGCATGCCCTCGAGAATGTGGTCGGCGACCCGCCACGCGTTCGCCATGATCGTCAGCGTCGGGTTCTTGTCCGGCATCGAAGGGAATGGCGAGCCGTCGGCGAGGAATAGATTCTTCACCTCCCAGCTCCGGCACCATTTGTCGACCACCGATTTGCGTGGATCGTCGCCCATCATCGCGCCGCCGACCTCATGGCTGATGACGCCGCCGGGCACGATCGCTTTCGCGCCGTCCTTTTCGGGTGGCTTCTGCACACGGCCGCCCATCGCCTCGATAAGGTCCGCGAAGGTCTTTTGCATGTGCGCTGCCTGGCGCGTCTCGTGCTCCGACCACTCCCAGTGAAAGCGCAGCACGGGAATGCCCCACTTGTCCTTCGTCCCGGAGTCGATTTCGCAGTACGCGCCCTTGTTCGGAATCATCTCGCCGCGGCCTGCGAAATGAACGATTGAGCCGTAATAGCGACGCGCGTCCTCCTTGAGCTTTTGACCGTAGCTGCCTCCGGTGAGCCACTCCAATCCACCCATCGTGTAGAAATCCGGCAGGCGACGGCCACCGGCGAACTCGATATGGTAGCCGCGCGCGAACGGCAGCTTGCCAGCCTTCTGCGCTTTGTACCCCCACCACGGCACGTACATGTGTCCCCCGCTCGCGCCGTCCTCGTTGTGCGGCGGCAGGTTTTCGAGTGCCGGGACTTGCCCGTGCAGGCTGCTGCCGACGGTATCCATCAGATATTTTCCGATGAGATCATTCGAGTTGGAGAGCCCGTGCGGGAACCGCGCGGATTTCGAATTGAGCAGGATGCGCACTGTTTCGAAGGCGCTGGCGGCAAGCACGACCACGCGCGCTCGCGCCTCGCGCGATCGGCCCGAGCGCTTGTCGACGAAACGAACGCCTGAGGCGCGGCCGCTCTTGGTGAGCAGGACCTCCACCACCATCGCGTCCGTCACGATGTCGAGCTTGCCGGTCTCGAGCGCCGGCGGCAGGTGCACGGTCGGCGACTGATAATTCGCGCGGATGGAGCATCCTTGGCTGCAGGGCGTCGCCCAGAAGCAGGGTGTACGACGCTGCATATCGCGCGCGATGATGTTCTGCGCGAGGGCGTTACTCGGATGCAGCTTTGCAGGTATGTTCTTGAAGTCCAGCGGCTGCGTCAGCACGGCGCGATGGCAGGCAACCGTCGGCAGCCCGAGTTGCGCGCCGTACTTCTTGATCAGCAGGTCGCTCACCAGTGGCTTGGGCGGCGGCAGCAGGCAGCCCTCGGGCGAGTCCGGTGTGTTCTCGAGGCCTTCGTTCGTGCCGTAGACGCCAACCAGCATCTCGACCTTGTCGTAATACGGCGCCATGTCCTCGTACGAGATCGGCCAGTCGAAGCCCAGGCCATCGCGGGAGTACGGCTTGAAGTCGTATGGCCCGTTCCTCAGCGACACTCGGCCCCAGTGATTCGTGCGGCCGCCAAACATGCGCGAGCGCCACCATCTGAATTGCTGGCTTTGCTCGTCACTCGCGCAGGTGTAGGGTTCACCCGGCACCTGCCAGCCGCCGCCAACGGTCGCGTCATAGAATCCCAACGGCTTGTCTGGTGTGGCGCTGCCGCGCAGTGGCGCCATCTCGGGTGTCTGAAACATCGCCGTTTCCGTGGCCGGATCGTACTTGCGGCCGGCTTCGAGCATCAGGACGCGCGCGCCTTCCATCGTCAGCGTGTAGGCCATCTGCCCGCCGCCGGCGCCAGAACCGACGACGATGACGTCGAATTC
>DAITMW010000148.1:0-17271 GCA_036834945.1 Steroidobacteraceae bacterium
GGGCGTTCCACCCGGATTACGGTGGAAGGGGTCCGCATGGCACGCAAGCGGATGTTTTTCTCGAGCGCCAAGGCCGTCCGGGAGCTCGGCTACCAATGGAGGGCTCCGACTCAGGCTTTCACGGATGCGATCGCCTGGTTCCGCGAGCAGGGGCTTTTGCGAGGCCCGTAACGCGGCCGGTAAGGTGCCGGTTGTCACAATTGCGTTCGTACCTCGTTTCATTCTTGTGACCGAAAAAGGGTAAAATGGGGTGATGCGCGTTCGCACCTGAGGGGTCCCGCATCGCCAAATGCCCGAGTCTCATCCTTTGTCATACAGCAGTGGTGCAAGCGTCCAACGTCCGTGGGACGCACGGCTCGCCCGCCGGCTGATCACTCCACTCAAGGACAGCTGGGTCACCCCGAACTACCTGACGACCGTCCGGCTCTGCGTCGGGCTGGCGGGCGCGGCTGCGTTCCTGCCGGGGACCTATGGCTGGTCGAATCTGGCCGCGCTGCTGCTCATCGTCTCGAATTTCCTCGACCACACCGATGGCGAGCTGGCCCGGATCAGCGGCAAGAGCAGCCGCATCGGCCACATCTACGATCTCGCTAGCGATGCTGTCGTGACCATCCTGCTTTTCTTCGCCATGGGCGCTGGCATAGGGGTCAAGCGCGGTCTTCTGCTTGGCGTATCCCCAGCGCTGCTGGGCATGGCCGCCGGCGTGGCCATTGCCCTCATATTCTGGCTACGGATGCGGATCGAGGACCTGGGAGGCAAGGCGGCCAGCCGGCAGGCGTCCATGGGGGGCTTCGAGACGGAGGACGTGCTCTATCTGCTCCCGCTGGTCACCCTGTGCAACGGGGTCGCGCCTTTTGTGGTTGCGGCCTCGATCGGGGCGCCGCTGTTCGCGATCTGGGTCGTTTTCGACTACCGCCGGCTGGTACGCCGGCTGCGGCCCCAGGCGGAGGCGGAGCACCGCCCGGTGGGGGCTGCCTGATCAGCTTTGCCGAGGGACTCGGGCCCGTCCCATCTTTGCGTCGCCAGTTCGTCGAGCAGGGCGCCTTTCTCTATCTGAGCGATTTTCTGTCGCCCGACGTCACCGCGCAGCTGGTGGCCGCCGTCGCGACCGTCAATGCCGCGGTGAATCGCAATTACCTCCCGGGTCACAAGCAGGGGGGTAGCGTCAGTCGCCACACACTCGATGAGATGGCGCCCTACGTAGCCCAGCTGTATCGCTCCACGGCCCTCATCGACTGGCTGAGCGAGCTCGCGGGCGAGCAATTGCAGGTATCGCCTCCCGATGACCCGCACGCCTACGCGTTCTACTTTTACACACGACCCGGCGATCACATCGGCTGGCATTACGACACGTCCTATTATGCCGGCCGTCGCTATACCCTCCTGCTGGGTGTGATAGACGAATCCTCCTGCCGGCTCGATTACGAGTTGCACACCCGGGAAAAGGGCGCGACTGTCGTTCCCGGCTCCGTGCGGATACCCCCGGGCGGGCTCGTCTTTTTCGATGGAGACAAACTCCGTCACCGTATCAGCCCCCTCGGTGAGAACGAGAGACGCGTCTCCCTGACGTTCGAGTACGTCACCAACCCCCGGATGCATTTCGGCTGGCGCATCATTTCCAACATGAAGGATGCGTTCGGCTACTTCGGCTTCCGGCAGGTGTTCCGCCGCAGGCGAACCGAGCCGCTATGACACGGGCCGCGACCTGGCTCCTGTCCGCGGGAGCATTGTTGTTCATTGGTGTCCTGGCCTCGCAGGGCCTGCCGGCAGTGTTGTCCGCCCTGGCCGTGGCCGGTTGGGGTCTGGTGCTCGTGGCCTTGTTTCACCTCGTGCCCCTGGTTCTGGACGCCGCGGCCATCCGGGTTCTGTTTGCTCCCCGGGCCTCGCCCAGCCCCATGCGGGACGCCGTGTTGACCCGCTGGGCCGGTGAGTCGGCCAACAGCTTTCTGCCCGCCGGACAGATCGGCGGCCCGGTTCTGATGGCGCGTCACCTGGGGCACCGGGGTATGCCGATGCCGGACGCTGCCGCGGCGATCACGGTCAGCACGACGCTGCAGACGGTGGCGCAGATCCTTTTCGCCCTGTTGGGCGTGGCGTTGTTGGGCGCCCAGGCGGGCCATTTCTCGGAGCATGCGCTGCGCGTGTCATCCCTGGTCGCGAGCGGCTTTCTGGCCATCCAGATCGGCGGTTTCTATCTTCTGCAGCGGCGCGGCTTTTTCAGCAAGCTGATCCGCGCGGCGAAGCGCTTCGCCGGCAAACGTGACTGGTCGCAATGGGTGACCCGGGCCGAGGCCATCGACCTGGCCATCCAGGGCATCTACAGCCGCGGCGGTGGAGTGGCCGCCAGCTTTTCCCTGAGCCTCGTGGGCTGGCTCGTCGGAACGGGCGAGGTCTACCTGATCCTGGTGTTGCTCGGTCACCCGGTGAGTTGGCTGGCAGCCCTGCTGCTGGAAAGCCTGGGTCAGGCCATTCGCGGCGCGGCGTTTGCCGTGCCGGGGGCGTTGGGTGTGCAGGAGGGCGGTTATCTCCTGTTGGCCCCTCTGGCGGGCTTGCCTGCGGATGCCGCGTTGGCGCTGTCCCTGGCCAAGCGTGCCCGCGAGATTCTATTAGGGCTGCCGGGTCTGCTGTATCTTCATTTCTGGGAGCGAGCGGGTGCGGCCGCGACACGCCCCGTGCCGCCGTAGCGCTCTGAAGCGCTAAGGCGATCATTGGTCTGATAAGGTCCTCGGAGTTTCATGCGCGCCATCATTCTCGCCGCCGGCCGCGGCATGCGTTTGCAACAGGCTGCCGACCAGCAGGTTCCCAAGTGCCTGTTGCGCTTCGACGGGATGACCCTGCTCGAGCGGCATCTGCGCCTGCTGCGCAATTCCGGCGTCCACGAGGTCGTGCTCGCGCTGGGCTGGCGTCACGAGTTGGTGGAGGCGGAGCTCGATCGGCTGGGGTGGGAGCCACGTCCCGAGATCGTGCTGAATGATCGTTTTGAGCTGGGCAGTGTCCTGACCGTGCATACCGCCGCCACCGCCATGACACGCGGCGGAGATGTACTCCTGATGGATGCCGACGTGCTCTATCATGAGAGGATCATGGCGGCCCTGGTTGCGGGCCGGAAACCGGTGAATCGCGTGCTCATCGACCGCGATTTCGAGGCCGGGGACGAGCCGGTCAAACTGTGTGTCCGCGCGGGTGTGCCGATCGAATTGCGCAAGCAACTGGCGCCCGATCTGCGCTATGACACCATTGGCGAATCGGTGGGATTCTTCCGGTTCAATGAGGCGGGTGCGCGCCGCCTGGCCGCGATCGTGGCCGACTATGTCGGCAGCGGGCGGGCCAACATGCCGCACGAAGAGGCGGTTCGCGACCTGCTGCGTGAGGGCAGCCAGGCCGTGGAGGTCGCGGATGTGACCGGAGCGCCTTGGATCGAGATCGATTTCCCGACAGACGTCACTCGCGCAGCGCAAGAAGTGCTGCCGGAACTAGCGCCGTTGCAGGCCAATTGACAGGACCAACAACATGAATGCTTCACTTGCTCCCGCCCGTGCCCCGCGACCCGTTGCCGCGGAGAATACCGGTGCGACCCGCAGCGCCAAGCTGCGCCAGATGCTGTTGAGCGACCAGCTCGAGTTCATCCTGGAAGCCCACAATGGCCTCTCGGCGCGCATCGTGCGCGAGGCAGGCTTCAGCGGGATCTGGGCCTCGGGACTCTCGATTTCCGCGCAGCTCGGCGTGCGCGACAACAACGAGGCGAGCTGGACCCAGGTGGTCGACGTGCTCGAGTTCATGGCGGATGCGAGCGATCTGCCCATCCTCCTGGACGGTGACACCGGCTACGGCAACTTCAACAACCTGCGCCGCCTGGTGCGCAAGCTCGAGCAACGCGGCATTGCCGGGGTCTGCATCGAGGACAAGCAATTCCCGAAGACCAACAGCTTCCTGAATGGTGAGCGCCAGCCGCTGGCGGACATCCAGGAGTTCGCCGGGAAGATCGCGGCGGGCAAGGACACCCAGACCGACCCGAATTTCTCGATCGTCGCGCGCGTCGAGGCCCTGATCGCGGGGTGGGGGATGGAGGAGGCCCTGCGTCGTGCCGAGGCCTATCGCCGGGCCGGCGCCGACGCGATCCTCATTCACAGCAAGTTGTCGAAGCCCGATGAGATCGTGACCTTCGCGCGTGAGTGGGCCGGCCGGTCGCCCCTGGTGATCGTGCCCACCCGCTACTACAGCACACCGACCAACGTATTCCGGCTCGCCGGGATCAGCATGGTCATCTGGGCGAATCACATGGTGCGCTCGGCGACCAGCGCCATGCAGAGCGTGGCGAAGGAGATTTTCGAGAGCCAGACGCTGGTGAACATCGAGGACCGGATCGTCTCGGTGGAGGAGATCTTCCGCCTGCAGGACGCGGACGAATACTCCGAGGCCGAGCGGCTCTACCTGTCGGCCTCGACCGCCTCGCGCTCCGCGGTGGTGTTGGCCGCGAGCCGCGGCAAGGGACTCGAGGCGGTCACCACCGACCGGCCCAAAGTCATGTTGCCGATCGCGGGCAAGCCGCTCCTGCGCTGGCTGATCGACGGCTTCAAGAAAGAGAACATCAACGACATCACCGTCGTGGGCGGCTATCGCGTGGATGCGATCGATCCGGCGGGTATCCGCCTGGTCGTGAACGACCGCTACGCGCAGACGGACGAGCTCGCTTCGCTCGCCTGCGCTATCGACAAGCTGGAGACCGACACCGTCATTTCCTACGGTGACCTGCTATTCCGCAGCTACGTGCTGCGAGACCTGGTCGAGAGCAAGTCTGATTTCTCCGTCGTCGTGGATTCCTCGTCGGCGGACGTCAACAATCGTACCGTCCGCGACTTCGCGTACTGCACGCATGGCGATGATCGCGGCCTGTTCGGTACCCAGGTCCTCCTCAAGCGGGTCGTCAGCCGGGCGGATGCGAAGCAGGAGCCGGCCGGGGCCGAGGAGCCGCAGGGCCGCTGGGTCGGGATGTTGAATGTCAGCCGCCAGGGCCTGGTGAGACTCAAAGCCGTGATGGCCAGGCTGCGTGAGCGACCGGATTTCGACTCACTCGATATGCCGGCTCTGCTGAATGCCTTGATTGCCGATGGCGCCGCGATCGAAGTGACGTATGTGCATGGTCACTGGCGGGGTGTAAACGACCTGGAGGACTTCCGCAGCGCCGTCGACTTCGCGCACGCGCAGACCCCCGTCGGCAGTGCCGCCGCGAGCCCGTCAGAACCGAACCCGTGATAGAGGCTCGGCACTTCGTGGAAGCCGCGCGGGAGCGCGGCTTCGAATGGTACGCGGGCGTTCCGTGCTCTTATCTGACGCCTTTCATCAACTACGTATTGCAGGATCCTTCCCTGCACTACGTGTCCATGGCAAACGAGGGTGATGCGGTTGCCCTGATTGCCGGCGTGGCGGTCGCGGGGGCGCCGGATGGCCGGACGCGCCATGGGCGCGGCATCTCCATGATGCAGAATTCGGGGCTGGGGAATGCGGTAAGTCCGCTGACCTCGCTCACATGGACGTTCCGTCTGCCCCAGCTGTTGATTGTCACCTGGCGTGGCCAGCCGGGGGTGCCGGACGAACCGCAGCACCAGTTGATGGGACCCATCACACCGTCGATGCTGGAGACGATGGACATCCGCTGGGAGCTGTTTCCCACGCAGGAGCAGGAGATCGGTCCGGCGCTGGATCGTGCCATGGCCCACATGGATGCCACGGGCAAACCCTATGCGCTGTTGATGCAGAAGGGTAGCGTGGCCTCTTATCCGCTGAAGCCCGGCGCTGATGCGATCCGGACCCGGGTCCCGAAGGTGTCCGCGGTCGTGGAGCCTCGCAGGCTCGGCTCCGCGGAGCGTTCGTCCCGGCAGCAGGCTTTGCGGGAAGTGGTGGCTCATACGCCTCCCGCCGCGACAGTTGTGTTGGCGTCGACCGGATTTTGCGGTCGTGAGCTCTATGCGATCAACGATCGGCCGAACCACCTTTACATGGTCGGGTCCATGGGTTGCGTTGTGCCGCTCGCACTTGGCCTCGCGTTGGCGCGGCCGGATCTCCGCGTCGTTGCTCTCGATGGGGACGGGGCGGCGCTCATGCGTTTGGGCGCGTTTGCGACCGTCGGCGCCTACAGTCCGGCGAACCTGTGGCATTTGCTTCTGGACAATGGCGCGCACGACTCCACTGGAGGGCAGGCGACCGTTTCTCCGAATGTTTCCTTCGCTGAGGTGGCCGCGGCGTGCGGCTACGCTTCTTCGCTGGACACTGACGATCTTGGCCGGATTGCCGAGTGGTTGGAGGCACGGCCGCTCGACGGAGCGCGCTTTGCGCGCCTGCTCACCCGACCCGGGAGTCCTGCCGATCTCCCTCGTCCCTCCATCACACCAGTCGACGTCAAGACACGTCTAATGCAACACTTCGGTTCTTCCACCGGAGCGCTTTGATGCTGTTGCTGAATCCCGGACCTGTCACGCTGACCGAGCGTGTGCGCCGCAGCCTGCTGCAACCTGACCTGTGTCATCGCGAAAGCGAGTTCTTCGATTTGCAGGACGAGGCGCGCGCCCGGCTGCTGCGGGTGTACGGCTTGGATCCGGCCCAATGGACGGCCGTCCTCATGACCGGGTCAGGCACCGCGGCGGTGGAGAGTATGGTCGCCTCCCTCGTCCCCGAGGCCGGCCGGCTGTTGATCGTGGAAAACGGGGTCTATGGGGAACGGATGGCGCAGATGTGCGCCCGGTACCGGATCGCCCATGAGCGAGTGACAGGCTCCTGGATGGAGGCTCCCGACCTCCAGGCCATTGCCGCACGAGTCGACAAGGCTGTCTCTAACGGGACACCTTTCACCCACGTGGCCGTGGTCCATCACGAGACGACGACCGGGCGGCTCAATGACCTGCATGCTTTGGCAGAGCTGTGCCGGGCGCGGGACCTCCGTTTGCTGGTGGACGGAGTCAGCAGTTTTGGTGCGGAAGCTCTCGACTTCGGGGATCGGAGCTTGTCAGCCGTAGCAGCTACCGCGAACAAGTGTCTGCACGGTGTGCCGGGCGTGTCGTTTGTTATGGTACGGCGGGAGGCCCTGGCGGGTGCCTGCGGCCGGACTTACTACCTGGACCTCGGCCGCCTGGCGGGATTACAGGACCAACGCAATACGCCGTTCACGCCGGCAGTGCATGCTTACTATGCTCTCGTCGAGGCTTTACGCGAATTCGAAGAGCAAGGCGGCAGGGCCGCGCGGTACCGACAGTACGCCGCGTTGGCGGAGCAGGTTCGCGAAGGACTCGCGGCGATCGGGATAGAAGGCGTGCTACCACCGGGGCAATCATCGGTGGTGTTGCGCGCGTATCATCTACCCGAGGGCTTGACCTACAGTCGCCTGCACGATGAGCTGAAGGCAGGCGGTTTTGTGATTTATGCGGGGCAGGGGGACTTGTCCAAGACCCTGTTCCGTATCTCGACGATGGGCAATCTAACCCGGGCGGATATCGATCGACTACTGACGTGTTTCGCAAAGTTGCGCTAAAACTCTATCGTGGGAGTGTCATCGCCCTCCTGCTGACATTTTCCTGGTCGAGCTTCAGCGTCGAAGCCCAGGACGTGCACCCTCCCGATGCGGGCGGCACCCCACCGAAGCCGTCCGCACCGCCTTTGCCACCGTCGCCGGAACCAGCCGAGCACTGGTATGACTTGTCCAGGCTGCCCTTCCTGCCGATCCCTTCCGTGGGCACCGACCCCAACAGCGGCACCACCATTGGCATCCTGCCCGTGTTTCTGCACACGGATGAGAATCACCAGATCAACCGCATCATCGCCCCGGACCTGACGCGCAATCCGTATTTCGGGTGGGGCGCGCACGGGCGCCTGTTTGAATACCCCTCCGAAGATACGCAGTGGTCGATCGTCGGCGGGTTGAAGCAGCGTGTCGAGCGCGAGCTCGATGTGGAGTATCAGTTCGGGCGCCTGCGTGAGGGCTCTTTCTCCTCGACCAGCAACGTCAACTTCGATCGTGACGGTACGCCACGCTTCTTCGGCATAGGCAACGACACGAGGCTGTCAGATCAGACCAACTACACCGCGCAGACGGTACTGCTACAGGAGCAGTTGGGTTGGAATCTCACCCGCAACTGGCAGCTGCTCTATACCATTCGCAAGCGCATCGTCAAAGTGCTGCCCGGCACCTTGTCGCAGGTGCCTTCCATCGAGACGCTCTATCCGCATATTCCGGGTGTCGGCGCGACCGACACCGAGCTGCTCAATCGTTATTCGGTCGTGTATGACTCGCGCGATGAGCTGACCGCCCCGCGACATGGCATGCGGGTCGTCGTCTATGGAGGCGCAGCGAGCCGCGGCGGCATCTTCAATGGCACGCTTTACACCGAAGCCGGAGCCGACGGCCGTAGCTACTGGTCCATCAGGGAAGACACCGTCGTGGCCATGCACGCCTCGATACGCTACCTGCCCAGTGCGCAGCGCCCGCTGCCGTTCTGGGCGTTGAGCAGTATTGGCGGCGACACGAGTGAGGTTGGGGGACAACAGCCCCTGCGCGGTTTCGGCGCAGGTCGATTCACCGACCGTAATGCGTTCTCCGCGAGTGCCGAGGTCCGCTACAATTTCTGGGGATTCGATGCGGCCGCGACTCACGTCGACCTGGAGATTGCGCCATTTGTCGACGTCGGGCACGTGTGGGGCCACACGAGCAATTTCCCACTCTCCAATCTCCACAAGGTGGGTGGTATCGGCTTCAGGGCCATCGCCCGGCCGTCCGTCGTAGGTTATGTCGATGTCGGCTACGGCAGTGAAGGCTCCGCCGTGTTCACCGGGTTGAACTATCCCTTCTAGTCCTGCCGGCCTCTTTTTCAGGGAGCTCGCAAACATGACTGACCTGACCGCGTTTCCGATTACCCGCAAGTACCCCGCGCAGCATCCGGACCGCATCCAGCTCTACTCGCTGCCGACGCCCAATGGCGTGAAGGCGTCGACCGTGTTGGAAGAGACCGGGTTGCCCTACGAGCCGCACCTGGTCCGCTTCGATGCCAACGACCAGCTTTCCGCGGAATTCCGCTCGCTCAATCCCAACGGCAAGATCCCCGCGATCCTCGATCCCAACGGGCCGGGCGGTCAGCCGTTGCCGTTGTTCGAATCCGGTGCGATTCTGATCTACCTCGCCGACAAGGCGCGGCGTTTCCTGGCTGCCGACGGGGCCGCCCGCTACGAGACGATCCAGTGGCTGATGTTCCAGATGGGGGGTATCGGCCCGATGTTCGGACAGGTGGGGTTCTTCAACAAGTTCGCAGGCAAGGACTGGGAGGACAAGCGCCCGCGCGATCGTTACGTGGCGGAGACGAAGCGCCTGCTCGGCGTGCTCGACGGCCGGCTTGCGGGACGCAAGTGGATCATGGGAGAGGAGTACACGATTGCCGACATGGCCACCTTTCCGTGGGTGAATGTACTCAATACTTTCTACGGCGCGGCTGACCTCGTGGGCTTGAAGGACTTCAAGGAGGTCATGCGGGTACTCGAGGTCTTTCTGGCTCGCCCGGCCGTCGTACGGGCTCTGAACATTCCCGAGCGACCGAAATGAGCCGAGGATTGTGGGCGGCGCTGGCCTTGTTCGCTGCAGCGGCCTGGTCCGCGACGCCCGGACCGCTGCCTCCGGAGGATGACAAGGAGCTGGGTCGGGCGATCTTCAAGGAGTTGGTCGAAATCAGGACCACTCACGATGTAGGTACCACGCTCGCCGCCCGCGCCATCGAGCAACACCTCCTGAAGGCGGGCTTTCCGGCGGAGGACGTGGTGTTCATCGCCCCCGCCGATCATCCCAACTCGGGTAACCTGGTGGTCCGCTATCGGGGCAAGAGTCGCGCACCGGCGGTCTTGTTTCTCGGGCACCTCGACGTGGTGGAGGCCAAGGCGGAGGACTGGTCCGTCGATCCCTTCAAGCTGACTGAAAAGGACGGTTGGTTTTACGGCCGTGGCACACTGGATATGAAGGATGGTGACGCCGCGCTGCTCGAGGCACTCATTCGTCTCAAGCGCGACCGCTTCAAGCCTGAGCGTGACATCATCGCGGCGTTCACGGCCGACGAGGAAGCGGGGGGCGATTCCAACGGCCCTGCCTTTATTTTGAAGGAGCATCGCAACCTCATCGAGGCGGGGCTGGTCATCAATCTCGACGGGGGCGGGGGAGATTACAAGAACGGCGCGCGCCAGTTCTTCGAGCTCGGAACGAGTGAGAAGACCTATGTCACGTTTACGCTGGAGACGACAGGGCCCGGAGGGCATGGGTCGCTGCCGGGTCCTGACAATCCGATTTACCGCCTGACGGATGGCCTGGGGCGTCTGGAGAAGTATCACTTTCCCGTGATGACGACCGCCACGACCCGGGCGGGCTTCGCGAAGCTTGCGGACCTGGATCCAGGTCCTCTGAGCGCCGACATGCGCGCGGTCGCGCAAAACCCGCCCGACCTGGCCGCGGCGGACCGTTTGAGCGAGGTTGTCCGCTTCAATGCGAAATTGCGGACCACCTGCGTGGCGACGTTGATTTCCGGTGGCCATGCGGAAAATGCCTTGCCGCAACGGGCCCGAGCCACGATCCAGTGCCGGATGATGCCTGGCGATACCGCTGAGAACGTCCAGAATGCTCTCACTACGACGCTGAACGATCCTAAGATCACAGTTACCCTCGATGCCGCGCCGATCCTCAGTCCCGAATCCGAGCCAACGCCACAGATCACCAGGAAGGTCGAGAGCGTGGTGCATTCGATGTGGCCGGGCGTGCCCGTCGTTCCGGTCATGGCGACCGGATTCAGTGACGATCGGCAGACGCGCAATGCCGGCATGCCGAGTTATGACCTGAGCGGTGTATGGATCGAGGATGATGAGAACCGTGCGCACGGCCGCGACGAGCGGGTTGGTGTCCGGGAATTCGATGAGAGTCTCGAGTACACCTACCGGCTGCTCAAGGAAATGAGCAAGGCAAGATGAGAGTGGATTGCACGCGTGAGTCATATTAGGATCACACGCGCTCGAAACGTATCGCGGCACCTGTGTTTATTCGCGGTGCCGCCTGACCGCCAGACGGGGAACTGAACGACACCACAAGAAGGGGGTACCCGTCTCTCATGGGAGTTTTTTGTGTGCGTTCGGAGAACGCCGCTCTCGATGCCTCCTTGTCGGTCGCCAGTCCCACTCGATCTTATGTAACACGTGTGCGGATCGCGGCGGCGCTGGCCTTCATCGGGGCCGTGCTGATCCTGCTCGGCTGGGCATTCGACATCGCGCTGTTCAAGAGTGGTTTTCCAGGGCAGAGGGCGACACAACCCCTGAGTGCCGTGTGTTTTGCCCTGTGTGCTCTTTCCCTCGGTCTGAGCACCGAGCGTTGCATCCTGTGCCGTCTGGTCGCGCGAGGCGGCGCCATCGTGGTCCTCGGCGTGGCTATCGCAACCGTGTGGCAGAACGCCCTGGACATCGATTGGGGGCTGGATCAGTTCCTGTTTTCGGACGCCGTCGTCCATGAGCAGACCGGTCCTTATCTGCGCGCCGGGCGGCCGGCGGCCGGGACCTTGGTCGCGCTCGGGCTGTTGTGCGGCTGCCTGCTGCTGATCCGGGCGCGCAGCCAGGCGGCGCGCTCGCTGTTCGTATGGATGAGTACCACAGGGGCACTGTTGGCGGCGACCTTGCTGTTGGCCTACCTGTACGACTTGCAGGCGTTGTACGCGATGGGCTTCTACGCGCACGTCGGCTTGAACAGTGCGATCAGCCTCGGCC
Organism: Steroidobacteraceae bacterium; assembly: GCA_036834945.1. Lineage (GTDB taxonomy): Bacteria > Pseudomonadota > Gammaproteobacteria > Steroidobacterales > Steroidobacteraceae > 13-2-20CM-66-19. The sequence goes on from DAITMW010000148.1 coordinate 11,767, forward strand.
TGCTGTCTCATGGGGTGTTGCTGCGGAGGCCGGACCTGGGTTGGATGCGGCTGCTTGCCGGAGACAGTGCGGGCGCGGCCAGTGCGCGCCAGATTCTCATGTGGACCGCCTCGTCACTGTTGGTGTTGGCCGCGATCGTCCGGCTCGGCCGGTCGGTTGCGCTGCAGGGTGCCGGCTTCGAGGTGCTGTTGTTGACAGCCGGCGGGTTCGGACTGTTGCTCGTCGCGTTGGTCGCGCACGCCCGGCGGCTCAATGGACTCGAGACCCTTCGTCACAGTGTCACGAGCGATCTTCGGGCGGCCGAATCGCAACTCGTGCGTGCGGCGCACGAGAAAGAAAAGCAACTCGCGGTGCTGGCGCACGAGCTGCGCAATCCACTGACACCGCTGCGCAACGGCGTCGAGCTGCTGCGGCAGATGTCCGCGGCCAACCCGGCATTGGCCCGTACGGCGGACATGATGGGCCGGCAGGTTGTGCACCTGGTGCGGTTGGTGGATCAACTCATGGGTCCGCAGATCCCGTCTGTCGAGGCGACATTGACTGCGCCGCCGCTGACTGCGGCTGCGGCGTCTTCGGGCGCGCGCCTGTTGAAAATACTCGTTGTTGACGATAATGCAGACGCGGCTGACTCGCTTTCCCTGTTGTTGCAGGCACGTGGCCACGAGGTTCGGACCGCTGTCGACGGGCGACGTGCCGTGGAGCTCGCGGAAGGGTTCCGGCCGCAGGTCATCCTGATGGACGTCGCCATGCCTGAGCTGGATGGCTTGGAGGCCACCCGGGTCATCCGCTTGCGGCCGTGGGCCGCGGGCGTCCACATCATTGCCCTGACGGCCTGGGGACAGGAGTCGGAGCGGCGCCGGACCCGGGAAGCCGGAATGGACGGTCACCTGGTGAAGCCCGTCGACCCCGAAGCCCTGGCGGGGGTTCTGGGCTCGGTGCGGTCACGATCAAGCTAGGCACGCTTTATGCGACAGTCCGGTTACAAGCTTGGCAAAAAGAAGTTCGGTAGCCGGTCAATCCATGCCCGAGACAGTACAAGGCTCGCCGCGCGCTTTGAAAGAGGAGAGCGGCGGGTTACGACGGAGCGCGGCTGACGCACAGCCGGAATCCCCGACCCGGCGTCGACTCATCATCGCCGGCATGGTGTTGCTGGCCGGCCTGGTGATCGCCATCACCGTTCCGGGCATCCGCATCCGGTTGCTGATCGTCTATCTCGACCTCACCGGGCAGATACCGGACCTGGAGTTGCGCGAGCTTCCGCAGCTTCTGGGGCCGAATGCACACCAACCTCAGGTCGGGCGGCTGGTCGTCACCCGTAATCCGTACGCGGTCATTCACTTGCCGAGGAATACGCCCGCGGACATCCAGGCGGGTGCCGCCTTGTTTCGGGAGCAGTGTGCCAGCTGCCATTCGCCGGATGGTAGCGGTGGACCCGGGGCTCCGGCCTTGTTCGGGCGCGAGTTTCATCATGGCGACACCGAATGGGCCGTCTATCGGACCATCCGGGACGGTGTTCCGGGGACGGCGATGCCCGCCCATCCGTACAAGAGTGCCGATCTATGGCTCCTGGTGGCCTTCATCCGTTCGCTCGGTGTCCCCTCGGACAATGTGGCCGTGTTGTCGGAGAAGAAATCGAAGCTGCGGCAGATCGAGGTGAGTTACGACGACCTCGTCGCCGCGCGGGAGCCGGGTGATGACTGGCTGACCTACGGGGGTGCGTATGGATCCAACCGCCACAGCTCCCTGACCCAGATCAATCCGCGCAATGTCAGCTCACTGGGTGTGCGCTGGATGCATCAGCTCGTCGGTGGGCACGACAAGATCGAGAGCACCCCGATCGTTCGCGACGGCATCATGTATTTTACCGCGCCGCCAGGGCGTGTGCTGGCCGTCGATGCCTCGAGTGGGCGGCAGATATGGGAATACATCCATAAGTACACGTTCATCGGCGGCGGCGAGGGACCTTTGCAGCAGAACCGCGGAGTAGCGCTACTCGGCGACAAGGTATTCGTCGGGACGTGGGATTCGCGGCTCGTCGCGCTGTCGGCCGCGACTGGCCGGGAGTTGTGGGAAGTTGCAATTGGGAAGTATCCCGGCACGTATATCAGCGGCGCGCCGCTGGTCTATCACGACCTCGTGGTGACGGGTGTCGGTAGCCCTCCGGGGGCCGGCCGCACGTTCATCGTGGCCTACGACGCCAACACGGGCAAGGAGCGTTGGCGTTTCATGACGATCCCCGCCCCGGGAGAGCCAGGTAGCGATAGCTGGTCGGGTGACTCATGGAAAAAGGGTGGGGCCGGGACGTGGCTCACGGGGTCCTACGATCCGCAGTCCGACATACTCTATTGGGGGGTTGGTAATCCGCGTCCGGACTTCGATGCCAGCACCCGTAAGGGCGATAACCTGTATTCGGACTCTGTAGTCGCGCTGCGCGGCACGACGGGCAAGCTCCTGTGGCACTTCCAGTTCACACCGGGCGATACCCATGACTGGGATTCCAACCAAACACCGATCATCGCGGATCGCAATACTCCCGAGGGGGTGGAAAAGCGCCTGCTCTGGGCGAACCGCAATGGGTTCTATTACGTGCTCGACCGGGAGCGCGGGGCCTTCCAACTCGGAGTGCCGTTCGCCAGGCAGACCTGGGCAGAGGGCCTCGACGCCAGGGGACGCCCCATTCCACCCAGGGACAAACGCGCCACGGTCAAAGGCGTTTCGACTTATCCCGGCGCCAAGGGGGCGACGAACTGGTGGTCGCCCAGCTATGACCCGGAGCAGGACCTGGTGTTCGTGCCCGTGCTCGAGCAGGGCATGATCTTCTTCCCGACGGGGCAGACTTTACCCAGTACCGGCGGCCGCTCGTTTTATACCGCCGTCAGGGCGCTGCAAGCCTCCACCGGCAAGATGGTGTGGGAGCATCGCAATGACCCTCGTTCGGACGACGACAACATCGCCGGATTGTTGAGCACGCGCGGTGGTGTTGTTTTTGGCGCGGATCATGGCGCGTTCTTCGCGCTCGATGCCCATAGTGGCAACGTTCTGTGGAGTGTGGAGACGGGCGGGGTGATCTATGCGGCTCCGATCACTTATGCCGTCAACGGTGAGCAGTTCATCACGGTCATCACCGGGCGCAACCTGATGACTTTCGCGCTACCCCGGGCCGCTGAGCCGGCGCCGGCGGTAGCGGCAGCCGCCAGCAATCCCTAACGAGGGCTCAGCGAGCGCCTTTCCCCCATAGGATCACTTCCACGGTCTGCACGAGGATCGCCAGGTAAAACAGCAGCGTGCGGTTCTTTACGTAGAACAGGTCATACTGCAGTTTCTCGGCGGCGTCGGTCTCGTTCGACCCGTAGGGATAACAGAGCTGTGCCCAGCCGGTGAGTCCCGGCTTGATGGTGTGCCGTTCGCGATAGAGCGGAATCTTCGTGTTGAGTTGAGAGACGAACTCCGGCCGCTCGGGTCGAGGTCCTACCAGGCTCATCTCGCCGTTCAGTACGTTGATGATCTGTGGCAGCTCGTCGATTCGCAGCTTGCGGATGATGCGACCCACACGGGTCACCCGGTCGTCGTTGGCCGCCGCCCAGCGAGCACGGCCGTCTCGTTCCGCATCCTCCCGCATGCTGCGGAATTTGAAGAGCCGGAAGGGCTGCCCCCGCTCTCCCACACGGACCTGCCGGTACAACACGGTGGATGCGGGACCGTCCTCGAGCTTTATCGCGACGACGGTGAGCAACATCACCGGCCATGTGAGTGCCAGCAGGGCGAGGCTCGCCAGCACATCAAACACGCGCTCCAGGTGTGAGTACAGGGAGTTACGGGTGAAGCCGTCGGAGAAAATCATCCAGTTCGGGTGGACGAGGTCGATGCGGACCTGGCCGGTCTCCCTCTCGAGAAACTCGGTCAGATCGGTGGCTTCGATGCCTGCGAGGCGGCACTCCAGGAACGCTTCGATGGGGAATCCGGCGCGGCTGTCGTCCGTGGCGACCACGATCTCGGTGACGCCATGGCCCTGGCAGTATTCGAGCAGGCTGGTGCGGAGCTCGATGCGCCGCTCGGTGGAGATCGCGCTCGGCTCGTCGCCGACCGCGGGTATGAATCCGACGGTCTTGAATCCACCCAGATTACCGTCCGCCTGCTTCTGCATCAGGCTCGTGGCGCGACGCCCGGCGCCGTAGACGATGATGCGTTTCTTGAAGACGTGCTCGCCGGCCAGTTTTGCCAGCACGTAGTGGCAGCCGGCGGAGCCGGCGCTGACGAGCACGAGACCCAGGAGCAAGGCCTCGCGACCGAAGGCGAGCTCGGGAATCAGGCTCGCCACTATGGCGATGACGAGCATGCCGCCGAGGGAGCTCACCAGGATGCGGGTCATCAGGCCGCCCAGGGTGAGGGTCTGACGCTCGTTGTAGAGGCCTGTGGCGGCCATGGCGATGCTGAGCACCGGCGCGAACAGCAGCGCGCGCGCCAGGATCTCGCTGATGTCGCGGTCCGCCAGCGGGCTCTCACCGTCGAAGTGTGGCAGGCAGATCAGACATAACGTGGTGGCAAAGACCACGAACTCCATGCCCGCGAGCACCGCCATCGGGCGCTTCCAGTAGTTACGAAAGACCTTGATCGCCATAGCTCCCCAACCATTCGTAAATACAGCCAAATCGAACGTTCATTTCGCACGTACACCCGCCCGCACCCGGTCGTCCGGCGCCGCTTGCGCGGCGTCGTTGGCCGACTTGACAGAACAAGTCGGTGTCAATGTTTGCCTTCAAGATTTGTGGGGTGTTCGCTTTTTGTTGCGGCGTAGTAAAGCGGTTTGTGAGGTGGGTCGCAATCTGTCAGCGGGGGCAGACAGGCTGGGGGGTTGGGGCTTGACTTCCTTACGACTAACAACTAACGCGACATCCGGGGCGGCCGGCCGTGGGGGTGCGCCATTGATGCCGGTGATCATGTTGATTTATCAACGGACAATCCAACATGACCAAAGGTCGCGACCGGCGGCATGGGACCACGCTATCGGGGCGTGAGTCCGCCGAATCACGGGTTTTTCAGCCGCCGGCGCGCCGCACGAGCAGGCTTTCCTCCCGGGGACGCCGCGAGTAACGGCTGCGCAATCCCTGTAGGCTCTGGCCCTGTTCCCTACAGGGCACTGGGGGGCGTCCGCCCCCATCTCGGAAGGAAACTTGCGCGCGCATCCCGGCGGCGGCCTCGCGGGTGGGGCGATTCGAATCCGCAGTGGCGCTTGTTTGGTGCAACCTGGTGGCGGTTGTGGAGGCTCGCTTGCCGCATTCATCGTCCATTAAGCGGAAGTAGCGTTTCACGGAGAGGCGATGGCCGGGAACGCGCGGGTCGCTCAGGCTGGCACGCGCTCCTTCTCATCCCATATCCCCCTTCCTGCGCTCTCAGCGCAGTGCGGTGGGGCGTGGCGTGGAGGCGATGAGGTGGGCTTGCGGGGTCCGCGGGGGAGGATTACGGTTACTGTATGGGCGTTCTGCTTTGGATCATTCTTTTTATAGT
>DAITMW010000149.1:0-17237 GCA_036834945.1 Steroidobacteraceae bacterium
GTGAACGCCAACAGACTCGTCATGGACATGTGAATGCTCGCTATATGACCCGTGTGTATGAAAAACTACACGTGGCCCCTTCCCCGCTGGGGCTGTGCGTTCTGTGCGGTCGAATGCCGCGTGAGAGCATGGGTTTAGGGTGCTGTACAAGCGTGCTGGTGTCAACGCACCCCAGCGTCGCGATTTGCCGCCACTGTTATGTCATCAGTGGCGAGAGCGCGGATTTAACTGAAGAATTTTTCGGAGTGTCTCAAACGAGCAACTGATTTAACGCCTGAGATGTGACGGCGGCCGCAGGTCCAACAATAACGTGTACACAGTCTGGGGACGGGACTGTAACTCCACGCAGTCCCAACGAGCGAATGGCCTTTGCGTCAATGGCGGAGGACTTGACGACGCCGATGCGCAAGCGACTCGACGCCACATCGACGGTGCGTACGTTCCCTCGTCCGCCTAATGCATTCAAAAGATGATGCATTGTGGAGATATCGGGGGTCGCGACACCGGGCGCGGAAGCACCAGCGGTACCGGCCGGCGTCGCCGGGGCTCCGGACGCCCCCGACCGCAGAGCCTCTCTGATCTCTCCCGCGATCTGGTCCGCATGCGCGCCGATCACGACCTGCAAAGCCGTCGCCGATGGGCGCACGAATCCACGCGCGCCGAGTGCCTTCAACGCATTGGTGTTCACCGAGCTCTGGTTCGCGATCACGAGGCGCAGGCGCGTCGTGCACGCATCTACTGTTGTCAGGTTCGCCGGGCCGCCCAGCGCGGCGATGTAGGCTGTGGCCCTGTCGCCAGCCGCGGTTGGGCTCACGGGTTGCGCGGCTGTCTCGCTGGCATCCCGGCCAGGGGTCTTCAGATTCAACCTGACGATGGTGAAGCGGAACAATCCGTAATAGAGAGCAAAGTACAGCGCCCCCACGGGAAACAGCAACCACGGCCGGGTGGCCTTGTTGAAGTTCAGGACGTAGTCGAACAAGCCCGCGGAGAATCCGAATCCGAGCCGGACGCCGAGAGCGTTCATGATGATGAAGGACACTCCTGTCAGCAGCGCATGGATCACGTACAGGAATGGCGCCAGGAACATGAACGAGAACTCGATCGGCTCGGTGACGCCTGTCAGGAGCGAGGTGAGCGCGATCGACACGAGAAGGCCGCCTACGAGCGGCCGACGCTCGGGCAGCGCGGTGTGGTACATGGCGAGACAGGCCGCGGGCAGGCCGAACATCATGACAGGGAAGAATCCCGACATGAACGCGCCGGCGCTGGGATCGCCCGCGAAGAAGCGCTTCAGGTCGCCGGTGACACCGTGGTAATCGCCGAGAATGAACCAGGCGATGTTGTTGATGATGTGGTGGAGGCCGGTCACGATGAGGACCCGATTCAACACCCCGTAGGCGAACAGGCCGAAAGAGCCGGAGTGCAGCACGGAGCGGCTGAGCGCATCCATCCCGTCTTCGAGGTGCTGCCACTCCGCGCCGAAGGCGGCGGCGAACACGAGTCCGGCGAAGCCAGAGGCGATCGGTACGAAACGGCGGCCGCCGAAGAAGCTCAGGTACGCCGGCAGGTTGATGTTACTGAAGCGGTTGTACAGCACGCCCGCCGTGAGCCCGGAAATAATGCCGGCCGGCACACTCAGCTTGGACAACTCGTGGGCCTTGTAGGCCGCCACGGCCAGATCGTGCGCCTGGCCGGTCAGACCCGCTACCGCATCGGCGGGCACGTTGATCAGGACCTCGGCGCCTTTGGTGGTGACGAGATAGCCGACGACGCTCGCCAGGCCCGCGGCACCGTGATTCTCACGGGCCAGACCGACCGCCACACCGATCGCAAAGAGCAATCCCAGGTTGGCGAAAATCGCATCGCCCGCCGCCGCCATGGACGGAAAGTTGAGGAGGTCGGGTTGCCCGAGGCGCAACAGCAGGCCCGCGATGGGGAGTACAGCGATGGGCAGCATGAGCGCGCCACCGATCTTCTGCAGACTGGCCAGTAGCTTTTTCATGGTGACAACGCCATTTCATTGAGGCTTGTTACGGTTTGCAGAACCAGGGTACGCACGGCCTCGGCTGTTTCGAGCTCCAGCGCCTGGCGGGCGAGCTCGCGGCACGCATCCAAAGTGACGCGGCCGATCAATGCTTTGATCTGTGGGATGACAGATGGGACCGCCGAGAGCTCGTGGACGCCGAGTCCGACCAGGATCGGAGCGGCCGCGGGGTCAGAGGCCAGGCCGCCACAGACGGCAACCAAACGGCCATGCGAAATCGCCGCGCCGGCGGTACGCGCTATCAAGCGTAGTACCGCGGGATGTAGCGCATCCAACCGGGCGGCCAATTCAGGGTGTCCGCGATCCATGGCAAGTGTGTATTGCGTAAGATCGTTGGTGCCGATGGACAGGAAATCGGCTTCGGCGGCGATCCGGTCTGACATCACCGCGGCCGCGGGCGTTTCGATCATGACCCCCAACTCGATCGGGGCGGTTCGGCCCATCGTGCGGCGCTCTTCGTCCAACATGGTGCGCACCGTACGGATTTCGGCGGGGTCCGTGATCATTGGCAACAGCACCCGTGCCTGGCTCAGAGGACGGACGGACAGCACTGCTCGCAGCTGCACCCGTAACAGATCCGGGCGCCACAGGCTCGTGCGTACCCCCCGCAGACCGAGCGCTGGGTTGTCCTCGTGTGGCAATGGTAAGTACGGAATCGGTTTGTCGCCTCCGATGTCGAGCGTCCGCAGTGTCAGGGGGCGGCCGCCCAAGGCCGCGGCGATACGTTGGTACTGTGCCGCCTGTTCCGCTTCATCCGGTGGCGATTGCCTCTCCAGGAAGAGGAATTCCGTTCGCAGCAGTCCACACCCTTCGGCGCCATTGCGAACGGCAGCCTCTGCTTCCGTCGCCGACCCCACATTCGCGAATACCTCAATGCGCGTACCGTCGGCGGTGCGACAATCTTTTTGCGCGGCTGCCTGCTCCGCCGCGCGGCGCTCGCGCCGTCCTTCGAGCTCACTCTCAGCGATGGCCAGCTGGCCGCCATCCGGGTCGACCTGCAGCGCCCCTTTTTCTGCATCTAACACTACTGCAGTCCCGTCGCGCAGCGTGAGCAGGCCGGGCCCGATGGCTACCAACATCGGGACTCCCATGGCGGCCGCGAGAATCGCAACGTGTGAGGTGGGGCCTCCAGCGGCCAGACAGATCCCCGCCAGGCGGGATGTGTCGAGAGCGACGAGTTGGGAAGGCAGCAGATCTTTCGCAACCAGGATTGTTTTCCCGGGTAGCTCACGTGCCAGTGAGACGCCGCCATTGCCCTCGAGGACACCCAATACCTGCGATTCGAGGTCGAGCAAATCATCGACGCGCTCGGCCATTCTGGCGTCGTTGAGGGCGCGCAATGTGTCGACGGTCGCTCGAATTACTTGCCGCCACGCGTAGCCGGCACTCTTGCCATGGGCGATGGCGGCCCGCGCGCCATCTACGAGCTCCGGATCGTCGAGTAACTCGAGATGCGCACCAATGATCTCGCGCGTGGCTTCTGGTCCGGACGCGGCGACGGCCTGCAAACGGGTCCTGACAAGGGATCGCGCCCGGTCGAGCTCCGCGGTCTCGTGCGCCACGCCAGCGCCCTCTTCCAACACTGTAATCTCAGGTCGGGTCAATTGCAGCGTGTGGCCTACCGCCAAACCACGGCTTGCAATGACGCCGCGAAGCCGGCCGGTGCCCACCACCGAGACTACGGTAGGCACAATGGATTTCTCAACAGCCGTTGCCGCCGCTTTCTCTGTCCGCAGTGCTGTCTCCACCGCTGCGACGGCCGCGACGGCATCAGGTCCGGAGGCACGAACCTCGACTTCATCGCCTTTCTTGACGCCAAGGGTCATCAACGACACCGTGCTATGCGCACTCGCCTCACGTCCGTGGGCAACGAGGCTCACTTGCGCTGTGAGGCCTTTCAACAAGCCAGTCAACAGTGCGGCAGGCCTGGCGTGGATGCCGTGCTCCAACGCAACCAACACCCGGCGACTGACTGCGGCGCTCGCCCCTGCGCCGCTCTGCTCGGGAGTACGCTGAGCCGCAACCACCGACGATAGTTCCATCAGAAAATCGCCGACACTGACCTCGCGATCGAGAGTACGCCGCGCGACTGAAAACCCACTGCCCTCCACGACGAGAACAGGCGTGAGCAGACTCGTGGCCCGGCGCGCCAACAAGTCGAGGTCGAAACTCAGCAGGCGCTCACCAGTGCGGACTTGCTGTCCTTCGCGGACATGCAGCTCGAAACCCTCGCCGCCGAGCCCGACCGTGTCGATGCCCACGTGCAGAAGGATCTCGGCGCCCACGGACGTGCGCAGCGTGACCGCGTGTTTCGACGTCGGCACTGCGATCAGCTCCCCATCGCAGGGGGCGTACAAAGTCTTCCCGGTAGGATCGATCGCAAGGCCGTCGCCAAGCATGCGGCCGGCGAAGACCGCGTCGGGAGCCTCATCCAGCGGGGTGCTCCAACCGGCCAGGGGCGCAACCAGGATCACTTTGGACATCCGCGCATTTACTCCCGGAGTTGGACCCAATCCAGCGCCCACAAGGGGTCGAGCGTTCGCTGGGTGAAGCGAAAACAAAGATCGTGACGACCCGGCACCGGTGGCAACCGCACCGGAGGTAGCTCAGTCACCGCATCGTTGCCAGCCGCCGGGACCAGCGGCAGGATGGCGATCGGGTCTTTCGTACAACCGTCCAAATAGACTTCGAGCTCGCCGTGCACGACCGAGCGGCCAGCGAGAGAATCACCGGCGGGGACCGTCCGCGGTGGTGCGAGCTGGATGGCGCCCCGGTCCTTGCCGATCTGGAAGTTGAAGGGCACCTGCCCGACCGCCGTCCACAGGGAGGCGCCCCGGGAGAGATCGGCGGCCGCCAAGATCCAGCAGGGATTCTCAATGTCGATCAGAAAGACGGCCCGGTCCCCGTGCAGGGGCGCGTCGTCCTCCAACGACAAAACGACTTTATCCGTGCAGGTGCGCAAGTCCTGGCTCATATGACGCTCGAACGGACCCAACGCGTGGGGATTCGTTGGTCGTAATGCATCATCTGAATATCGTAGCCCCAACGCCCGATAGCGAGCGAACTGCGCGGGCAGGCGGCGCACGAAATCGTTCCAGTCATGCTGCTGAGGAGACGACCAGCCCGTCTCGGCAACGGCGGCTGCACGCGGGAATGTCATGTAGGCGACCCGGTCCTCGGTCCGTATGTGCTCGGTCCAGATGTTCGCCTGCAAACCCAGCACATGCTGGCGCCGCTCCGGTGCGATGCCCGCGGGCATCGGGTCAAAATCATAGACCTCGCGCAGCGGCAGCACGCGTCCGCGACCGGGAGGCTCGTCGGCTCCCGCACCTTGCCGGTTGTCAAAGTAGAGGGTCGGCCAGGGAGACAGTACCGTATCGTGGCCAGCCGCAACGGCCGCCACTGCTCCATCCAGGCCACGCCAGGACATGATCGTCGCCTCAGGAGCGATGCCGCCCTCCAGAATCTCATCCCAACCCACGAGGCGTCGGCCGCGTGCGCTCAAGTGTTGTTCGATGCGCCCGATGAAGTAGCTCTGCAAGGCCTGCTCATCGGCTATGTGTAACTCGCGCATTCGCGCCTGGACCCGCGCCGAAGCTTTCCATTGGTCTTTGACGGCCTCGTCGCCACCAATGTGGAGGTACTTTCCGGGGAAAAGCGCGACCACCTCGTCGAGAACGTCGTCGAGGAAGTTGAACGTGCTCTCCTCCACGTTATACAGGTTGGAGTAGATGCCCCAATCCGCGGGAACCGCCGTCAGCGGATGATCGCTGGCGCCCAACTCCGGGTACGCTACGACGGCGGCACTCGCATGTCCCGGCATGTCGATTTCGGGAACGATGGTGATGTTGCGTTCAGCGGCGTGCGCCACGATTCGACGCACCTCGTCCTGGGTATAAAATCCCCCATAGCGCTGCGAGCGGCCGGCGCCCGCAGGAGCCCGCCAGGCGCCCACGTCCGTCAGCCGTGGGTACTTCTTGATCTCCAACCGCCAGCCCTGATCGTCCGTCAGGTGCCAATGCAGAACATTCAACTTGTGGAGCGCCATCCAATCGATGAACCGCATGATGAATTGCGGTGTCTGATAGTGACGCGCGGAATCGAGCATCAGACCCCGCCACGCCAGGCGGGGACTGTCGCTGATGCTCACGGCGTGCAGTGTGGGATATTCGGAAGAGGTACAGAGCTGCCATAGCGTCACGGCGCCGTAGAACAGTCCTCTGAGGTCCCCGGCAGAGACGACCACCTGTCGCGCGGAAATGTCGATGGAGTACGACTCCGGGCTCGTCCCGGGCACGGGCTTCTCCAGGCGAAACAGGATCACCGATCGCGTGGTCGCCTTGCTCACCGGCAGGTGAACCCCGCGTGTTTCCTCCAGCAGGCCGGTGAAGTAACGCGCGATCCGCGCGACACCAGGGTCCTGGGGGAGAGAGACCCGGGTGTCAGCGCGGAACGCGAAAACTCCCTCATGTGGCGTAACCCTGGCCGGGGCGGGAATCACATCGAGGCTGGAGGTGTTGCCGAGAACAGGAGCAGCGGCAGCACATGCGAGCAGCCACCGAAGCAGAACGCTCGCGCGCCTGAAGCTCGGCTTCAGCACGGTTGGCCCCCGCGCGTGAAGCAGGCACCATAGCGCCCCTTCGTCACCGCGACCGTCCGATTTTGAGGCTCCCGCTCATGGCTGAAAACGTTCATCCCCTCGTGCTTCGCGCCCGCGAAGCCCTCGCACGCAGTGAAATCAAATCCGCCGAACAGGCTGTGGAGGAACGGCTGAAAACCGCGGGCCGCGACATCAACGCGCTCGAGGTCCGTTACCAGATTCAAAAGCATCGGGGACAGCTCGGCGAGGCCGCTCGCACACTCGATACGGTCATCGGCATCAATTCGCGCGCCGACTGGGCTTACAACGAGCTCATCAAGCTGCTCATGACCCACGGCAAGACCGCGGACGCCGACCAGGTCACCCGCGCCGCATTGCGTGCGAATCCAGGTAACGCCCAGGCTCACAATCTGTTCGGAGCGATCATCACGGACGGCGGAGATCTCCTCGCGGGAGAGTGGCACTTGCGACGCGCGCTCGAGCTCGGCGAGCCTCAGGCGGTCTTTCATGCCAACCTCGGTGACAATCTCACCAGGCAGGGACGCCTGGACGAAGCGAACGACTGCTTCGAGCGTGCTCACAAACTTGCTAAAAACGATGTCAAAACACTCACCTCCTGGGCGAAGTTGTACGAAGCGCGGGGAAATCTCGGCCGCGTGGCTGAGCTGATCAGCGAGACCGAAGCGGCATCCTCCGCCGAGGAGGTCACCCTCCTCCGGTCGAACCTCCTCGCCCGGACCGGAAAACCCGAGCAGGCCCTGGCCGTGCTCGACTCGGCCAAGGCTCTCACCGGCGAAGGACAACTCGCGCGCGGCCATCTCCATGAAGCCCTCGGGCATTTCGACGAGGCGTGGCAGGACTTCGTCGGCGGAAAGCGCAAGATCGCCACGGAAGCCGGCGGGCTGCATTACAAGGCGGATGCGGTGGAAGCGCTGTTTGGTCGCTTCAAGCAGTTCTTTACGCGCGACAACATGGCCCGAATGCCGCGCGCAACCCAACGGACGGACGTGCCGCAACCGATTTTCATAATGGGACTGCCGCGCTCGGGAGCCGCGGTGGTGGATCGGATCGTTCGCAGCCATTCCGCGGTTCCCGCGGGCGGAGAGCTCGCCTTTCTGGGCGAGCTCCGTAAGGTGGCCAGCGATGTGTTGCCCGCGCCGCAGGCCTTTCCGGAGAACCTCGCGCAAAGCTGGACCGCCGACCGGCACTACACGGCCACCTTGTTTCGCGACTACTACCTCGCGCGCGCGGAGCGTTATGGACTGTTGCGAGGCCCGGGCGGCGGCAAGAGCTTTTTCACCGACAAGATGCCCTTCAACGAGGTCTACCTGCCGCTGTTGAAGATGGCTTTTCCGCGAGCCAGGATCGTGCACGTCATGCGCCACCCGCTCGATGTCTGCGTGTCCATGATATCGAGCAACGTGACGCTCGGTTTCAACTGCGGCTACCGCGTCGAGGATGCGGCACATCACCTGGCGGCGGTATACGACCTGTTCGAACACTACCGCCGCGAGCTGGACCTCGGCGACTACGTTTTGCAATACGAGGCACTCATTGCCGACCAAACCGGGGAAACGCGCAAGCTGCTCGACTACCTGGGTCTGCCGTTCGAGCAAGCCTGCGTCCGCACGCCCCTCAACGACGGCTCGCTCAACCGGCATCGTCACTACGCGCAACAGCTCAAACCCTACGTATCGCGAGTCAGAACGATGATGACCGCGTACCGTTACGAGTGACATGACTAAAGCCGCTCCTTGAGATAGGCGCGCAGGCGAGCGACGTCGGCGGACGATAACTCGCCCAGAATCCCATGCCGGTGCGTGGGGATGTGACCTGTCACGTCCCCTTCCGGTCCGAATACGTAGTGCTCAAAGAGCGCCCGCCACGCCTCTCGCGTGGCGGGTGGCAGCGCCCGAAGATTCAGTATGGCGTGAATCAACGTATCAAAGCCCGAGTGGCTCCCAGTGGCCACACCCGGAGAGGCGTGCCACCAGTAGTTGACGAGGAGATTGAAGGGCTCCAGCGACTGTACGTGATGCCACCACAGAGGGGGTATGTAGATGGCATCCCCGGGGCCCAACTCTGCGCTGACTGCCGCTGCCAGGGCTTCGCGAAAGCGCGGGAAGCGCTCGAAATCCGGGGCGTGTAACGGAACGAGGCTCATCGGCGCACCCGTGGGTGCGAAGTCAATGGGCCCGATGTAGAGATTGCCGATCTGCTCGGGAGGAAAAAGGGTGAAGCGCCGCCGGCCACTCACGACGCAGCCGATGTTGTTCCACTCATCGAGATGCGTTGGGGTCGTCATCGCGTTGCCGAGCCAGATGCGCGGCAGAACCGTTTCGTCGAGGACCGTCAACGCGTTCTCAGTTGAGAATCCCGGCAGACAGTCGCGAATCAACGCACTCTGCGCGGCTACGGCCGGCGAGCGCGCGAAGCCTGAATAACGCAACACCTGCTCCGCCACCGCGGTGATGGGCAGCCGGTTGCGGATAAAATTGAAGCCCTTCAGGTCCGCGTCATAGAAGACTTTGCCCTCGATCCCGGGCGGGGTCATGAGAGCATCCACAGGCGTGCCGTTATCAAAACGACGCAGGTACTCCAAGACGCCAGCAGGTGACTCGATCGCAACCGCCGGCCACGCACTGACCAGGCCGCGCAACACCGCGGGACGCCCGCATCCCAGGACGTCGCGACGGATAGCCTCATCATCCAACCCGAAATATTCGCGGATCGAGCTCGAGGGCACGGCGGGGTTACCAGAGATAAATCTGCAACGAAGCGTCGGTTCGCCGCGGCGCGATGTGCGCCAGCGCACGGCGGTGGGCCGGGTAGTTCATCCGGCTCCGATCCAACAGGTTGTCGATCTCCGCCATGTTGTAACGCGCCTCCTGGGGAGTCGGCGGTCGCAAGTCCGCCGGATCCGGGAATATACCCATGCCGGCCAGGATCGAATACCAGGAGAAGACCGGATAGCCCTTGCCGATGACCTGCTGGCGCACTCCCGGCGCGATACTCTTGCCGGTCATCCAGGCGGAGTAGAGTCGCTTCAGGTCATCCGACAGGTTGAGATTGGCGGCATTGGCACGCCAGTACTCGGTGTCCTGGCGCGTATTCGTTTTGTAATGGGTGACGATGTAGTCGCGCGTGCCTTCGAAGTGATCATTGACCTGCTGGTTGAAGCGGTCGTGGGCTGCCTCGCTGAGATCGCCGCGCTCCAGGTACTCGACGAAAACAGCCGCCGTCTGTTGGATGAACAGCAGCGCCGTGGCCTCCAGCGGCTCGATGAAGCCCTGCGACAAGCCAACCGCGAGGCAGTTCTTGTTCCAATGCCGGGTCACCCGCCCGATCCTCATTTTCAGATGGCGCGCGGGAGTATCGGACTCGAGCAGACCCAGGTGCTGCCGCAACTCCGTTTCAGCCTCATCGGGTGAGCAGAATCGCGTGCTATAGACGTAGCCGTTTCCATACCGCCCGGTCAGCGGGATTTTCCAGGCCCAGCCGTGTTTCAAAGCGGTCGAGACGGTCTCGGAAGGGATCGATGTGCCGATCGGCGATGGTATGGCCACGGCCGCATCGTTGAACAGGTTGTTGGCGAAGCTGACAAAGGGCGTGCGCAGCGCCTGGTCGATCAGCAGGCCCGCGAAGCCACTGCAATCGACGAACAGGTCGGCGCTGATGGTCGCACCTTCCCGGGTGCCCACCGACACAATCGCCCCGGTGTCGTCCAGGTTCGCATGGGTCACGTGGCAGGACTCGTAGCGCACACCCCGCTCGAGGGCTTTGCGCTGCAGAAACTGGCCGAGCAGCACGGAATCGAAGTGGTAGCCGTGCCAGATGTCGAACGGGAAGTTGTCCGGTGCCTTGGGAGCGCGGTGCTCCGCCGCAAGACGCGCGGCGATGAAGAACCGGTCCGGGTGGGCGTGAACGTTCGCCCCGTTGATCCGGGCCTCGACGTTGTGGATGAACTGAGTCATGGTCAGGTTGTCCAGCATCGAGGCAAAGGGATGAAAGTAACGCTCGAAGCCGGGCTTGGTCGACCAACCGTCAAAGGTGATCCCGCATTTGTAGGTTGCGTGGCATGCGGGCATCCACTCGGCTTCCTCGATCCCCAGGCTGTCGAAGAATCCACGTAACCACGGCGTCGAGCCCTCGCCCACCCCGATGGCCCCGACGACCGGCGATTCGAGAACCGTGATCTGCACGCCCCGTTCGATCAGGGACCGTGCGAACGTCAGAGCCGTCATCCAACCCGCCGATCCGCCGCCGACAATGACGATGCGGCGCACGTTCAGGGGCGCGGGCGGCAGGTTCCTGGTGCTCCTGGGAGCGTAGGAATAGTTGAACAGGGTCGCAGTGGTCATGGATCCTCACCGCCGGAGCGACCCCGCACCCGCCAGGCGCGGGGCCTGGCGGGCACAGCGCCCTCCCTCAAAGCTTGGCGCGTACGGTCAGATAATACTGCGCCCCGTTCCTGTAGAAGGCTCGTGGCTGATCCGTATTCAGCGCGTAGTACTTGAGGACCGGGTTGTTGAGGTTCTCGCCGTCGAGGGCGATCGAGAAGTTGTCGTTGATGGTGTAGTTCAACGAGGCCGACAGCGTGCCGATGCCGTCCTGCGAGAACGCCGTGTTGCGATCGAGACCGCTGTAGAACGCGGACCGGTACGTGTAGGCGACCCGCACGCTGAAGTGCTGGGTCTCGAAGTATCCCTGCAGGTTGTAGGTGTTCTTCGAGGCTCCGACCAGGCGCGTATCGGTGGCGCTCGCACCAGCCACGGCGGCGCCGGTGGTACCAATACCGCCCTGGGCAGTCTGCTTGGCATCGGCGTAGGTGTAATTGCCGATGAAGCCGAAGTTGTCGGTGAAGGCCTGTTGATAGACGAATTCGAGTCCGTCGACACGGCCCTTGGCATTCACGGGCACCGTCAGCAGGTAGGGAACGACCTTGCCGTTGAACCCGCCGCTGGCGTAGGTCACCTCGTCCCGCTCGGCCGTACCGTAGCCCACGTAGTTCTTGAGATCCATGTAGAACGCCGTGGCCGACAGCAATGAGCGCTTGGCGAAGTACCATTCGAGGCCCGCGTCGAAGTTGTTCGAGCGGATGGGCTTCAGGTTTGGATTGCCGCCGCTGCCGCTGCCAGCCTGGCACCCGGCCGCGACCGGGTTGGTGGTCCCTGGCGGGCAGACGTTGGCGACGTTACCCGGCGGTGTCAGCGACACGAATCCCGCGAGCGCCGAATAGTCGGCTCGCGTCATGGTCTCGGCCGCTGAGAAGCGCGCTACCAGGTCTTGCGTGACGTCGATCTTCAGGTTCGCGCTCGGCAGCACGTCGTTGTAGCTGTTCGAGGTTGGCACGCCGATGTACTGACCGAAGTCCGAATAAATCGACCCCGGGGTGGCCGCGTTCACTCCTGTGAAAGTGAGAACGTCCTCCTGGGTATGCACGTAGCGCACACCGATGTTGGCCGCCCAGCGCTCGCCCTTGAAGTCCGCCTGGACGTAGGCCGCGGTGTCCTTCTCATACACGCCGAACATGGAGTTCCAGTCGATGCGCGTGGCGGGGTTGCGGTTGACGTTGGCAGGACTGTCGTAAGCGGCCAGTTGGTCGGGTGTCCAGTACCAGACCCCGGTCGGGATCGAGGCGCCGAAGGTGTTGAAGTTCGACGGGTAGTTCGAGAAGCCGCCGCTCGGGTAGCTCGAGGTGAGTTGCCCGGTGGCAGTCGGGCCCTGGCCGATCACATCGAACGAGGTCCGGTCGTGCTTCTCGAAGCGGGCGCCGAACTTCAGGTCCGTCCAGGCGCCGGTATTGACCTTGTAGTCGTTGTCGAGCTTCGCCCAGGTCTCACGATCCTGCACATCGATGTTCTGGTCGCCGAAGATCCAGCCGAAGGCGACCGGGACACCGCCCGGCGCGGGGGTCGTGTTGATGGTGTTGCCCAGGTTGAAACTGGGGGCATTGCCGAGACCATGCAGGCTATAGGCGGCACCGCTGCCGATGCCCGGGTTCGTCTCCGACACGTTCTGCGCGGGCGTCTTGCCGTCGCCCCAGGAATAGCCGCCCTGCAGGAACACCGAAAACGCGTCGGTGACATTCCAGGTGGTATCGAGATTGACGAAATTCGCCGTCGCGCTCTCGTCGGGGCGCGCGATCTGGTCATAAACACCGTAGGCCGTTCCGGCAACGGGCGCGAACGTCGCGGAGGTGAGGGTATTGTTCTTGACCACGTAACCGGGATCCGGCGCCTGGCCCGCGCCCGCGCCGACGAAATGCGTCGACCACATCAGGTAGTTACGGTTGAAGTTGGTCGCGTTCAACTTCGAATGAAAGCCCGACAGGTCGAAGGTGAGATTGTCGACCGGCTTGAACTCGATATCGACCATGCCGCCGGTTCGCTCGCGCTTCTGCTCGAAGAACGCGGCACCGATGTCGGTTGGATACTGCACACCGGAAAGATCCGGGTGCGCCAGAGCGATCGCGCTGCCCGGTGAGATCGTGTCGTAACCCAGGACCTCCACGCCATCGCGACGCAGGTGGCGCTCCTCCGAGAACAATTGCAACATGACGCCGAAGTTGTTGTCCTCGTTCTTCCAGTTGACGAGGCCGCTGAACTGGCCATCGACCTTCGACGGCAGCCGCGCGTAAACGGCGCCTGCCGAGCCCTGCAGAGTGAACGGCTTGGAGAAGTCGAGCGGCTTGCGGGTCAGGATATTGACGGAACCCGCGACGCCGCCCTCCACCAGCGAGGCGCTCGAGCTCTTGTCGACCACAACCTGGCTGATGATCTCGGAGGGCAGCAAGGTGAAGCTGACGCTGCGCCCCACCGTACCGGTCTGGTCGAGCACGAACCAGTCGCCGGCGGAGACGTTGTGACCGTTGATCAGGGTCTGGGTCAGACTGGGATTCGTACCGCGCATACTGACGCGATCGTTCTCGTCGAACCCGCCCTCGTTGGCACCGGCGGAGCTGGTGGTGATTCCCGGCACACGAGCCAATGAGTCGGCGATGTTCTTGTCAGGCATCTTGCCGATGTCCTCGGCGCTGACCACGTCCGAGACCGAGACGGCGTCGCGCTTGGCGTCGAGAGACTCCTGCAGTGAGCGCCGGATGCCGGTGACTACGACCTCTTCCATATTCGCCGGGCCCTGATCGCTCGTCGCGGGCGATGGGCCTGCCGGGGTTGGAGCATCCGCGGCGTACGTGTTCGGGCCGAACAAAGCCCACGCTACCGCGGTTCCAATCAACGTCGACCTTGCGATTCTCATATGAGCCGTCCACCCCTGATGGTTTTGTTCGGGCGGCCCGTCTGGGCCGACCGTTCTTGTCACTACCGCTTGAGACCTATTACATGCCAATATAATACCACTCGTGGGCGAATGCTATACCCGTTGAGACCAATTTGGTATTTCAGTTATTTTTCCTTTGGATTCAATAGCCTCAAATTTAAGATGTAGCCCTCCAGCAACATAGTGGTATGATATTGGTCATATGATAGCGACGCCACTCTCCCAGTCCGTCGGCCGGCTCGACGAGTCGAGCAGCCTCCCGCTGTATCAGCAGTTGCAGCGCGCCCTGCGCCAGGCCATCGAGACGCGCATCCTCAGTCCCGATGACGCATTGCCACCGGAACGCGATCTCGCCAGCGAGTTTTCCGTTTCGCGCATCACCGTTCGCAAGGCGATCGACGGGTTGGTGAGCGAAGGGATGCTCGTACGGCGCCAGGGCTCCGGTACTTTCGTGTGCTCACGTGTCGAGAAGAACTTCTCGAAACTGACATCGTTCTCGGAAGACATGCGCGCACGTGGCCGCAACCCGCGCAGCATCTGGTTGCGCCGCTCCGCCGGAACCGTAACGCCGGAGGAATCCCTGACGTTGCGCTCGAGTCCCGGCACACCGGTCTATCGCTTTCATCGCATCCGCTTCGCCGACGATGCGCCAATGGCGATCGAATACGCGACCGTGCTGGCTTCCTGCCTGCCTTCGCTCGATGCTGTCGAATCCTCGTTGTACGAGGCGCTGGAGCGCGCTGGAAACCGTCCAGTACGTGCCTTGCAACGGCTCCGCGCGGTGTTGTTTACAGCGGAGCAAGCAGAGCTGCTGCAGGCAAAAGAGCGGGACGCCGGACTGTTGGTCGAGCGGCTCGGCTTTCTGAAGGACGGAAGCGCTGCGGAATTCACGCAGTCCTATTACCGAGGCGACATCTACGATTTCGTCGCCGAGCTCAGTATCTCATCGTGAATCTGCCGGAGACTTCGACCCAGATGTACTGCGAGGCGGCGCAAGCGCCCGCGGTGGTGCGCCAGCAGCTCGCGGCAAATGCGCAGCGCCTGGACCGGCTAGGTGAGCGGTTGCGCCAGCTCGCACCGCGAGCGGTAGTGACCAGTGCGCGTGGCAGCTCCGATCATGCAGCCACGTTCGCGAAATATCTCATTGAGACGCGGCTCAACATCCTGACTTCGTCGGCCGCGCCGTCGGTGAGCTCGGTCTACGACTCGACACCCAACCTGGCCGGGACGGTGTTCCTGGCGATCTCGCAATCCGGGGCGAGCCCCGACCTGTTGGCGACCGTCCGAGGCGCCCGGGAAGCCGGCGCGCTGATCGTCGCACTCGTTAACGCCGAGTCGTCTCCCCTCGCGCAAATGGCAGATTTCACTGTGCCGCTCTGCGCCGGCATCGAGCGCAGCGTCGCTGCGACGAAGTCCTATATCGCTTCTCTCTCAGCCATTATTCAACTCGTCGGCTGCTGGGCACGAGATACTGAGCTTCTCACCGCGCTCGACGGTGTACCTGCATTGTTGGAGCGAGCGTGGACGCTGGACTGGAGTGCCGCTGTTACGCGCTTGCGAGTGGCTGCGGACCTGTACGTCATAGGACGCGGGCTGGGCCTCGGTGTCGCACAGGAAGCAGCGCTCAAATTCAAGGAAACCTGCGGCCTGCACGCGGAGGCCGTGAGCTCCGCGGAAGTCCGGCACGGTCCGATGGCGCTCATCCGGGCCGGGTTTCCGGTCCTCATGTTTGCTCAGAATGACGAGACTCGTAGCGGCATCGAATCGCTGGCGGCCGAGCTGGCTGCCCGTCGCGCCGATGTGATGTTCGCCGGTGCGCGGATTGCGCGCACCGTCATCCTGCCGACCGAAAGCGCGAGCCCGGTGCTAGAGCCGATGCTCTTCGTGCAGAGTTTCTACCGCATGGTGAACGCGCTCGCGCTGGCCCGCGGCCGCAATCCCGACCAACCCCCGTATCTCAACAAAGTGACCGAGACTGTTTGATGGCTGTCGCGCTGGTTAACGGGCGAGTGCTCGGGGATGACGGTCTGATCGAGGGTCGTTGTGTTCTTCTCGAAGCCGGGCGCATCGTCGACATCATGGAGGAATCGGACCCGCGCTGCCAGGACGCGCAGCGCCACGACCTGGGCGGACACATGCTGCTGCCCGGATTCATCGACTCGCAGGTGAACGGCGGTGGCGGCGTTCTCTTCAACGACGCGCCGAGTGTCGACACCATCAGAGCCATCGGCGCAGCACACCGCAAATTCGGCACTACCGGTTTTCTGCCTACTCTGATCAGTGCGGATCTGGACGTCGTCGCGCGAGCGATCGCCGCCGTTCAGGGCGCCATCCAGGCTGGTGTCCCAGGGGTGCTGGGCATTCACATTGAAGGCCCTTTCCTCAACGTCGCGCGCAAAGGTGTGCACGATCCGGCGAAGCTGCGCGAGCTCGACACGAGCGCCGTTGGCTTGCTCACTTCCTTGCGCGGGGGCAAAACACTGGTCACGCTCGCTCCGGAGATGACGACTCCAGAGATCATTCAGAAGCTGGCCAGGGCCGGCGTCGTCGTTTCGGCCGGTCATACCAACGCCACCTACGCGGAGATCGCCACCGCGCTGCGTCATGGATTGACGGGGTTCACCCATCTCTTCAACGCGATGTCGCAGCTCACGGGCCGCGAGCCGGGCGTCGTCGGGGCCGCGCTCGATGACAGGGGTAGTTGGTGCGGCATCATCGTCGACGGCGAGCACACCGATCCTGTGGTGCTACGCATCGCCCTGCGGTGCAAGCCGCACAATCGGTTCATGCTCGTGACGGATGCCATGCCGAGCGTCGGAACCAACAGCAACTCGTTCGACCTGCAGGGTCGGAAGATCACCGTGTCGGGTACTGTTTGTGTCGACGAGGACGGACGGCTGGCGGGCTCCAACATCGACATGGCGAGCTGCGTCCGCAACGCGATGAGACTTCTGCAGCTACCCCTGACTGAAGCGGTCCGGATGGCGAGCCGGCAGCCGGCCGAATTTCTCGGCGTGGGACATGTCGTAGGGCGTATCCGCCCCGGCTACCGCGCGAACCTCGTCCTCGCAGACGAGAATCTCAACGTGATCGAGACGTGGATTGAGGGGCGGACTCCGGAGCCTGAAAGCCCTTAGCCCGGTAAGTCAGTACCAGGGTGTCGCGGACACCTTGCTCGGCGCCGTCCGGTTGAATCGGCGTCGTTTCGTGGATGACGCGTGCATCGTCCATCAGGAGCATCGACCACGGCTGCTGCATCGTGAAGCGAACGCCCGAGGGGCCCGTCGCATCGAATACGTGGGTCTCACCTCC
>DAITMW010000150.1:0-5486 GCA_036834945.1 Steroidobacteraceae bacterium
CCGAGAGCGCGGCGTAGCCCTGAGATCGGCGCGGCCGTCAGAAACTTCGCCAGCATCAACCCCAGCGTGTTCAGGATACACACCGCCAGGAATACGAAGCCGAGGGCCAGCTGCATGCGACTGTCGTCGCCCACCACGTCCCACATGGCCAGCCACGTCGGTACATCCACCACGCGATTGTTGTTCTTGCGGGGGAACCGTCCATGTTGGCGTTGCTCGTTCGCATAGTTGTCGACGAAAGCCTGGTAACGGTCGCGGTCCGCGCGATTGCGCACCTCTATCCAGTACTGCAACCACACGCACTCCTGTGTGAACAGGGAGTCAGGCCCATCGATCTTTGCGGTTCTCCTGACACAGCTGACGTTGCCGTGGGGGGACAGTTTGAGGGTGCGGCCCCAGCCGAACGGGATGAAGACCTCTTCCGGAATCTCCCACCCTCCCCAACTGTTGAGGTCGTAATACTTCGGCCGCGGCATCCACGCCGCGATGACACCCACCACGCGGTATGACCGGCCATCCAGGACGACCTGGCGACCGACGCTGTTGATGCCTGCGAATATCTTCTGATTCATGAATTTCGACAGGACCACCACGGAGCCCGGTGCATCGTCCTCCGCCCGCGGCCAGCCGCTGCCATAGATGAAGGGGACGTCGAACATCGTGAAGAAATCCGCCGTGGTAACCCTAGTGGAAACGGTGAAGGGCCTGGTGCCTTTGTTGTCCGGCGTCACCACTTGACCCGATCTGAACATCATGACCGAATGCAGCGGAATGTCCGAAGCATAAAGAGCACGGGCGTCGTTGTAGGTCACCTGGAATGGTGGATATTCCGGGTGGCGCTCGAAGCTCTGCGGTGGCTCGTCATCCCGGATATCGAGCGTGACGGCGAACAGCTTGTCGTCCTTCCAGGGGATCGGGTGGCCGGCGCGCGCATGATAGAGCGTGATGGCGATCATGGATGCCGCGATGCCCACGGCGATCGCGCCGATCATGAGGGCACTCAGAACCGGGTTGCGTCGCAGGCTCCGGAAAGCCAGACCCAGGTCGTGGATGAGCATGGCGCCCTCCTCAGCGAGCCGCCGATGTGACCGACGGCCGCCGCTGTACTGGTTTGAACAGATGGATCTGGTCGATCTGGCCGTCGACGATGTGGAACTGCCGATGCACGCGCTGCGCGAGCTCCGGATTGTGCGTCACCATCAGGATGGTGGTGCCCCCCGCGTTGATCTCCATGAGCAGGTCCATGATCTGCTCCGACATGGTGGTATCCAGATTTCCCGTAGGCTCATCCGCCAGGATCACTCGCGGATCGCCACAGATCGCGCGGGCAATCGCCACTCGCTGTTGCTGCCCGCCGGACAACTGTGACGGAATATGCTTCATGCGTGTGCTCAGGCCGACGCGATCCAGTGCCGCTGTAATACGTCGGTGCCGCTCAGGTCCAGGCATCCGACGGTAGTGCAGCGGCGCCTCGACGTTGTGGTACACGTTGAGATCGGGAATCAGGTTGAAACCCTGAAAAATGAAGCCGATCTTCTCGTTGCGGATGCCGGAGCGCTGATTGTCGGTCAGGCGGCTCACGTCCTGACCATCAAACGTATAGCGGCCGCCGTCGAGTTCCTCGAGGAGGCCGGCCACGTTCAGAAAGGTCGTCTTGCCGGAGCCGGAGTGACCTGTGATGGCCACGAACTCACCGGGTTCCACCTGCAGAGTCAGATTCCGCAACGCATGCGTCTGGACCACATCCGTACGGAACACCTTGCTCACGTTGTGCATTTCGATCATGACGGTTCCCTTGTGATGGACTCAACGGGTTAATCGGTCAAGTGCACTTGCGGCGCATCTCCCAGGTCGCTGATGCTCGAGACGATGATCTGGTCGCCTGCGTTGAGTCCGGAGAGGATCTGCACTTCGCCCACACTCATGGGCCCAAGGCTCACCGGTTGCCTCGTAGCGACGTCGCCCTGCACGCGATAGACGACCGACCCCGCATCGACGAAGCCTCCGCGCTCGACTTTCAGCACGTTGTTACGTTGATCGAGAACAATGCGGACGTTGACACGTTGGTTCTGACGCACTCCCGCCGGAGGCTGACCGGCGAAGCGCACCCTGCCCTTGACCTCGTTCTGCTGAACTTCCGGTGAAATCGCAGTGACGGAACCGCGATAATTCTTTCCCGCGTAGTTGATGTCGGCCGCCATACCGATCGCGAGATCCGCGGCGTAGGACTCGGAGATGCTGAATTCCACTTCCAGCGCGGACAGATCCACCACGGTCAGAAGACCCTGGTTTTCGGTGACCGCCGCCTTCTGGCTCACCAACAGGCTGCCGACCATGCCTTTCACAGGAGAGCGCACAGTCAAAGCGTCCGCGCGACGCTCCAGGTCCGCGACCAGGAGTTTCTGTCGCTCGACGTCCGTGCGCTTGTTCTCGAGGTCGAAGTTGAGACTGTCTTCCTGCAGCTTTGCATTCGAGACCGCATGGTCATACGTCAGGCGCGCGTCATCCCGTGCGTCCTGTGCTTTGTCCAGATCGCGGTGGGCGACTACCCCCTGTTCGATCCCGCTCTTCATTCGCTCGAGCTCGCGCTGTGTCGCGCGAACCTGCGTCGTTGCGAGATCAACAGTCTGCTTGCTCTCCAGGATCTGCCGGTGGGTCTCGATCGCCTGACGCTCCAACGCCACTTTCAGCCCTTCGAGCGTGGCGCGCTCACGCGCCAGCTCATTATTCAATGCCGGGCTGTCCACGCTTGCCAGCACCTGCCCTGCCGTAACGGGAGCTCCCGCCACGACGTTGAAGGTCACAGTGCCGATGGCTGAGGAAAACAGGGTCGGGCTGTTCGCAACCACCACGAGTCCGTCTGCCGCGACATCCCGGACGAAGGCGCCACGAGTGACTGTCGCGATGCGCACTCTTGCTCGCGGTACCACCACTTTGGAATTCATCCAGGATTTGACGACCAGAGCGAAGATCACGAGCAGCGCGGCAACGCCGCATCCTAGGATGACTACAACCCGCCGACGCCGGCGCGTACCGCTACCCGGGTCGACGATCACATCCTGCGCCGAGGTATCGCGCACTTTGGCTTCAGTCATGGAGTTCATCGATATGCTCATGGCCGGTGACCAGCAACCCATCAATCACTTCCACGTCGCGCTCCAACAGCCTGCCGGCCTGTTGTTTCAGTGTCAGCAAGGCGGTCAGGTAGTCGTAGCGTGTCTGACTGTAGGCGCGTTGTGCGGCGTAGTAGTTGTTCTGGGCGTTGAGGAGATCGAACACGCTACCTGTGCCGAACTCCACGTTGCGCTGGCTGGCTTCGACCGACTCACGCCCGGACGCGACGGCACGCTTTGCCGCACCGATACGTGAGATTCCGGTAACGACTCCGCGATACGCCGCGCGCGTGAGCCGTTCGGTATCCCGTTGTGCCGTGTCGTAAAGAGCTTCTGCCTGCCGGTACAGTGCTCGCGATTGACGCACGGCCGAAGAGACGGCGCCGCCCTGGAACAACGGCCAGTTGAACGCGATGCCCACGGCATCGAGGGATTGTTTCCCACCGAAATTCAGGTCTTGCCAGGTGTGCGAAGTGCTGACGTTCAGGCTCAGGGTCGGCAAACCCTTGCCGCGCTGTACCGCTATGTCGCGATCCTGTGCCTGTGCCTGCAATTCGGCGGCGCGTACTGTGGGATTGTCCTGTCTGGCGGAAGCGACCCACTCGTCGATCGAGGCCGGATCGGGAGAAGTCAGCGGAATATCGTCCGTCAGCGCGGCGATCTCCGCGCCATGAGGGCCGACGATTTCGGTCATCACCAACTCGGCATCGTCGAGGGTGTTTTGCGCGTCGATGACGCTCTGCTCGGTCGCATCGTAGAAGGCCTGAGCCTGCGCGACATCGGTGCGCGGACTGGTCCCGATCCGTTCGCGAATTTTGGCCTGGTTGAGCAAGGTGCCAAACGCCTGCCGCGCGCGCCGGTTGGTCGCGAGCTGGTCTTTGGCGGCGAGAATCCCGAAATACGCGGTCGCAACCCGAAGCAACAGGGTCTGTTGCGCCGCCAGCAGGTTGGCTTGTGCGCTGGCTGCCAGGAAATTGGCTTCCCTGAGGCGACTGAAGGACTCGTAGCTCCACAGTGTCTGAGTCAGCGTCAGTCCGTATGCGTGGGTGTTCGTGTAGCAGTACTGTGTCTGCTGACCCGACGAGAGTGTGCAGTTCGCTGCCTGGGTCGTTGTCGCTTCGGTGGTTGTAGCGCCTCCCTGTAACCCTTCGCGCTCCCGGCCCGCGCTCGCAGTGGCGCTGACCTGCGGCAATAGTTGCGACAGCGCCTGCGGGCGCGTCTCGATTGCCGCGTCGCGTTGGTAGGTGGCCGCCTGCAGTACCGAATCGCGCGACAGCGCCAACCGGTACAGGTCCAGCAAATCATTCGCGCGCGCCGACTCCGCCCCCGCAACAAGGGCTATCACCATGAGGGCATACCTCAGCATGGCTTGTGGATGACTCCCGCGTTCCACTTCTCTAGTGCTGTAGAGATGCGCCAGGGTCAAAAAAGGTTTGAGGGGGAGAGTGAAATACTTTGTCCGCTCAGCGGACGCGAGCGGAAAAGCGTTCCGGAGTGACAGGCCCGGCTAGGGCTGGGGTTGGGGCGCCCAACGAGGCGTCGCATCCTCCCAGGGATTGTCGGTGAGGATGTGGAAGTCCGATCCATCCGGGCGGATGACGGCGACCTCGCCGTACGATTGAGGGTTGTGGGGATGAAGCGCCATCTCGTCCTTGAAACCGGTGGCTCCTGTGGCGAAGGCCAGCCAGCGGCCGTCAGGGGACCAGGAAGAATGCGCGTCATTGCCGGGGATGTGCGTGATGCGTCGCAGGCCAGTGCCATCGGGGCGAATCGCGTAGATCTCCCAGTCGCCGTCCTCCCGGTCGCTCGAGAATGAGATTTCAGCGCCCGACGGCGACCAGGTAGGGAAGTTGTCCTTGTTGCCGTTACCTTCGGTCAACACGGTGATCTGTCCAGTCTCGACGTCGAGAATGCGCAACCCTTTGCCGTGCTCGTCCTGCAGGCGGAACACAATTCGCCGGCCGTCGGGAGACCAGCTCGGAAAGCCGCTGTTGCCTTCGGTCCTCGTCAGAAGGCGGAAGCCGCTGCCGTCGGGCGCGACGACGGCGATGTTGGAAATCTGGCGGTTCTGGCCGAGGAAGCCCGCGAATGCACCGCCCGATCCGAACGCGATGAGATTCCCGAGCGGCGACCAGCTCGGCGCCACGGTGTTGTGCTCGAGATCGTCATGGATGAGCCACCGGCTCGACCCGTCGGTGCCGGTGGTCATGAGGCCGTTGTGCAGGAACGCGGAAAAGCCCGTTGTGAAAGCGATGCGGTCCCCCGACGGTGAGAACGTAGGGAAGATACCTGCACGCAACAGGTGAAACCTCGCGTCGGGGCTCCATTGCTCCATGACCGGCGGCCAGGCCTGGCCAGTATCGCGATGAAACA
>DAITMW010000150.1:5586-17145 GCA_036834945.1 Steroidobacteraceae bacterium
GGCCGCCGCAGCTTGGGCGAGTCGCGATCAGAGGAGAACGCGATCCACTGCCCGTCCGGCGACCAGGCCGGGCGAAAGTGCCCGCCCGTGTGATTCGTTAGATTCCGGAGTTGCCGGGTGCGCAGATCGAGCAGCCAGATCTCCGCATGACCGCTACGCGTGGAAACGAACGCGAGCTTGCGACCATCGGGAGAGAGCGCAGCCTGATCATCAAAAGCCGGGTTGTCGGTGAGGCGCTCGAGTCGCGACCCGTCAGGGCGTGCGCGATAGATGTCAGCGGATCCATTCTGCGTGGAGGTAAAGACGATCCACGCGCCGTCGTGTGAGAACGAGGCGTTCCACTGTTCCGCGGGGCTGGCGTGAAAAACGCTCGCGTGAGCTCCATCCGCGTCGGCGAGGAAGATTTCTGAATGGACCGGAGCGAAGCTCGCGTAGGCGATGGTGTAGGTCGTCTTCCTCTCCGTTGCGTTGGAGGAAGCGGAGCTCGCAGCAAGAAGACAGGCAAGCGCGGTTGCGCCGAACCGGCACCGGGACATATCGGCTCCTGATTGTTGTTATCGAGCCAGGCGCGGAAAGTGCCGTGACGCCGGCGAGTGCCGCGCGCGCAGGCCGATCAGCAAAGAGATTACCGTTGCGGTGATCTTTCGAGAGAAGTTGGTCGGGACGCCGAGATTTGAACTCGGGACCCCTTGCACCCCATGCAAGTGCGCTACCAGGCTGCGCCACGTCCCGACACGATGTCCCTCGAAAGATCACGCGAAGGGGAGCCTTCGCGTGAGCCGATAATAATACCCCGTTTTCAGCGGGTGTGCGGCGCAATCAGCGCCGGAGGACCTTCATGAGCTCCTCGAGCTCGGCCCGGACCTGGCGGACGATCTGCTGGCTCTGCGTCGTGTCCGTGCGAGCCTCTTCGCCACCGAGTTTGTTGCGGGCGCCGCCGATCGTGAAGCCCTGGTCGTACAGGAGGCTGCGGATCTGGCGGATGACGATGACGTCCTGGCGCTGATAGTAGCGCCGGTTGCCGCGTCGCTTCACGGGCTTCAGTTGCGGGAATTCCTGTTCCCAATAGCGCAGCACGTGCGGTTTGACGCCGCACAGCTCACTCACTTCGCCGATCGTGAAGTATCGCTTGCCGGGGATTGCCGGCAGCTCGGCGTTATTCTTTGGCTCCAACATAAGCTTCGACCCGCGCCTTCAGTTTTTGTCCGGGACGGAACGTCACCACGCGCCGCGCGCTGATGGGTATCTCCTCCCCGGTCTTGGGATTGCGTCCGGGACGCTGGTTCTTGTCGCGCAGGTCGAAATTGCCGAAGCCGGAGAGCTTCACCTGCTCCCCGTTCGAAAGAGCCGCGCGAACTTCCTCGAAGAAGAGATCCACGAGCTCCCGCGCTTCCCGCTTGTTGAGGCCGAGCTGGTTGAACAGCGCTTCCGCCATCTCCGCCTTGGTCAGGGCCATCTCGTTATTCTCGTATTTTTGCGTTCAAGCTCTCGCGCAAATCCTTGACGATCGCGGCCATGAGGCGTTCCACGTCGTCGTCAGTAAGAGTGCGAGAAATATCTTGAAAAATCAACCCCAAAGCGATGCTTTTTCTCCCTGATTCTACGCCCGCGCCACGATACACGTCGAAGACGCGGAGGCTCTGCAAGAGGGTCGAAGCCGTGAAGACTACACGGTCGGCCAAGGCACTTAAAGCCACGGATTCGTCGACGACGACCGCTATATCGCGCCGCACCTGGGGGAACCGTGAGATCTCCCGGTGTTGGGGTTTTTCGACCGCCAACGCCGCGGCAAACGCCGCCTTTGCCCCATTTTGTTGCGTACGCGCTGGGGAGCCGGCGGCGGCCGAGACCGTCCCGCCCAAATCGAGCTCGAACAAGACCGGTGAATATGTAAAGTCCAATTCCCTCACCAGTGTGGGGTGGAGCTCTCCCAGGAAACCGACTTCCTTCCCGTCCCGGAGTATCCGCGCGGAGCGGCCCGGGTGCAGACACGACAGCGCAGCCGGCTCAACCGAGAAGGAACTTGCGGCCCCTGTTGCAATAAACAGAGCCTCGAGGTCGCTTTTGACGTCGTAGAAGTCGGCCGGTCCACGCAAATCGCGCGGGATGCCCCACTGTTCGGACAGTCGCGGGCCACACGCGATACCCGCGAGCGTACCGATCTCCAGGGTCGATCCGCCATCGGGGGAAACCACAAATCTTGCGCCGTGCTCAAACAAGCGGATCCGATCCTGTTGCCTCCGTTGGTTCTCCTGAGCAGCACGCAACAGTCCCGGCCACAGCGAAACCCGCATGACTGACAGGTCACTGGCGATCGGATTCGACAAAGCGAGGCTACGGCGCTCCGGGAACAACTTCGACTGCAGTGCCGGATCGACGAATGCGAATGTCAGCGCCTCCTGGTAGCCACGCATGGCGAGGGCTTCGAGAATGACGTGTTCGGAGGGGACCTCCTCCGGCGCGGTCCTGAAACGCTGTGGCACCACGGCGTCCTGCTCCGGGATCGCGTCGAAACCGACGATTCGCGCGACCTCCTCGACCAGATCCGCTTCGATCGTGATGTCGAAGCGATAAGCCGGCGGCGTCGCCTCCCAGCCCTCCGGCCTGGGAATGACACGCATCTGCAGAGCTTCCAACGTGCTCGTGACGCGAGCGTCCGGGATGGAGACTCCGAGCAAGCGATCGAGATGCGACCGGCGCAGCGCAACCGGCGCGCGCTTCGGCTGGTGCTCGGCCGATTGTGTAACGGTTACCGGCCCGGGCGCGCCGCCGCTGATTGACAGCAACAAGGCGACAGCCCGTTCGACCGCGCGTTGTTGTTGTGTTGGGTCGACGCCACGCTCGTAGCGTTGGCTCGCATCAGTCAACATTCCCCAGCGACGCGAGCGGCCGGCGACCGCTTCGGGCGGGAAATACGCCACCTCGAAGAAGACATCGACGGTGTCGGCGCTGATCTCCGTCCGCTCGCCGCCCATGATTCCGGCCAGACCGATCGGGCCTTCGCGGTCGGTGATCAGCAGGACATCCGGAGCGAGATCGATCGTCTTGCCGTCGAGGAGCTTGATCTTCTCGCCCTCGCGCGCCAGTCGGACTCGGATCTCGCCGCGCAGCTTACTCAGGTCATACGCATGCATCGGCTGCCCGAGCTCGAGCATCACGTAGTTCGTGACATCGACAACAGGGCTTATCGAGCGTACACCCGCACGACGCAGCCGCTCTCTAATCCGTAACGGGGTCGGGGCGCGATTGTTGATGCCGCGGACGACACAACCGACGAACGTTGGGCAACCTGCGGGTGCGTCGAGGTAAACAGGGAAGCGATCGTCGCTGGCGACAGAAACGGGTGACAGGCGTGGTCCTGTCAGCTTCTTACCCGCCAGAGCCGCGACCTCGCGGGCAATGCCGATCACCGACATGGCGTCGCCGCGATTCGCCGTGACGTTGAGTTCCAGAATGGTGTCGTCGAGCTCGAGATAGTCCCGCAGCGGACGGCCGACCGGCGCGTCCTCAGGCAGCTCGAGAATTCCGTTGGAGCTCTCAGCGAGCCCCAGCTCCTTGGCGGAGCACAGCATGCCGAACGACTCGACGCCGCGCAGCTTCGCCGCTTTGATCTCCATGCCACCAGGCAACGTGGCACCTACCGTCGCCAGGGCAGTTTTCAGTCCCGCGCGGGCGTTGCTCGCGCCGCAGACAATCTGCAGCGGCTCGCCCTGCCCCGTAGTCACGCGACAGACCTGGAGTTTGTCGGCTTGCGGGTGACGCTCCGCCGAGATGATCTGCGCGACCACAACATTCGTGAATGCCGGCGCCGCAGGCTCGAGAGCATCTAGCTCGAAGCCGGACATGGTCAGACGCGAGCCCAGCTCGCGCGCGTCCCACGGGACGTCGACCCACTCAGCCAACCATGAGTAAGGAACCTTCATCGCTCAAAACGCCCGGAACTGCCGCAGGAAACGCAGATCGTTTTCGAAGAACAGGCGCAGATCGTTCACGCCGTAGCGGAGCATCGCGAGCCTGTCGATACCGGCACCAAATGCGTAGCCCGTGTAGCGCTCGGGATCAATGCCGCTCGCTTTCAGCACGTTGGGATGGACCATGCCGCAGCCCGAGATCTCGAGCCAGCCGGTCTGCTTGCAGGTCCGGCATCCCTTGCCTTCACAGAAGACGCACGACATGTCGACTTCCGCCGAGGGCTCGGTGAATGGAAAGTAGGATGGGCGCAGGCGCATCGCGAGATCACGCTCGAAGAAGGCCTGCAGAAAGCCGTGCAGCACGGCCTTCATGTTGGCGAAGCTGATGTTCTCACCGACCACGAGCCCCTCCAGCTGATGAAACATCGGCGAGTGGGTCATGTCGTAGTCGCAGCGATAGACGCGTCCCGGAGCGATGACCGCGATCGGCGCTCCGTGAGCGAGCAACGCACGGATCTGCACCGGCGAAGTGTGCGTACGGAGAACCCGGTCGTCCGGGAAATAGAACGTGTCGTGCATCGCCCGCGCGGGATGATTCGGCGGGATATTGAGCGCTTCGAAGTTATGGAAGTCGTCTTCAATCTCGGGACCGGAGGCGACATCGAAGCCGGCACGACGGAACAACATCTCGATGCGAAGGCGCGCCTTCGTAACGGGGTGTAGACCGCCCCGCTCTTCTCCACGCCCCGGGAGCGTGACATCGATGCGTCCGGCGGAAAGCTTACGCTCCACGTCCGCGCGCTCGAGGTCGCCTTTGCGAGCCTCTATGGCGGCGCTGACGCGTTCCTTGGCCTCGTTGATGCGTTGGCCGGCTGCGGGGCGCTCGGACTTCGGGAGCGCACCGAGAGCCTGCAGCTGCTCAGTGAGGGTGCCCTTTTTGCCGAGCCAGCGAACCCGCACCTCGTCGAGCGCGGCGAGGTCGTCGCAAGCGACCACCTCGTCGAGCGCCTGTTGGGTCAGTGAAGTCAGGTCCTGCATACGCCTGTGAGGGGGCGGAAACGAGGCTCGTTTCCGCCTCCATCCTGTTCAAGCGATGCCGAGAGCGGTCTTCGCCTGCTGCGCGATCGCGCCAAAAGCCTGCGTATCGTGCACAGCGATATCCGCGAGCATCTTGCGGTCGATCTCGATTCCGGCCTTGGAGAGGCCGTTGATGATCCGGCTATAGCTCAGTCCGTAGACGCGGGCAGCGGCGTTGATACGCGCGATCCACAGAGCGCGGAACTCACGCTTCTTCGCCCGCCGGTCGCGATAAGCGTACTGGCCAGCCTTGATGACCGCCTGCTTCGCTGCGCGATAAACCTTGCGCCGGGCGTTGTAGTAGCCCTTCGCCTTACCCAGAACTTTCTTATGACGGCGCCCGGCCGTCACACCACGTTTGACTCGTGCCATGTATTAAAACCTCGTGCTTATTTGGCGTGCGGCAGCAGTTTTACGAGCCGACCCAGGTCGGTCTTATCGACTACGCTGGAACCGCCGGAGCGCGCGTGGCGCTTGACCTTCCGAGCCTTGTGTCCGAGGTTATGGCGACGGCCGGCCGCGTAATGCTTGAAGCTTTTCGCTGTTTTGCGAAAACGCTTCGCCGCGGCCCGGTTGGTTTTCAACTTGGGCATCGACTATCTCCTGTTTGTGTAGCCACCGCTCACAACGCGCCTGACGGCGCGCGTTTGCGGGCGAACGGCTCAGTCAATAAAAATGGCAGTCTTTTTAGCGACTTAGAGTCGTTACTTCTTTTTCGGTGCAAATACCATGACCATCTGCTTACCCTCCATCAGGGGGTTCTGCTCGATCACGGCATGCGGAGCCAGGTCCGTGGACACACGCTCCAAGAGCCTGCGTCCGATGTCCTGGTGCACCATCTCCCGACCACGGAACCGCAAGGTTACCTTGGCCTTGTCGCCTTCGGACAGGAAGCGGATCAGATTACGCAGCTTGATCTGGTAATCGCCCTCTCCCGTTCCGGGACGAAACTTCACTTCCTTGACCTGAATCTGCTTCTGCTTGCGCTTCGCCGCGTGGGTCTTCTTGTTCTGCTCGAACAGGAATTTCCCATAATCCATGATGCGCACCACAGGCGGCTCCGCCGTGGGCGACACCTCAACGAGATCCAGCTCGGCGACTCTCGCCATCTCGAGCGCGTCGTACCGGGACATGACTCCGGCTTGCGAACCGTCCGCCGCAATTACGCGTAACTGCGGGGAAGTGATGTCGTCGTTGCGCCGAACGCGCTTCGTTGCACTAGCGATGCGTCAACCCTCCAACAATTGGCGCCCGCGGCTGTCGAGCTCGACGCGAAGACGTTCAGCGAACGTCTCCGGAGTCATCGTGCCCAGGTCCTTGCCGCTTCGTGTGCGCACTGAAATCAGATTTGCGGCCACTTCCTTGTCGCCCGCCACCAATAGATACGGAACACGCTGAAGCGTGTGCTCGCGAATCTTAAAGCCGACCTTTTCGTTGCGCAAGTCGAACTCGACGCGAAACCCCTGATTTTTCAGGGTTTCCGTAATTTGTTTGACATACGCGTCCTGGCGGTCGGTGATGCCCAGCACCACCGCTTGCACGGGCGCGAGCCAGGCCGGCAATCGTCCGGCATGGTGCTCCAGGAGAATCGCAAAAAAGCGCTCCAGGGAGCCAAAAATCGCGCGGTGAAGCATCACGGGTGTGCGCTTGGCGCTGTGCTCGTCGACGTAGTAAGCACCAAGCCGGCCCGGCATGTTCAAGTCCACCTGCAACGTGCCGCACTGCCAGTCACGACCGATCGCATCCCGCAGAACGAACTCCAGCTTCGGACCGTAGAAGGCCCCCTCCCCGGAGTTCAGCGAGTACTCGATACCTGCGGCCGCGGAGGCGGCTTTCAAGGCAGCCTCCGCACGATCCCAGACGGCGTCGTCGCCCACGCGCTTCGGGGGGCGGTCCGCGAACTTGATCCGTAGGTCGTCGAAGCCGAAATCCCGATAGATATCGAGAATCAGCTTGGTGATGAGGACGCACTCCTCGGTGATCTGGTCTTCGGTGATGAAGTGATGCGCGTCATCCTGCGTGAACGCACGCACACGCATCAGGCCGTGCAGCGCACCCGAGGGCTCGTACCGATGCACCTTCCCGAACTCGGCCAGGCGGATCGGCAGATCGCGGTAGCTCGTCAGGCCGTGCTTGAAAATCTGCACGTGGCCGGGACAATTCATGGGCTTGATGGCGTAGAGGCGCTCGTCCGGAGTCTTGGTGAGAAACATGTTCTCGCCGAACTTCTCCAGGTGGCCCGACTGCTGCCACAGCGTGGCGTCCATCAGCTCGGGCGCGCTCACTTCGCGATAGCCGGCGGCGTTCTGACGCTGCCTCATATAGGCGATCAAGGACTGGAACACCTGCCAACCCTTCGGATGCCAGAACACGGCGCCGGGAGCTTCTTCCTGCAGGTGGAACAGGTCGAGGTCCTTGCCGATGCGGCGGTGGTCGCGCTTTTCCGCTTCCTCCAGCCGGTGCAGGTACTCGTCGAGCTGCTTCTTGTCCGCCCACGCCGTTCCGTAGATGCGTTGGAGCATCTCGTTACGCGAGTCCCCGCGCCAGTAGGCACCGGCAACCTTCATGAGCTTGAAAGCCTTCAATTTCCCGGTCGAGGGCACATGAGGCCCGCGACACAGATCGACCCAATCGCCCTGGCCGTAGAGACTGATCTCCTCGTTGCCTGGGATGCTGGCGATGATCTCGGCCTTGTAGATTTCGCCCAGGCCCGTGAAGAACTTCACGGCCTCATCGCGAGGCATGACGCGGCGACTCACCCTCTGGTCGGCTTTCGCAAGCTCGGCCATCTTCGCCTCGATAGCGGCGAGATCCTCCGTCGTGAAAGGACGCTTGTAGGCGAAATCGTAGTAGAAGCCGTCCTCGATCACGGGACCGATGGTCACCTGTGCTTCGGGGAAGAGCTCCTTCACCGCCTGCGCCAGCAAGTGCGCCGTCGAGTGGCGGATGACGTCGATGCCGTCGGGATCCTTGTCAGTGACGATCGCGAGGCTGGCGTCGTTGTTGATGACGTAGGAAGTGTCGACCAACTTCCCGTCCACGCGGCCGGCGAGCGCGGCTTTGCGCAGGCCGGCGCCAATGCTCGCGGCGACTTCGTCCACCGTTACGGGGTGGTCGAAGGGGCGTTTACTGCCATCCGGCA
The DNA here is from genome assembly GCA_036834945.1 of Steroidobacteraceae bacterium. Lineage (GTDB taxonomy): Bacteria > Pseudomonadota > Gammaproteobacteria > Steroidobacterales > Steroidobacteraceae > 13-2-20CM-66-19. The sequence continues at coordinate 13,717 of DAITMW010000150.1, forward strand.
ATGTCACGACGGGCATGAGCGCATTCCGAGCAAAACGGCGCTCCGGGCACTTTATTTCGTGTCCGGAACGCCGCACAGACTATCTGGTAGGCGCGAGTGGGATCGAACCACCGACCACCACCATGTCAAGGTGATGCTCTACCACTGAGCTACGCGCCTGAAGACTTCCCTCAACGAGGGCCGCGAACGATACAAGAGAGGCGCTCCGGGCGCAAGCTAACACCAGCTATTCCAAGTACTTACGGCTCGAGGATGCGGGAGGGTGGTTTCGGACGCGCGGACGGCTTCAGGTGTGAAGCAGGGCATCACGCCGGGAAGACGGGGTGGCGGCCGATGAGGGGACGCCAGGCTGGCCGATCGCCGCCGCGGGCGCCAAGGTAAACGCCTCCACCACGGCAATGCATTCGGCAAAGGTCACGGCGAGGTGCCCTGCCCCCGCCACTTCCAGCCGTTGCCGGGGCTTCGTGAGATCGCCTTCGGGGTCCCAAAGACCCACTACGAGAGGCCGCTCGCGCAGACGGGCGCGGACGTTCCTGCAAACAGCTCGGGCTGGCGCTACGGCCTCCGGCGGAAGGGCCGATACGACGACCACATCTATCGCGATGTCCTCTCGCGAGAGCACGCTGTCCAGGCCATCCGGCTTTACAAAAGCGGCGCCGACTCCCCGCTCCAGGAGGGCGGTCACGAGCAGCTTGGACACGACCTCATCGGCCCGGTCAGCCGCGGGAATACAGAGGATCCGGGAAGTCCCCCCGACCCCTTTCTGAGTGAGATCACGGTACTCGAGGGCATCGAGGCGCTCCTCGACCCACAGGTTGACGTGCTCGAGCATCAACTTGCGCTTGGAGGCGCCCAGGGCACGCCGGTCGTAGTCGCCTTCCATCAGGCGGATCGCCGGAACGATGACCGCATCCGCCGCGCTCATCGTCGAGCCCGATTTGCGCAGCGCATCGTCGAGCACCCTGTCGGCCGTGTCGCTGTTGCTCGCCAACAGTCGCTGGTACAGGCGGTGGTGCGGTTCCAACACGGGCTCGTCGCCCATCAGCACCCGCAGGAAATCGAGCTGCGGGATGTACTTGCTCATGACGGAGACACAGACGGTCATCGGTATGGCCAGCAGCAGCCCCACCGGGCCCCACAACCAGGTCCAGAATGCCGCGGACAACAACAAGGCAACCGGGGAGATGCCGGTGTGATTGGCGTACAGCCACGGCTCGAGCACGGCGTAGTTGAAAAGCTCCAGCAAGCCGAAGAGTGACAATACCAACACGGGCTTCGACAGGTCGTCCGATACCGCGAACGACAACAGGAAGGGAATGACGGCAGCGCTCCAGATACCGACGTAGGGAACGAAGCGCAGCACCAGCGCCAACGCGCCCCACAGGCCCGGGTTGGGAACCTGCAGCGCCCAGAGCCCGACGCCCACGACCAGGCCGGTCCAGGTGTTGATCAACAGCTGCATCAACAGGTAGCGGCTCACACGTTGGCCCGCGTCGTTCAGGGCCTCTGTCGTGGCGTAGAGGTTGCGTCTGCCGATGACCCTGATGATGCGCTCACGCAGATCGTGGAGCCGCAACAACATGAATGCCACCAGGACGATGACGACGAGCGCCGTGCCAAAAGGCCGCACCAGCGGGCCGATCAGGTCGCGCAACACCTGCGTTGGCGACGCCGCGGGCTCCACGATTTGCACTTTGCGAATGTCGGCAGGCGCGGGCTGGGTGGGCGCCACTCGCTCGATCTCCCTGCCGATCTGCTCGATGTACTTGCTGACATCCGCGAGGCCTCCGCGCAGGGCACCGCGGATGTGCGTGAGGTTTTCATGGAGCTGGCGCTGATAGCCCGGAAGCTCGTGGGCCAGATCGGTGAACTGGTTGAAAGCGACGTCGGCGAGCACGCCGATCAACGTCAGCGCAAGGGTCACTGAGGCAACGACGGCCACGAGGCGGTTGATGCCCCACTGGTGGAGGCGATTCACCAACGGGGCCAGGAGAAAGGTGAAGAGAATCGCCAGCGCCAACGGAATGAAAACTTCCTGCGCCAGGCGCAGGACGGCCACGACAATGACGAGAGTCAGAAGGACTACGCGGGTGCTGGCTGCTTGGCCTGGGCCATTCATGCTTGTAAGGCAAGCAGGAATCGTTCCGCATGAGCGGCCCCGTCTGTGAGACTGCGACACCCACGGGTGGCGAAATACAGTCTAGCTCGCCCTCGCCTTCGGCAGCCCCAACTCGATCTGTTTGAGGCGGTCGATTTCGTCCCGCAGGCGGGCGGCTTCCTCGAACTCGAGGTTCCGTGCCTTCTTGAACATGTCGGCTTCGAGTTTTTTGATCTGGCGGACCAGGACCTCCGGGCGTAGATCGGCGGGCGCGGTGGTGTCGGCGCCCTGCCTCCCGCGTTTGCGGCCGCTCGGCATCGGCGCGGAGGAACGTGCGCCTTCCATGATATCGGCGACGGCCTTCTGGATGCCGCGTGGCGTAATTCCGTGCGCCTCGTTGTATTCCATCTGTTTACGGCGGCGGCGACTGGTCTCGTCGATCGCTCGTTGCATCGAGCCGGTGATCTTGTCCGCGTACAAGATGGCCCTGCCGTTGATATTGCGCGCGGCGCGGCCGATCGTCTGGATGAGCGAGTTGTCCGAGCGCAAAAAGCCTTCCTTGTCGGCGTCCAGGATTGCCACCAGTGACACCTCGGGCATGTCGAGGCCTTCTCGCAGAAGGTTGATGCCGACGAGGACGTCGAATTTTCCCAGACGCAGGTCGCGGATGATCTCGGTCCGCTCGACTGTTTCGATGTCGGCGTGCAGGTATCGGACTCGCGTATCGTGTTCGTGGAGGTATTCGGTCAGGTCCTCCGCCATGCGCTTGGTCAGCACGGTGATCAGGACGCGCTCGTTCCGCTCGACGCATTTCTTGATCTCGGACAGCACGTCATCGACCTGCGTTCCGACCGGGCGCACCTCGACTTCCGGATCGACCAGGCCGGTGGGTCGGACGACCTGCTCCACAGTCTGTCCGGCGTGTGCGGCTTCGTAGCTTGCGGGAGTCGCCGAGACGAAGATCATCTGCGGGGCAATCGACTCCCATTCCTCGAACTTCAACGGACGGTTGTCGAGCGCCGAAGGCAGGCGGAAGCCGTATTCGACCAGGACTTCCTTACGGGAGCGGTCACCTCGGTACATGGCTCCGAGTTGTGGGATCGTCTGGTGGCTTTCGTCGATGATCAATAGCGCGTTCTCAGGCAGGTAGTCGAAGAGGCACGGTGGTGGCTCGCCGGGGGCCCTTCCGGACAAGTAGCGCGAGTAGTTTTCGATGCCGGCGCAGTAGCCGACTTCCTTGATCATCTCCATGTCGAACATGGTGCGCTGCTCGAGGCGTTGTGCTTCGAGCAGCTTGCCGGTGTCGCGCAGCTCTTTCAGCCGCACGCGCA
>DAITMW010000151.1:0-10055 GCA_036834945.1 Steroidobacteraceae bacterium
CCGCGAATGGCGGCACGGTGACCGGCACGATCACAGCAGCCAATCTGCTCGCGATTGCCGGGCAGAATGTGCCTGCGGGTGACTTCGACGCCATCGAGGACGCTCTCGAAAGCAACACGGCGTATGCGAACCTGCACACGGCCAACTTTCCGGCGGGGGAGATCCGCGGCCAGATCCGACGCGAATTGGGCCACGGCGGCCACGACGACTAGGGATCGGCAAACGAGGGGTCGACCTTGCGGGCGACCCTTCGTCTGCGCTGGCTAAGAACTCGAGGGTCCCGCATCCCGCTTCAGGATCTCGTCCGGGCCCAATCCTCGGTCGATTCCGTGCGGCACGACAGTCTGCCCCGGCTCGAGAGCCAGCTTTTGATCAGCGACGAAGACATCCACCTGGTCCGGCTCGAACGAGACAAAGTTGGAAACGAGCGCCACCTCGGGCCAGGCCCTCAAGTAAGACCAGGCGGCCCGCTTGTGGTGGCCGACGTCGTAGTAACTGCACAACCCTTTGTAGGGGCAGAATGTCTGTCCCTGGGCCGCGACCAGCGCGTTCGCATCGACATCCTCGCGGGGCACATACCAACGCGCCGCAAAACCAGATTCGTACAATACGAGCGGCCGCGTGGTATCGGCGACCACCCGCCCGTCATCCTTGACAACCAGGTGACGTGAGCTGCGTCGGATGTCGATGCGATGGTAGGCATCGGAGGCATGTCCGACGATGCGATCGTCCTCCTCGTAAAATGCTTCCATCGCCCGCCAGGCGAATGCAACGCGGCCCCGCATTTCGGTGGCGTAGTCGGGCAGGGCTGTGTACTGCCATGCGCTCCTCATAGCACGGTGCTCGCCAACAGCTACGGTGAACCACGCGGTATCGCCGAAGTCGGGGTGCTGCGTGGTCCGGTTCTCGCTGACCAGCACGCCTGATCTGACGCCGACGAGCGGAAAGAACGCGACTGGATACCGTCCAGGCTCGTGGAGTAGTAGTACATCCTCACTATCGGCGATCCACTCGCCCGCGAGCTTGACTCGAAGACGCCGGCGAAGGGGCTCGACAAAGAGCAAGCGCTTCGGGAGCGGCTCCGGAGTGAGGAATCGGCCCAATGACGCGCCGCTCAAAGGGCCTTGTTGCCAGGACAAACCCATGTTGACTCTCCGTTCGGCCCGATGGGGCCATTACGACGCGCGGTGACCGCGTTCCTGGAGTGTCCAGGTGTTACCGTCCGGGTCGGCGAAATCCGCGCAGCTCGCGTAGTCGCGACGCTGGGAATCCAGTCCAGGGCGCCATCCTCCCGCCCACGTCTCGACAGGGTCCTTGTGGCGGACCGAGCCAACTGCAACGCCACGGGCGACCAGTCTCGCCCGCTCGGCAGCCAGGTCGGTCGTAACGAGATACAGGTTATGTACACGCGTGGGCGAATCAGCAACAACCAGTTGCACCGAACAGCCCGACCCGGGCGGCGTGAGCTGTACGACCCGGAATTCGGCAGTCGGTCGGTAATCGACATCCAGCGTGAACCCGACTTGATCGACGTAGAAGGCTCGCGCGCGGTCGACATCCGTGACAGGCAGTGTGACGACCTCCAGGGAAAGCGACATAGGTCTCCGTAACGCGTATTGGTGATCCACCTGCTGGCAAGACGAGCGGGCAGTCGAATTCCTGCGCCAGCTACCGGTGGCCTGAGCCGAGCCGGAATGCCCGTTGTGCGCTGTTCGGGGCAGTTGCGAAACTCCTCGGTGAGTTGAATGCGGGAAACTCAGTATCGCGCGGGCTGCTCTTGCCGCATGGTGATGCACCGCCACTCGATCGCCTGAAAAGGGTGTTGGGATTCGCACCGTCGTGGATCGAAACCATGGCCGCCAGTGCCAGCCCCCCGGCGAGCCTGCACCCGACCGAAAAGCTCTACAGCCTGGTGCAGGACCAGCTGCGGGGCTCGAGTCTCGCGGCGACCCCGTTCTTGGACCGGAAAAAAGTCCATAATCTTTTGGATAACCTGGGGACCATGGATGACGGTGCGCGGGTCGCCTACGATCCGATCATCATGACGGCGCTGAGCCTGTGCGTACTTCAGGAGCGCTTCAAGCTGTCAGCCTGACTACGTCGCGGTCGGCCTACGGTACAACTACACCGAGATTCGCACGAGCCACCCAACCCGAAAGTCCGCTCCGGGTGCGGATGAGCACGAAGTCCTCATGCAACGCAGTCACAGTGACGGTCTCCGCCTCCGGCAATACAAATGCCGCATCGCCCATGGGCACAGGAGAGACGCGCACCGGCGTCTGGTTCACGAGGACGACGGCTGCATGCATCCGTGGCCACATCAGCAAGGCGTTGGAGGCGCCCAGCGCTATCAGTGTCAGGCCGAGCAGAAACCCACCAGCCCGGGCCCATCGGAATCGACGAGTCATTCTACCCGCCAATAATCCGGCGCCAACCACCACCACTCCCAAGACACCGATCCAAGCCGCCACGCCGGGACTGACAGCTTGGACGATGCGCGCAAAACGACCACGTGGTTCCGTGGACACATGCGCAGAGGTACGGACAAATTCCAGATTAGCGTTGATGTCGGCGTCACCCGGCGCCAACAGTGCGGCACGCTCATAGTTGAGCACCGCCAATCCCGGCTTACCGGCTCGTGCATAGGAATTGGCCAGGTTATAAAGACCATCCGCCGAATACTGCTGCTGTGGTGGTTGTGACGTCTGCGCGAGCGCCGATGCGCCGCCGACTGCGAGACCTACGAGGAGTATCGCTATCTTCCGGGCGTGCATTTATTCCCTACCGCCCGCGAGCTGCCCACGCACCAGCCCGAGCCAACGCGCAAAATCCGTCGAACCCGGGGCGTAGTCGGAATACCTGGCTTCGTCCGCGAGCGCGAACAGCCTTTCGACGTCCTCGCCAGCCGCGCCCAGCCGCGATCTCAACTCTGTCGAAGTGATCTGATCCGGAGCCATCCGCCACCGAGCGGCGAATGTTTGTAAGAGCACATTCCGCGCGCCCTCGAAAAATGAGGTGAAATCACCAGATCGCGCCGCTGCCTCCAATCGGGCGAGCGCGCGCTCTGCTGCTCTCGATGTAGCGCGCGCCTGCGGAGGTCGCACAACCAACCAGCTCCCCGCCAGAAGCAAGGCGAGCGCTGCCGGAACGGCCAGGAAAGGCGCCTGGAAGTATAGCGGCCGCAAATGGCTCACAGAGCTCTGCGAACGAGGATGATCGGGACGCAATCCCTGTAAAGATGGACTCGTCGCATTACCGGCTTCGGCTGGAGCGGCAAGCGAGCTATCCGCCAGCGATGTGCCCACCCTCACATTGATGGGCTGTGTGCGCGCACGCTCGTACTGTCGCGTGTTGGGATTGAAATAGCTGAACTCCAGGGCAGGAATCGAGCGCTCCCCAGCCCCCGAGGCGATCAGCGGTTGCTCGAACACCTTCTCCCCCCTGGTCCCGGACTCATCCTTGGCAGTGAAGGATGACTTGGCCGGATAGGTCTTCCAATGATCGAGGCGGTCGAACATCGGCGCATAGACCCGATCGAAGTTCCCGGCGCCGCTGATATGAAAGCGTAGAGTGAGAGGGTCACCCGCCGCCACGTGATTAGGGGAGACATCGCTGGAGACCTGAAAATCACCCACGGCTCCACTGAAATCGCTGGGCCGCCCTTGGGTGGGCAACGGCAGAACCTTCAGCTCGGATGAAGGACTCCCGACCGTGACATCCTTGGGCGCGGCGCCCTTGTAGGTGATCTGCGAGAACGGCCAACCCAACCGGGCCGCGAAAGCCTGGTCCTCGGCCGACCGCGTGTCGACTCTGACGCTGAGCGGTGTCTCGACGGACAAAGAAAACTCGCCGGGCTTCACCGCCGCCACCGCGCTATGCCAGGTCATGATCAGGAAGGGGTTGCCGTCTATGACCTGTTCCCGGCGCAGAGGCTGTTTCGAAAGATTGTTGAGCGTGAAGTCGGCGCTGCTGAGCGCCGGCGGTCCATTCAGCGACGTGACAATCCCAGGCCGTATTCCCAACTCGATATCGACCGGAACGTTCTCACCCAGATAAACCGCGCGTGTCGGCACGACCAGCCGGACAAAGGCCGCACCGTTGGCTTTGAGCTGAATCCCCTTCGGAATGGGAGCCTTGGACATCGGCGCCGGCTGCGCCGTCGGTTTCTGACTCCGCCAGGCGTATGGGTTGGGAGCGTCAGCTGTCACCACTTCGAGTCCAACGGTCGGTGATTTCGGCGTGAGACCGGGAATTGTGAAGACGCCGAGGAATTGCGGCGTGACACGTATCAGGACATACCAGGCGGGAATCGACTTGCCATTGACGAACTCGAGACCCTGCGAGCGCCCGATCATCTCAAATGTCAGACCCGGGACCGTGGGCAACCGAACATCCTGCAGGTAGCCGTCGAGGCTCGTCACCCGGATCGTCGCGGTCGAGCCCATTGTGATGCGTGAAGGCTCAACGGTTTCATAGGCCAACGACGGGTCGGCGACAGCGTTCGCGTCCATGACAGGAGCAAGCATCGCAAGGATGGCGATAGTTGCTTTACTCCACGGCAAGAGGGCCCAGGCTCGCATCACCAGTTCTTGATCGCCTTGTCCGGCGCCTGGTTGGGATCGCGCGGGCCAGCGGGCACGAGAAGCGAGTGGCGCTCGTCCGACTTGGCGGAATCCAACAGCTCACGAGCTTCCTCGGCACTCATTTGGCCGGGCGCCGCCTGGCCATCAGCATCTGTTGGTGCCGCGCTCGGTGGTGGACCGCCTTGCTGAGGCGCTGGAGGTGCGCCACTTCCCGCATTTTGCGGGGCGGTCGGTTGGCGCTGCGGTGGGCTCTGGCCCTGCGTGGGAGGTTGACCCTGGCCTTGCGGTGGGGGTTGGCCCTGACCTTGCCCCTGCGGAGGAGGTTGACCCTGACCCTGTGGTGGAGGTTGACCCTGACCCTGGCGCTGATTCTGCGGTGGAGGTTGCCCTTGATGCTGACCTTGGCCCTGGGGTGGAGGTTGCCCCTGACCCTGACCCTGACCCTGCGGCGGGGGCTGCCCTTGGCCATGACCTTGTCCCCCGCCATTCCCCTGGCCGCCGCCCCCACCGGCCCCACCGCCTCCGCCGCCTCCGCCCCCACCGCCCTGAGGCGGCTGCCGAAGCGCATCAATCTTCCTCTGCACAAAATCGCGGTTGTACCGGCTATCAGCGTCCCCGCTGCGCAGCTGCAACGCCGTCTCATACGCCTTCACCGCATCGGTCCACTGCCTGATGGCCTCCTGCGGATCGGACTTCTCGAGCTGCTGTCCCGAACGATATAACGCATTACCCAGGTTGTAATAAGCATCCTGCTGGTCCGCCAGGCGCTTCGCGTCACTCGCCGGGGCCGTCTTGATCGATCGTTGGAACGCCGCGGTAGCCTGCGAAAACTGCTTCGCCCGATAGGCGGTGGTTCCCTTGTTGTATTCCGCGAGCGGCGTCCTGGCATCTCCCTTCCCACCAGGAGTGTCACCTTGGTCGGCGCTGTCCGAACGAACCGGAGCAATCATCAGCCCCAACGCGGCCGACACGGTTACGATGACGTGGGCCACCGCCGCAGCTTGGCGGCGCCCCCAACGACGCGTCCCCACAACGAGGCTGGCCAACAACATCACCAGGGACGCAGCGAGCGGCCACTGATAGCGCTCTGTGTAGATCCTCTGCTGCCGGTAAATCAGATCATGCCGCGACACAGTACTGAATACGGTACGCAGAAACGCGTCAAAATGCTCGCCCTGGCCCTCCAGTCGAACGTAGGCGCCCCCGGTGGCCGAGGCAATGGCTTTCAGCCCGCTTTCATCGAGATGGGATTTTACCAAGGCCCCCGTTTCGTCCTTGACGAAGCCTCCCCCCAGGTCCGCCGGTAACGGAATGAGCTCGCCCTCCGCCGTACCGATGCCGACCGTGTAGATCTTCAGTCCGTCCTGCTTCGCCGCCGCGTCGGCCGCGGCTAAAGCGTCGCCTTCGAGATTCTCGCCATCCGTGATCAAAATCAGGATCCGGTCGCTCCCCGGACGGTGGCGAAGCGCCGAGCTCGCGGCCGCAATGGCGCTCGAGATGTTAGTGCCACCCAGCGGGATCGTGTGAACATCGATGGCGTCCAACGACTGGTGAAAAGCTGCATAGTCGAGCGTCAGCGGGCATACGAGAAACGCACTGCCGGCGAAGGCGACGATGCCGATCCCGTCACCCTCCAACTGCCGTGCCATGTCATCGATCGCGAGCTTGGCCCGCGTCAACCGATTGGGCTTCACATCGGGAGTCAACATGCTGCGCGACGTATCGATCGCGAAGACGACCTCGTTGCCGCGACGGCTGATCTGCTCCCAGCGATAGCCGAGCTGCGGCCCCGCGAGAGCCACAAAAAGACACAACGTGGCGGCCAGGAACAGGCCGCGCTGCAGGAAGCGTCCGACTCTGGACACCGAGCCCGTGAGCTTCTGTCGCAGATGCGGCGCGACGAACCGGGCAAGCGCTGCTCGCTGTCGCGTGTCGTACCGGTGCCAGATCCAGACGAGCACGACGCCCGCCAGCAGCCCAGCCAACAACCAATAGGGATTGCTGAACCTCACGGCAACCTGCGAAACAGGGTCTGCTGCAAAAGCAACCCCAGCCCCAGCAAGCCCAGCGACGGGAACAGCGCCCACCTGTAGAGCTCCTCCACATGCTCGAACTTCTGCACGGACTGCGCGGACCGCTCATAGCGATTGATCTGATCGTAAATCTTCTGCAGTGAATCCGTGTCGGTCGCTCGAAAGAACTGGCCGCAGGTCTCGCGGGCCACCGCCTGCAGTGTCTTTTCGTCGACGTCGACATTCGCCATGATGACTTGGATCTTGCCTGCTTCGTTCCTGACAGGAATAGGCGCCTTCCCGCGCACACCAACACCGATGGTGTAAACCTTCACGCCCAGGGCTCGTGCCGCTTCTGCCGCGGCGAGCGGCGATATCTTCCCGCTGTTGTTGACGCCGTCCGTTAGAAGGATGACCACCTTGGATTTTGCGGCCGTGGTCCGCAGGTGATTCACAGCCGCGGCGATGGCCGAGCCAATTGCCGTACCGTCATCGCCGAGCCCCACGTTGATCCGCTCGAGATTCTGGAGCAGCCAGTCGTGATCCAGGGTAAGCGGGCTCACGACATACGGCGATCCGGCAAACGCAACGAGACCGATGCGGTCATTGGGCCGCTCGTCGATGAACTCGGCGACGACCGACTTGACCACGGCGATGCGGTTGACGCGGTGGTTGTCGACCGAGAAGTCGAGCGCCTGCATCGAGCCTGAAACGTCCAATCCGAGCACGATGTCGATGCCATTCACCGTGACTTCGGTCCGACTGTGGGTGCGCTGAGGCCGCGCCAACCCGACAATCATCAGTGCCGCCGCGGCGATCGGCAGCGCCCAGGCAATCCAACCGACCCGGCTCCGGGTCCGGCGCGCGACTTCTCTCACGAGACTGATGTCGGAATATTCCAGCGCGGCGACGGGTCCCCTGCGCCCCCGCCACAGGATGACGAGAGGCAACACAGTCAACGCCCAGAACCACTCCGGTTGTAGAAACCGAATCATGCGACGCCAGGCTCGCCCGTCTCTAGCACAAACCCGCGAGCACTCTGGAAAAGCGCTTCCATGTCCGTTACCGCCAGCGAAGCGCCCGCGAACTTGACGAAGTCACATTGCTGCAGGAATTGCGCTAGCAGGGGGCGGTGGCGCGCGAGTGCCTCATTCGGGTTCTGCAGTAGAGTCTGCAGAAACTCCTCGGTGGTTCGCTGGGTCGCGACCACACTGAACCGCTTCTCGATGTAGTTTCGTATCACCTCGGATGCGGCGATCCCGAATTCCCGCGCCGTCGCGGGCTGCATCAAAGCCCTGGTTCCCTCCAGCCGCTCCAGCGTCTGCTCCGATAAAGTCAGTGCTCTGGGCCGGGCTGCGCGACGGCGTCGATGCCAGAGTGCATAGGCAACACAAAGCACGACGACAAGCGCCCCAATGACCCCATACACCAGCCAGGAACCCGCCGGCACCGCCTTGGGTCCGCGAATGTCGCGGATATCCTCTTCGGCCTTCGCCAGGACGGCTCCGAAAACGAGCGTCCCACATACAAAGCCTCGTGGCAAAACGGTCCGCTTCATACACGAGCACGGCCACGTGATTTGAAGAACCGCTGCAATGGAGGAAAGTAGGGCATATCCGTCCGCAGTTGTACGGTGTCGATCCCCTGGGCGCGCAGATCGTTTCGTAGACGCTGCGCGCGCTCCAGCGAAAGCTCGTTGAATCGCTTCCGCACCGCGGCCCGGGCAGTGTTCAACTCAATGATCTCACCGGTCTCGGCGTCCTCCAGGGCGATGATTCCGACGTTGGGAAGCTCCTTCTCGCGCGGATCTTCTATCTGAACCGCGATCAGGTCATGCCGGCGATGGGTCGCGCGAGCCACCCGGAGCAATCCCTCGCGGGCGACGTTAGGATCGCCGCTCGTCTGGAAATCCGAAATCAGGAAGACGACCGCTCGTCGATGCAGCACATGATTCACGACGTCGAGCGCCTTCACCGTGTCGGTTCCAATGCCCTGTGGCTCGTGATAGAGGATGTCGCGAACCACACGCAGTACGTGCCGGCGCCCTTTCTTGGGCGGCAGGTACCGTTCGACGCGGTCGGTGTACAGAATCAAGCCCACCTTGTCGCTGTTGCGAATGGCGGAAAAGGCCAACACGCTGGCCACCTCCGCGGCCAGGTCCCGCTTGGCCATCGCGCCCGAGCCGAAATTTCCCGAAGCACTGATGTCCACGACTAGAAAAATCGTGAGCTCACGCTCCTCGGTGAACTTCTTGACGAACGCCCGCCCGGCACGCGCCGTGACGTTCCAATCGATGGTCCTGACCTCGTCCCCCGGGCTGTACTCACGGACTTCGTCGAAGTCCATTCCGCGGCCCTTGAACACCGAATGATAAGCGCCCGCCATGGTGTCATCGACCATGCGCCGGGTGCGGATCTCCAACTCGCGCAGGCTCCGGCGCTTGGAGTTGGGTGAAGGATTCTCATCCGCCATCGGAAAACTTCTAAGGCACCGCCAAGGTGTTCAGGATTTTCTCAATGACATTCTCCGCCGTGACGTTCTCGGCCTCGGCCTCGTAAGTCACTGACACGCGATGGCGCAGCACGTCCATCGCAACCGCCTTGACGTCCTGCGGCGTGACGAAGTGTCTGCCGTTGAGAAATGCCATCGCGCGCGAAGCCAACGTGAGCGCGATGGTCGCGCGTGGCGAGGCACCAGTCTGAACGTAACCGTTCAGGTTGAGCGCCGCCGCGATCGGCGGTCGCGTCGCATGCACGATATCGACGATGTAGTCGCGAACTTTCTCGTCAACGAAGATCATGTTCACGATGTGGCGAGCCTCGATGATCTGTGAGGCCCCCACAACCGTGCGCGGCACGATCATCGGCTCGGTGGTCGCCATGGCATCGAGAATCGCCCGCTCCTCGGCCCGCGTCGGATAGTCGACGATCACCTTCATCATGAACCGGTCGATTTGCGCTTCCGGAAGAGGATAGGTCCCTTCCTGCTCCAGGGGATTCTGCGTGGCCAGCACCAGAAACGGCGCGGGCAACGGATAGGTTTCATCTCCGAGGGTGACTTGCCGCTCCTGCATGGCCTCCAGCAGCGCGCTTTGGACCTTCGCGGGCGCGCGGTTGATCTCGTCGGCCAGGATGAGATTGCTGAAAATCGGCCCCTGTTTGGTGCGGAATGCGCCGTCCTGAGGACTGTAAATCATAGTCCCCACGATGTCGGCCGGCAGCATGTCCGGCGTGAATTGCAGCCGCTTGAAACGTAACGAAATGCAACTGGCCAGCGTCTTCAGCGTCAAGGTCTTCGCAAGCCCCGGGACACCCTCCAGGAGCACGTGACCATTGGTGAGGAGGGCAATCAACAACCGGTCGAGCAGATGCGTCTGGCCGACGATCACGCGCCCGATCTCCTCCCGCAGCGGCCGGATCCAGGATGAATTTTCGGTAACCATCTCGCGCGAGGCGCGCGG
>DAITMW010000151.1:10155-13028 GCA_036834945.1 Steroidobacteraceae bacterium
ATCCGCTGGTATCCTCACCGCCCAAGCCGTCAGCCGACACCCCAACCGGATGGACCCACATGCGTGTCCTGCTAGCCGCGAGCTTCGTATTCGCCTGCATGCTGGGAACCATCGGCTTGCTTTCCTCGCACTACGGCAATGGCCCTACCCCAGGGTGGACGAAGCCGCTGCCACCCGTCGTCATGATGATCTCCCTCCTATTGGCAACGTTGGTTTTCAATCGTCGGGGCTACGGCCTCAACCTCCGCCCCAAACCACTGGCACGACTCACAGCAGACCTTGAAGCCCAAGGACTGCTCGTGCGGCAACCGTTCCAGGCCGTGCGCGCCTTCGCGGTAGATGAGTTCGAAGACGAGGGCCCGCAATACTTCATCGAGCTGGTCGACGGCCGCGTCCTCTATCTCAACGGCCAATATCTCTACGACTATGAGAAAATCACCGACGACCCGCAAGTGAGCCAACCCCGATTGTTTCCCTGCACCGAGTTCGAGATCCTGCGGCACAAGGTGGCAGGCTACGTTGTTCACATCCAGTGCGCCGGAACGGTGCTCGAGCCGGAATTCACGGCTGCGCCCTTCGCCGGCGACGATTCTCCATACAACGTCCCGGAAGACGGAGAAATCATCACGGACCGATCCTACGAAGCCCTGAAGCAAGAGCGTGCGATAAAATAATGACACCCCGCCTGTCAACACGTGAGTTCCGCTCCCTGGTCCCCGCCGTAACCGCGGCCCTGAACGAATCAGACGCCATCATCCTCCACTACCTGCACCGCGCCCGCGCCAGCCGCAAATCCGACGGCAGCGAAGTCACCATCGCCGACAAGAAAGCCGAGCGCATGCTGCGTACCTTGCTTCAGACAGCCTGGCCCGAAGACACCGTGATGGGAGAGGAATTCGGCGGAGAAGTAGCCCGCCGCGGCCGCTGCTGGTTGATAGATCCCATCGATGGAACCGCCTCCTACGTCCTGGGCATGCCCATGTTCGGCTCACTGCTGTCACTACTGATCGACGGCGAGCCCGTCTTCGGATGCATCCACCTGCCCGCATTGAGGGAGACCACGTACGCCGCCACGGGGCATGGTTGTTGGCTTACCCACGAAGGCGAAAAAGCACGCCGGGTCCGAGTAGCCCCGCCGCGGCGGTTGCCGGATGCCAAAGTTGGCATGACCAGCGTAAAAGAGCGCTCCTGGTACGAGCGCCCAGGCGGTCGGGAAGTTGCGGCGCTCGCTCAGCGGGTTGGCCGGCTGCGCATGGCAGGCGACTGCGTCCAGTACGCCCTGTTGTGTCGCGGAGTTCTCGACGCGGCCGTCGACCCATTCATGAAGCCCTGGGACATAGCGCCCCTGATCCCCTGCGTGCTGGAGGCCGGTGGCTCGCTGAGCGATCTGAGCGGCGAGACGACCCGTCTCATTGATCGAGGCTCGATGGTCGCCGCGAGTAATCCCCGCCTCCGCAAAGAGATCATTCGCGCGGCCGGGCGAGCGCCTCAGGGCAACGTGGATCGCAGCTGAATTCCGTCGTGATCCGCAATCAAGGTAGCGAGCCAGTCGACAAACACCCGCACCCTGCGTGAGAGATGACGACTCTGCGGATAGACAACATGTAACGGCGCGGGCTCCGGAAACCAGTCCCCGAGCACCAGGTCGAGCGCCCCTCGTTCCATAGCTTCCTTCACCACGAAGGCCGGCATCTGGGCGATCCCGATCCCCGCTTCGGCGGCACTCACATAGCTGTTCTCGTCCTCGAGAGCGAGAAGCCCGGGAAAAACAGCCTGGACCCGCTCGCCGCCCTTGGAGAAAACCCACTCCACCGTTTCACCCGTGCGGGGTGAGAAGTGGTTGATGCACCGATGTTGCGCGAGCTCCCGTGGATGGACCGGCTGCCCATGCGCCTGAATATAGGCAGGCGACGCGCACGTGGCGAAGTAGAGAAAACCAACACGCCGCGCGACGAGACTTTCGTCGCCGATCTCGCCAATCCAGAGCGCGCAGTCGATCCCCTCCGCGACCAGGTCGAAATGCCGCTCGTTACACGCGAGCGCCAGCTCGATATCCGGGAATTCAGCAAAGAAGCGCGGCAACGCCGGGACGATCACCGAGCGCGCGATGAGCGTAGGCACATCAACACGCACACGCCCCCTCGGTGCTGACGAGTGTTGCGACAGAGCCTCCTCGACGTCCGTGACCTCCGCCAGGATCGCGGCCGCGCGGGTGTAATAGGCCGCACCATCCGGCGTGACACTGACGCGCCGGGTCGTACGATTCAGCAATTTCACCCCGAGCGAAGCCTCGAGCCTCTGAATCAGTGTCGTCGCCGTCGCGTTGGGAATCCCCAGGCTCTCCGCGGCGCGCGTTATCCCACCGGTCTCGACCACCCGGACAAAGAGCGCCATTGCCTGGAACTTATCCATCGTAATTATTCGGCAATATGAATAATAAATTCATAATAGCCCGTTTACCGGCTGCAGGGTGAATAATAAATTCACGCCTGAACAGAGAAGGCCCGAGCTTCGACACCCATCAGCGCAAAAGGACTCCCTATGACCCAAGCGACCAAGACCGTAACCGACCAGACCTTCGAGGCCGAAGTACTGAAGTCCTCCCAGCCCGTGCTGGTCGACTACTGGGCGGAGTGGTGTGGCCCCTGCAAAATGATCGGCCCCATGGTCGAGGAATCCGCGAACCAGTACGCCGACCGGCTGACCGTCGCGAAGCTGAACGTGGACGAGAACCCGGGAACCGCCACCCGCTACCACATCCGCGGCATTCCCACCCTCATGTTGTTCAAGGACGGACACCCGGTCGCCACGCATGTCGGCACCTTGAGCCGGGGCCAACTCCAGGCGCTCATCGACGCGAACACCTGAGGCTG
>DAITMW010000151.1:13128-17135 GCA_036834945.1 Steroidobacteraceae bacterium
CGCCACCTTGAACATGAAACTCGCCGCCTGCGAGAGACTCCCGAAATCCGAGCGCGCGCCGCCGAAGTTGGTCGAAACCAGCCCGCCCACCGTCCAATGATCTGACAGGTAGTAGTCGGCGGACACCTGCAGCAAGCCCGACCCGTCATACGTGTCGGCATTGACGAACCCGGTGAGCTCGAGCTTCGGGATGAACGCGTCGACCCAATCGGCACGTAGAAAAATCGAGTGCCGGGTGAGGGGAGATTGCTGATCGAGTGCGTACCCGCGCAGGTACCAGAGCTCACCCGCCACGGGCGATGCAGCCGTATGACCTTGTCCCGACGCGAACCAGTTACGCCAGTCCGACCGGGTGAACCCGGCCTGGTTGAAGTGATACTCGAGATTGAACGTAACCCGCGTCTGCATCGTGTACGAGGCGCCAATCGCCAGTTCGTTCTGAAAGCTCACGTGGGAGCTCTCAGGTATGACACTGGGAGCAGCGACCGGCAGAGTCCGCGTATCCCGTCCGTAGCGAAGTGCATCGTCGATCAGACTCGCACGGCGCCCACCAGACCACTCGAGATAGCCCACCCACCTTTGACCGAAGCTTTCGGCCAGGTTGGTCCCGAAGCGCGTCTCGTTGCCCTCGTGGTACACGAGGAGCTCCGGGCTGAACCGCTCACCCAGGTTCACGCTGCCCTTTGCCAGAAACCGGTTGCGCGCATTCGTCCGATCGAGCATCGGATCGACGCTCGGCAGGTTGGTGTTGGTATATAGGGTGCTGGGCTGGTAGAGCGCGGGCGCAAAGGCCACGGTGAGCGACCCGTCTTCCAGGATCTGTTGCGCCCGAATCATCAACGCTCCCAGGCGATCCTCGCGTAAGACAGTAGGGTCTGCCGACAGAGGCTCCACGACGGCTCGCGTCCGGAAGTAGTCCGTCGGGTTATATCCGAGTGCCACTCCGCTCTTGAGGTTGATCCGACCCAGATCGATATAGGTGCTACCCCAGGGTTGCCACCCCAGGTACGCCTCGCGCAGATCGTTGATCAGATTCTCATGAGTGGGAAAGCTCAGATCGTCCTCGGCGCGAAAGTTGACGCGCCCGCTGTAAGTGAAGGTGAGCGGTTCAGCGAGTCGCCACTCCTCGCGGACGTCGAGGAACAGGCGCTCCTGCCAGTCAAATGGCCGTGGTCCGGGAGCCGGCACCGCCAATTGACTTCGCAGCGAGGTAACGGTGAATGCGTTCTCGAGATACAGGCGGCCCCCCGTGCCGACCGACCTGGCGGCTGGCGTCTGATGGTCTCCCGTCTGTCGCGGGACGTCCTGGGGAATCAGGTCCAGATCCGTATCGGGTGGTCCTCCATCCGCACCACCGGCACGCGCCGGATTGCACAGCACGCCGCCGGAAAGGAGGAGGACTGCCGCACTTCGCCACATCAGTTGATCTGCAGGCGCGGCAGGTAGTCACGTTGGAACCACGCGTCTGGAACCTCCTGAAACGCGTCATCACTGAAGGTCGCGATGGTCGCCAGCGAGGTGTCAACCGCATCGATGATGACTTCCTCGAGCGGGCGCACGGCCCCTAGGCGCTGGGAAAAATTGCGGAAATAGACGATCTTCAACAACCGTCCACTGTCGGAATACAGCTTCCCCTTGATGGGATTGAACGTCCCCTGCTCGACCCAGTACTCGATGTGGTTGTAAACCGCCCGATCATTCGCGGCCTCGAGGTCGAGATGCCAACACGCGCGTTGCGTCCGTCCGGCATCGGCGATCTTCTCGGTCCCGAGGAGGGTGGCGTTATAATCAACGACCAGGTTCACCGTCAGCACATCGCCGACGGCCGCCTGGCCGATCAACCGCTGCTGCGGTGAGATGCGGACGCTCGTTTTCGACGCCGGATCGAAGAACCAGAGTGAGCGCCCATCGAGAAGGACCCGTTTACCCGCATCGCGCGCCGGCTCCGCGTACTGAACCAGGTTGCGGAATTGACGCGTCGCAGGATCTTCCTTGGAGAACACCACGAGCGTGTCGTGATCGCGCTCGTGCCCCTGCACGTACTCAGTGAACCGGATCGTTGATCGAAACGCGGCATGTGGGTTTCTCACCGTGTCAGTGCCCGCAACGATCTCCGTCGCCGTCTGCGCATGCGCCGCCGCGCCGACCATGAGCAGCAGGACGAACGCGAAAAGCCGAAACGTCGCAGTCATAAGTCCCTCCTCACACATGTCTCAGGGCATCGACCACGGAGAGCCGTGCCGCACTGTTGGCTGGCATGAGCGCCGCGATCGTTGCAATGAGAACGAGCCCAACCCAGGCCCCGATGACGAGCCCTGGGCTGCTGGTAACGGCCACATGCAACGGAACGGGATTGGCGTTGCCGGGCGGCGTCCACGTCAGGCCGCCGTGATTGACGAGTGCCGCAATGAGGAAGGCGAGGGCGGCTCCGATCGTCGCGCCGATGGCGCCAATGACGAAACCTTCCGCAATGAACTGGGAGCGGATGCCTCCGCGGCGCACGCCCATCGCCCGCACCGTACCGATCTCGTTGGTTCGCTCCATGACATTCATGGTCATGGTGTTGACCACAGCGAACAGCACGATTACCCCCATGACGAGAGCGATGAACAGAAAGATGGCGCTGAACAGCCGTACGGCCTGGCCGTAGAAGGGAGTCAGTTCCCCGAAATCACGGACGTCGAGCTCCAGATGATGGTCACGAAAGAGCGTCACGAGCCGTGCCCGTGCCGCGGGCATGTCCTCGCTGCGATGCAATTGGAGCACGATGCCCGTGACCTTGTGCTCGCCACGGCCATACACGAGTTGTTGGGCGAGAGCGAGAGGCATCGCTATGAAGTTGTCATCCAACTCCTTCACGCCTTGCGGCTCCGCCCCGCCCACCGTGAGGCTCACGACGTTAGGGGCACCGCCCGCGGTTGCGGCCAGGAGCTCAATGTGAGGTGCGGTCGAGGATTTCTCGGTACCGCCAGAATCGCGACGCGCGAGCTCGCCGAGGTCCTGGTTGACGACAGGGGCGACCTTGTCAGGTGCGACGGCGGCAGCCGGTATCGACGCACAGTCCTGCAGCTTCAGAGATCCGCACAAGCCCAGGATCCGCGCGAGGCCAAACCCGATCAGGCCCCGTGTCTCATCCTGGTCAGACAGCCGACCATCCGGCGCAAAGGTGGCCCCCGTACCAAACTCGTCCCAGCGTCGCATGCGATCGCGGTCGGAAGGAATGAGTCCCGCGCCAATGAAGGTCTTCGACGCATCGCTCTCCCCGGAGAAATTGCCGGCGATGCCCAACAGGGACTGTGTCGGTGTCATGACATTGAGCATGGGCTGGAGCACCGGGTCCGTGCCGATGAGAGCCATGACATCGCGATAATGGTCGATGCCGTACGAGGCGGGATTGCCCGCCCCGAAGAGAAAATAGCCGCTGCGGAACACCGTGAGATGACCGATGCGCTGTACGTTGTTGGTTTCGAGACCGGCGAAGATGTAAGCCGCGAAGCCGCCGAAGAGGAGGGTGGCAAGGGCGCCGGCGGCCACCGCCGAGCCGGTCATCAACGAGCGCCTGCGATTGCGCAGGATGTTCCGCAGCGCGATTTTCAGGAGAAGTCTCATCGGCGGACCTCCGTTCGGTGCTCGACAATGCGCCCGTCACGGATCAGGAAGAGCTCGTCCGCGTGGGAGATGAGCTGTGGGTCGTGAGTTGCAAAGATGAAAGTCGTGCGCGATTCCGCCTGGACACGCCGCATGAGCTCGATGATGGAAGCGCCGGTCGCGGTATCGAGATTCGCGGTCGGCTCATCCGCGAGCACGACCTGCGGTCTTTTGACGAGCGCACGCGCAATCGCAACGCGTTGCTTCTGACCGCCGGAGAGCTCGTTCGGACGTTGCCCCGCCTGGTCGGCGAGCCCCACCGCTTGCAACATCGCGAGCGTGCGCTCGTGCCGCTCCGCCGCGGGTGTTCCGATCAGCAGCAGCGGATACTCCACGTTCTCGTATGCGGACAGAACGGG
>DAITMW010000152.1:0-17065 GCA_036834945.1 Steroidobacteraceae bacterium
TTGCAGGAACGTTGCAAATGCGAACCGTTCTCATTCATACTCGCGATCATGGATGTAGCTGCCGCTCCCGCTGGTCTCGCTCTCGACCCTGGTTACGTCAGTCTGAGCGCCCTTTCCCAAGGCACCTCGGGGCTGATCGTCGGGGTGGGGACCGCCGCGGGCTCCATGTCTCCCCTGGAGCGGCGCCTGCTCGAGCTGGGCTTCATCAGCGGCGAGCAATTCGAAATCGTGGCCGAAGCCTGGCCAGGACGCGACCCGTTCGTGGTCCGCGTCGGTAACACGACCCTGGCCCTGCGTCGGCGGGAGGCAGAATCCATCTGGGTGGAGCTCACCAAGCCCGCCAAGCCCATGGGCCAGTCCGACCGAGGCTGATGAACGCGTCGGCAGATATCCGTGTGGGGCCCCACGCTACGGGCTTGAGCGCGGTGTCTGGCCCGAGTCTCTCGCTCGTCGGCGTTCCCAATTGCGGTAAAACCGCCCTTTTCAATCGCCTGACCGGAAGTCGCCAGAAGGTCGCCAATTACCCTGGCGTCACCGTCGAGCGCAAGGAAGGTCGCTTTGCCGGTCCCCGCACCGGCAGGGTCTTCCGACTGGTCGACCTCCCGGGCGCTTATAGCCTCGAGCCTACGTCGTTGGACGAGGCGGTTACGCGCGACGTCATTCTCGGTAGGCACGCATCTGAGACTGCACCAGACCTCCTGGTGTGCGTTGTCGATGCCACCAACCTTCGCCTCAACCTGCGACTCGTCCTGGAGCTGAAGCGGATCGGCCGGCCGATGCTCGTGGCGCTCAATATGAGCGATCTCGCCAAACAGCGCGGCTATCGACTGAATCGACAGGCGCTCGAGGACGCGCTCGGCGTACCCGTCATCGAAACCGTGGCGGTCCGGCCGGGTGGCGAAAAGGAACTCCTCGCGGCAATCGACCAGTACCGCTTCACCGCCGAGAAACCCGGCCGAGTCGAAGCACCCGCGGCGACCACGGCCGCGGACATCGAGGCGACGCAGCGCGAGGTCCGCCGCATCCTCGATTCCATCGGCTATCGGGTTCCCCCGCGTGTCGCCTTGCTGACGCAGCTCGACGCCATCGTACTCAATCCCGTCGCGGGCCCGATCCTGCTGGCTATCGTGTTGTTCCTGATGTTCCAGGCCGTGTTCAGTTGGGCACGGGTCCCCATGGACTTTACCGCCGCGGAAATCGCTAGGCTGGGTTCCGAGGTCGGCAACCTCATGCCCGAGGGACCTCTGCGCGGCCTGTTGTTGAACGGGATCATCGCGGGAGCCGGCAGCGTGTTGGTCTTCCTGCCGCAGATTTTGATCCTGTTCCTGTTCATCCTCGCGCTGGAGGATTCCGGCTACCTGCCGCGCGCCGCATTCATGCTGGACCGGCTCATGGGCAAGGTTGGATTGTCCGGGCGCGCGTTCATCCCGCTTCTGTCGAGCTTCGCGTGCGCCATCCCCGGCGTCATGGCGACTCGCACCATTCCGTCGAGCCGCGACCGGTTGGCGACGATCATGATCGCGCCACTGATGACCTGCTCGGCTCGTCTGCCGGTCTACGCGCTCCTGATAGGAGCCTTCATCCCGCAGCGCTCCGTCGGCCTGTTCAACCTGCGGGGTCTCGTCCTGTTTGCTCTGTATGTCGCGGGCGTATTCAGTGCCATGGGCGTGGCGTTTGTGTTGAAGCGCACCGTAATGCGTGGCGCGGATCGTCCTCTGCTCCTCGAGCTTCCGGAATATCGTCTCCCGAACCTGCGGAACCTGCTGCTCGGCCTCTGGGAGCGGGCACGGATCTTCCTCGGACGGGTGGGCACCATCATCCTGTCCCTGATGGTCGTGCTGTGGTTTCTCGCGAGCTTTCCGGCGCCGCCGGCGGGAGCAACCGGGCCGGCCATTCAATACAGCGTCGCGGGCATCCTGGGGCGCGGACTGGAATACATCTTCGCGCCCATCGGCTTCAACTGGCAGATCTCGATCGCGCTGGTCCCAGGCCTGGCAGCACGCGAAGTCGCGGTGAGCGCGCTGGGAACGGTGTACGCCATGTCGGACTCCGGCGATGTCGCCGGTGCATTGGCTCCTGTGATTGCTCGTAGCTGGAGTGTAGCCACGGCGCTCTCCTTGTTGGCGTGGTACGTCTTTGCTCCCCAGTGCCTTTCCACCTTGGCGGTGGTGAAGCGGGAAACAAACTCCTGGCGTTACCCATTGCTCATGGCGGGCTACCTGTTCACACTCGCCTATGTCGCGGCCTTCATTACGTACCGCGTCGCGGTCGCCCTCGGAGCAGGCTGACATGGCATCGCTCGCGCAAAATCTGCTGGTTGCCCTGATCGTCGCAGGCTGTGCGATCTTCAGTGCATGGCGCCTGATGTCACCGCGATTACGGCTTCGTACGCTCGACTTCCTGGCCCCGGTCGTAACGCGACTCGGCGCAGGCAATGCTGTCGCACGGTTGCGGAATCAGACGATTGGACAGCTCGCGGCAGGCTGTGGCGCTTGCTCGCACAACAAGACGGTGGGGCATCAGCCGGGCGCGGGACGCGGCTAACTCGAGCGCCGGCGCCCCGACTCGAACACCTGGCGAACCTCGCCGTTCACGATCCGCTCCTGGTAGCTCCCTCGCGTATAGGTTGCAACCACCCGCCGCCAGAAACTCACGGCGCCGGCATTCTCCAGGTACTCGGTAATCTCCCAACGTCCCGCGAAACGGCTGAGGATGAGCTGTACCGCAATGGCGCCGATCCCGAGCCGGCGCCGGGTGCGCGTTATGAAAAACTCCGCCATCCGGTAGTCGACCTTGGGCTGGGTCAGGCTGGCGGTGCGCGCCACACGCGCCACCATCGCGAAACCGACAGGCTCGGAGGCCTTGAGAATGAGCAGCGGCACGGCGTTGGGATCCCCGAACCAACGGTGGATCTGGTCGGGCTCGCGGTGACCTACCTCGCCCAGCACGGGAAACACGCCGGTATCAGGGGCCAGATCGTCCAGATATTCGCGATAAACGCTTTGAATCCAGCGCCGATCACTCTCGGATGCGCGGGCGTCACGCACACTGACAGTTGAGGAAGACATGGCTCGAAGCTAACCCGAAAACAACACGGCCCGGACAGCTCGCTCTCGCGATCCGTCCGGGCCGTATTACAGCCTTAGGCTTCATGGAGTAATCCGGTGAGGAATTACCCCTTGAGCGCCCTTACTGCTTCGGCGGGGCGGCGGGAGCCGCAGCGTCGGCAGGAGGAGCGGCAGGCGCGGCAGCATCACCGGCGGGAGCAGCAGGAGCCGCAGCATCGCCAGCGGGAGCAGCCGGCGCGTCAGCAGCCGGAGCCGCCGGAGCGGCGCTGTCAGTCGCGGCCGGAGGAGTGGCGGCAGGTTCGGTGCTGGCGGCTTCCTGCTTCGCGCAGGCCGTCAGCATCAGCGCCGCAACGAGTGCGCTAAGAGCAAGTTTGGTGTTCATCGATCGGTACCCCGAAGAGAAGCAAGAGTGGTGAGAAAACCAGACGAACGAGTTTTTGTCGTTCCGCGAGTCCTTCACGGGTCGCGCGGGGGCAAATTCTATAGAGTCCACACGAGTTTTTAAACAGCTCGGCGACAAGTTGTCTCGCCCATACGACACGATCAAGTACGCTGAACGCACGCTGAACTGGAAGTCTTTGCGCTCCGCGCCAACCCGTCCGCTTTACAATCTGTTGCCAGTTTCTCCAGGAGAGCAAGACCATGTCCGATGACCGCCGCGTCGAAACGCAGGAGCTTGCCTCCGACATCAGCGCCGAGCTCGAAAGCTCTTTCGCACCACATCTGGCGCAGGTCTGCACTCGTTCGGCCCAGGCCCTGGAGGCTTGTGGCTATTCCGCATTGCTGGTGCATTCGGGCTCTCTCCTGACGGTCTTCGAGGACGACCGGACCTACCCCTTCGAAGCGCACGGCCCCTTCAAGGTCTGGACGCCCCTGTCCGACGTGCCCGATTGCTTCGTGTACTTCGAGCCGGGCAAGCGTCCCGTGCTGGTTTTCAACCGTCCGGATGACTTCTGGTACAAGGCCGCCGACATCCCCCAGGCATGGTGGACTCGGCATTTCGACATCCGGCCCGCCGCCGATCTCGCCGCGGCGCGCAAGCATCTGCCGCAGGATCTGTCACGGGTCGCATACCTGGGCGATGCCCTCCCCGAGCTCAATAGTTGGGGAGTCACGGCAATCAACCCGCGTCGCCTCATGCGACACCTCGACTATGGTCGCGCCACGAAATCCCCTTACGAGCTGGTTTGTATGAGGCTCGCCTCGCAGCTCGGAGCCGTCGGACACCTGGCGGCCGCCCGGGCGTTCACGGAAGGCGCCTCCGAGTTCGAAATCGAGCTCGCTTTCATCCAGGCCTGCGGCATGCGGGAACAGGAGCTGCCCTACAACCCGATCATTGCCCTGAACGAAGGGGGCGCCATCCTCCATTACCAGGTGCTGGAAAAGCGGCCGCCGGCGGAACGCCATTCCCTCCTGATCGATGCGGGTGCGGAGTTTGGCGGCTATGCCAGCGACATCACCCGCACTCATGCCCTTCGCGAGGGCGACTTCGCGGACCTCATCAAGCGCATGGACGCGATGCAGCTGACACTCTGCGCAGGTCTGCGCGCCGGCGTTGACTGGCGCGACGTGCAGGTGCGGGCGCACGAGCTGACCGGAAAGCTGCTGCGCGAGGCCGACATCATCACGTGCGGGGCCGACGAGGCTGTCGCCGCGAAGGTCACGAATGTCTTTCTGCCCCACGGAATCGGACATCTCCTCGGACTCGAGGTACACGACGTCGGCGGATTCATGGAGAGTCCGGATGGAGGCGACATTCCGCGCCCCGACGGCCACCCCTTCCTGCGACTCACCCGGGTACTTCAGCCCGGCTTCGTAGTGACGGTGGAACCTGGAATCTACTTCATCGATCAACTGTTGGACGCCGCGCGCGCCGATGCGCGCGCCAGCAGGATCAACTGGCCGCGTGTCGCCAGCCTGCGCAAATTCGGCGGCATCCGCATCGAGGACGATGTCGCGATCACCACTTCCGGCTGCGAGAATCTGACACGGGACGCATTCCGTTCGGCGCAGCCGAAAACTGCGCCAAAGACGGCTGCGTAGGCCGCAGGCGTCGCGGCTCCGACCGGCGCCCGGGCACGAATCGCTCGGCCGCGCCGGTCAAATCAATCTAACGCTTCGCGAGCTCGTCGCGGATCTCTGCCAACAGCTGCTCGGTACGGGTCGGCGGCGGCGCCTCCGGAGCGGTCGGCGGCGGCGGCCGCTTGAGCCGGTTGATGCCCTTGATGATGATGAACAGCACCAGGGCAATGATCAGAAACTCGAAGATGGTTTGAATGAAAGCGCCGTAGCGCCACAGTACCTCCTTGCCCTTCGGGTCCTGCCCGATGGCAACGGCGAGGTCGGTGAAATTGACGTTACCGATCACCAGGCCGAGCGGCGGCATGACGATGTCGGCCACGAGGGAAGCGACGATCTTCCCGAAAGCCGCGCCGATGACGACACCGACCGCGAGGTCGATGACGTTTCCTTTCATGGCAAATTCTTTGAATTCTGAGCCCAGACTCATGCGCCATCTCCCGGATATGACTGACCGGCCGGGATATTAGTCCAGCGGGATGACACTCGCCTACTCGACCCCGGCGCATGCCGTCGGTTTCCCGATGCCGTTTGCGCAATGCAATAACTCCGCGGAGAAAGCCCGCGGCGGCAGAGGTTCGGTGGGGGCCTCATTGAGCACACAGCCCCACCAACCAACATCCCACCAGGCGCCCAGCTTGAATCCGGCCTGGCGATAAACACCCACGGGCGAGAATCCGCACGTTTCGTGCAAACCGACACTCGCCGCGTTCGGCAAAGTGATCCCGCCGAACACGGCATGGAATCCTTGTCTGCGCAGAATCGATAGAAGACGCTCGTAGAGCGCGCGCCCGATACCCTGGCGATGACATCCGCGTGCTACATACACGGTCGCGTTCGCCGACCAGAGGTATCCACCACGATCCGAGTGGGGTCCTGCATAGGCGTATCCTTTCAGGCCGCTTTCATCGTCGTAGACCAACCATGGATAAACGGGAGTGAGGTTGGCCATCCGTTGGCCGATCTGCTCCGGGGTCGGTGCCGTCATTTCGAGCGAAATGGCAGTGTCGGCAACGTACGGGGCGTATATCTCAGCAATCGCGGAGGCATCGTCGGGACGCGCACAGCGGATCATCGCGTGGATTCCGAGTTGACTACGGCCCGGAAATCGTCCTATATATAAGACGTCATGTCAACTATAGTGGAAGACGAAGCACTGGACCGCCGGCTGGCGCAGCGGATCGCGAGTCTGCGCACCACCCAGGGTTGGTCGCTCGCCGAGCTGGCAGCGCGCTCGACGGTCTCGAAAGCGATGTTGAGCAAGATCGAGCGCGGCGAGTCGAGCCCGACGGCGACAGTGTTGGCCAAGATCGCGGCAGCGTTCGGCCTCACCCTGGCCAAACTATTGAGCGAGCCCTCCCAGCCACCCTCCAGGCTCGTGCCCAGGAAGGATCAGCCGGACTGGACGGACCCCGCGACGGGCTACCGCCGCAGGCAAATCTATCTCAGCGCGGACGTACCGTTGGAGTTGGTCGAGGTGCGCCTTCCGGCCGGTGCGATCGTCGGGATGCCGGCATCATCCTACGTGTTGACCCGACACGTGGTGTGGGTCCTTGAAGGACACCTGGTGGTTGCCGAAGGGGGGAATCGAAGCGAGCTCGGCCCCGGCGATCGGGTGGAATTCGGACCGCCGGTCGATACCGAGTACCGGAACGAAAGCGAGGTAGCTTGTCGCTACCTCGTTGTCGTGTTGAGAGTCAGTTAGGGGGAAACGCGTCGGGTGACTCATGCGGTCACCGCACCGGCTCGCGTCCGCGTTGGGCCGCGCGGGCCACCGCCGCTTCAGGTCGGAACAGCGCCAAGGCCGGCGCCGCGCGGCACGCGAAGCCTGGCGGCATCGAGCCGCGCAGGCTGCAGTTAGATCAGGCCGCGGCGGCCTTCTTCTTCCGGGTGCGCTTCGGAGCAGCCTCGGCAGCCTCATCAGCAGCGGCTTCGGTCTTCTCCGTCTTTTTCTTGGCGCGGCTCTTCTTCTTCGCGCCGGCTTCCGCGTCAGCCTGCTCAGCGCCGGCCGCGGCCGGGCGATCGACGAGCTGCATCAGCGCCATCTCTGCATTGTCACCCGGACGGGGCAACATGCGCAGGATGCGGGTGTAACCGCCCGGGCGAGCCTTGAAGCGCGGTCCCAGGTCGGTGAACAACTTCTCGACGACCTCGCTGTCACGCAGGCGCGAGAACGCGAGACGCCGGTTGGCCTCGTCATCCTTCTTCGCGAGCGTGATGAGCGGCTCGACGACCCGGCGAAGCTCCTTCGCCTTGGGAATCGTCGTGCGGATCGTTTCATGACGCAGCAGCGAAACGCTCATGTTGCGCATCAGGGCGTGCCGATGCGAGCTGTTACGCGAGAGTTGCCGCCCGCTGAGATGGTGACGCATAAATAACCCTTACACCTGACCTACTTGCACCAATGCAGCTACTGCATCCGCGCAGCTATCCAACGAGACAGCGCGGGCCACGATTGGCCCACGCCGCTCCACTTTCATTCTTAAATTACGTCGCGCTCTTCGTCGTGCTTCAAGCCGGCCGGCGGCCAGCCGTCGAGGCGCATGCCCAACATGAGACCGTGGCTCTGCAGCACTTCCTTGATCTCGGTCAGTGACTTCTTGCCGAGGTTCGGCGTGCGCAGCAGCTCGACTTCGGTCCGCTGCACCAGGTCACCGATGTAGTGGATGTTCTCCGCCTTGAGGCAGTTCGCGCTACGCACGGTGAGCTCGAGCTCATCGACCGGACGGAGCAGGATCGGATCGAACTGCATCTCGGAGACCTTCGTGGCGGCCTCTTCCTCACCCTGCAGGTCGACGAACACTGACAGCTGATCCTTCAGGATGCTGCCGGCGCGACGGATGGCTTCCTCGGCGTCGATCGTGCCGTTGGTCTCGATGTCGATCACCAGCTTGTCGAGGTCGGTGCGCTGCTCGACGCGAGCCGCGTCCACAGAGTAGGTCACGCGACGGATCGGCGAGAACGACGCATCGAGCTGCAGCCGGCCGATGGGGCGAGTCTGCTCCTCGAAAGCAACACGAGCCGCCGCCGGGCGGTAACCACGACCGCGCTCGACACGCAGCGTCATGCTCAGCTCACCAGCCTTCGTCAGGTTCGCGATCACGAGATCCGGGTTCACGACTTCGATGTCGTGGTCGGTCTGGATGTCACCCGCGGTGACCGGGCCCGGGCCCTTCTTGTGGAGACGCAGCTCCGCGCTATCGCGCGAGTGCATCCGCAGGGCAACCGACTTCAGATTCAGAAGAATGTCGACAACATCTTCCTGTACACCCTCGATGCTGGTGTACTCGTGGAGCACGCCATCGATCTCGACCTCGGTGATGGCGCTACCGGGCATCGACGAAAGCAACACGCGACGCAGCGCGTTGCCGAGCGTGTGGCCGAAGCCCCGCTCGAACGGTTCAATGACGACGCGCGCCTGCCGAGGAGCAACGGGTTGCACCTTGACGACGCGGGGCTTCAAGAACTCGGTAATGGATCCCTGCATTGCGGTTACACCTTGCCGGGTTGACCGGCAGCAGATAAAACAAAATCGGACGGTCAATAATCACTACCGTCCGATCACCGCGGAAGCTTCCGCGGACTGCTCGAATTACTTCGAATACAACTCGACGACGAGGTTCTCGTTGATGTCGGGGAGGATGTCATCCCGGCCCGGCGCCGACTTGAACACGCCTCGGAATTCCTTGTCGTTCACCTCGACCCACTCGGGCAGGCCGACCTGGGTGGCAATCCCCATCGCGGCAGTGATGCGCAACTGCTTGCGCGCCTTCTCGCGGATCTGGATGACGTCGCCGGCCTTCACCTGGTACGACGCGATCGTCACCGCCTGGTCGTTGACGTTGATGGACTTGTGGCTCACGAGCTGGCGCGCTTCGGCGCGGGTCGAGGCAAAGCCCATGCGGTAAACGACGTTATCCAGACGGCACTCCAGCAGCTTCAGCAACGTCTCGCCGGTCGAGCCCTTTCCGCGGGCCGCCTCGGCGTAGTAGTTGCTGAACTGCCGCTCCAGGACGCCGTACATACGGCGCAGCTTCTGCTTCTCGCGCAGCTGCAGACCGTAATCGGACAAGCGCGTACGGCGCTCGCCCTTCACGCCGCCCGGAGGGACGGTGAACTTGCACTTGTTTTCTAAGGGCTTAACGCCGCTTTTCAAGAAGAGGTCGGTGCCCTCGCGACGGGCGAGCTTGCACTTTGGACCAACGTAACGCGCCATATTCGTTCCTCGCCTTAGACTCGGCGCTTCTTGGGGGGACGGCAGCCGTTATGGGGAATCGGCGTAACGTCCGAGATGCTGGTGATCTTCAATCCGCAGTTATTGAGTGCGCGGACCGCCGATTCACGGCCGGGGCCAGGGCCACCGACGCGCACTTCGACGTTCTTCACGCCGTGCTCCTGCGCAGCCACGCCTGCCTTTTCGGCCGCAACCTGCGCGGCGAACGGCGTGCTCTTACGGGAACCACGGAAACCGCAACCACCCGACGTCGCCCAGGACAGCGTGTTGCCCTGACGGTCGGTGATCGTGATGATCGTGTTGTTGAAGGAGGCGTGGACGTGCGCGATCGCGTCGAGCACGTTCTTACGCGCCTTCTTCGGCTTCTTGGCGCCCGCTGCGGCGGAACCCGACGCTGCGCCCTGCTGCTTCTGATCAGCCATGTGCTACTGAACCTTTATGCCTTGCCCGGAGGAGCATTGAGCTTGACTGCCTGCTTACGCGGGCCTTTACGTGTACGGGCATTCGTACGCGTGCGCTGGCCGCGCACCGGGAGCCCGCGGCGGTGGCGGATACCACGGTAGGTACCGAGGTCCATCAACCGCTTGATGTTCATGGAGACTTCACGGCGCAGGTCGCCTTCCACCGCAAACTTCGCGATCTGCGAGCGGATGGCGTTCACCTCGGTCTCGGTGAGGTCTTTCACCTTCGTGTGCGGATTTACCCCCGCACCCTCACAGGCGGCCTTCGCACGAGCGACGCCGACACCGTAAATGTGCGTGAGTCCGACCCACACATGCTTGTTCATCGGGATGTTGATACCGGCTATACGTGCCATTGCTGCTTACCGTGCCGTGACGCCGCGGGAAAAAACGCGGCATTTTACTGAAAAGTTACAGGAAATCATCAGCCCTGCCGCTGCTTGTGGCGCTGGTCGGAGCAGATGACGTAGACGATGCGCCGGCGGCGCACGATCTTGCAGTTCTTGCAGATCTTCTTGACTGATGGACGAACTTTCATGACTTAACCACCCGAGCCCTGCCGGCCGTAGCCGAGCAAATTGGCCTTCTTGAGAAGACCCGGATAGTGATGCGACATCATGTGCGCCTGCAGCTGCGACATGAAGTCCATCACCACCACCACGACGATCAGCAGCGAAGTGCCGCCGAAATGGAATGGCACGCCCTGCGAGGAGATCAGGATCTCAGGCAGGAGGCAGACCGCGGTGACGTACAAAGCGCCCCACAGCGTCAGGCGCGTGAGCACCTTGTCGATGTAGATGGCGGTCTGCTGCCCCGGACGGATGCCAGGAATAAAGGCGTTCGACTTCTGCAGGTTCTCAGCCGTATCGCGCGCGTTGAACACGAGCGCCGTGTAGAAGAAGCAGAAGAAAATGATCAGCAGCGCGTAGATCACCAGGTGCAATGGCTGCCCATAGCCCAGCGCCGCCGCGACACTCTGCATGGCCGAGGCCAGCGGTCCCTGGGAATTCGCGCCCAGGAAGCTCGCCAACGTCGCCGGAAAGAGCAGCAAGCTCGAGGCGAAGATCGGCGGGATCACGCCAGACATGTTGAGCTTGAACGGCAGGTGGCTGCTCTGGCCCGCGTACATACGGCGGCCCACCTGGCGCTTCGCATAATTCACCGTGATGCGGCGCTGCGCACGCTCGACGAACACCACGAAAGCCGTCGTGCCGAGCACCAGGATGACCAGCAGAAGGGCGAACGGCCCCTGCATCTCACCGCTGCTCACGGCCTCCGCGGTGCTACCGATGGCGCCCGGCAGGCCCGCGACGATACCGGCGAGAATGATCATGGAGATGCCGTTACCGACGCCACGCTCAGTGATCTGCTCGCCCAGCCACATCAGGAACAGCGTCCCGGTGGTCATCGTGATGGTCGCGGTGAACAGGAACTGCCAGCCCGAGATGACCGTCATGTTGCCCTTGGCGAGGGCACTGGCGGCCGCGAACGACTGGAACACCGCCAGTACGACGGTCCCGTAACGGGTGTATTCCGTCATCTTGCGCCGGCCGGACTCACCCTCTTTCCGCAGCTCCATGAGCGACGGAATCACCATCGACATCATCTGGATGATGATCGAGGCGGAGATATAGGGCATGACGCCCATGGCGAAGATCGACAGCCGTGACAGCGCGCCGCCGGAGAACATGTTCACGATCCCGAGGATGGTGTTCGACTGGTCCGTGAAGAACCGCGCCACCTCCGCCGGGTTGATACCGGGAACAGGTATGTAAGTACCGATGCGGTAGACGATCAGCGCACCGATCAGGAACAACAGCCGGCCGCGAATCTCCCCAAAACGGGCAGCATCGCCGAGAACGGCTGCTGGATTGCTGAGTGTATTCGTGGCCATGTGTGTCTACGTAGAGTTCGGACGGTTTTAGCGGCTTACTCTTCCAGCTTGCCGCCGGCAGCCTCGATCGCCGCGCGCGCGCCCTTGGTTGCCGCGATGCCCTTCAGCGTCACGGCCCTCTTGATCTCGCCAGAAAGCACCACCTTGGCCTTCTCGGCGAACACCGGAATGACCTTGGCCTTCTTCAAAGCCTCGAGGTCGACGACGGTGCCTTCTACCTTGGACAGCTCGCTCAGCATGACCTCGGCGCGGCTACGAGCCATCTTCGAGCGGAAGCCGACCTTCGGCATCCGTCGCTGGATCGGCATCTGGCCGCCTTCGAATCCCACCTTGTGGTAACCACCCTTACGGGCGCGCTGACCCTTAGTGCCGCGACCGCAGGTCTTGCCCTGTCCGGCGGACGCACCACGACCCACGCGCAGGCGCGGTCGCTTGGCTCCTTCGGCGGGCTTCAATGTCTGGAGCAACGTCATAATTTAGGCGCTCTTTTCCACTTTCAACAAATGCACCGCCGTCTGGATCATCCCCATGTTTTCCGGGGTGCCCTGAACGACGACGCTCTGGTGAATCTTGCGCAAGCCGAGGCCGCGCGCCGATGCCGCGATGTTCTTGAGCTGCCCATGCAGGCTCTTGACCAGCGTGACCTTGTATTGGGCTTTGTCCGCCATGATGGGTTAACCCGTAATCTCTTCCAGAGTCTTGCCGCGCTTGGCCGCGATCTCATCGGGCGAGCGGATCTCCGACAAGGCGCTGATCGTGGCGCGCACTACGTTGATCGGGTTACGCGACCCGTAGCTCTTCGCGAGCACGTTACGCACACCGGCGCACTCGAGCACCGCACGCATACCGCCGCCAGCGATGACGCCGGTACCGTCAGAGGCAGGCTGCATGTAGACGCGCGTCGCCCCGTGAAACCCTTTGACCGCGTAATGCAGCGAATCGTTTCGCAGCGCTACGTTGATCATGTTCTTGCGAGCCTGGGCCATCGCCTTGGAAATCGCGACGGGCACTTCACGCGCTTTACCGAAGCCGTAGCCGACGCGACCCGCGCCGTCGCCTACGACGGTCAGGGCCGTGAAGCCGAACTGACGGCCGCCCTTGACGACCTTGGCCGTGCGATTGACTGCGACGAGCTTCTCTACGAACTCGTCAGCCGGTGCGCCTTTTTCCGCTCTCGCCATGTTCTGTACCTAACCTTTAGAACTCGAGACCCGCTTCGCGGGCCGCATCCGCGAGCGCCTTCACGCGCCCGTGGAACTGGAAACCGGCACGGTCGAAAGCGACCTTGCTCACGCCAGCGGCTTTCGTCCGCTCGGCAATGACACGACCGACAGCCTTGGCGGCCTCGACGTTGCCCGTTCCTTTCAAACCTTCGCGAACCTTCTCCTGCACCGTGGACGCCGCGGCAATCACCTTGGCTCCCGTTGCATCGGTCACCTGCGCATAAATGTGCTGCGGGGTGCGATGGATCGTCAGTCGCGCGACTCCAAGATTGCGGATGTGCGCGCGCGTCTTGACGGCGCGCCGCAGACGGCGCTCTTTCTTGGTCGTAATCATTTCTTCTTGCCCTCTTTGAGGGTGATCTGCTCGCCCGCGTACTTCACGCCCTTGCCCTTGTAGGGCTCCGGCGGGCGAATGTCGCGGATCTCGGCGGCCACCTGGCCCACCTTCTGGCGGTCGATGCCCTTGACGATCACTTCCGTCACCGTCGGTGCCTCGATCGTGATCCCTTCCGGAATCGGATAGTTCACCGGATGCGAGAAGCCGAGGGTCAGGTTCAGAACCTTGCCCTGCACGGCGGCGCGGAAGCCGACGCCCACGAGCTCGAGCTTCTTCTCGTAGCCCTTGGTGACACCGACGACCATGTTCGCGAGGTGCGCGCGCGTGGCGCCCGCCTGCATGCGGCTGATCCCCGGATCCGTGTACTTGATCTCGAGGTGCTTGTCCGCCTGGACGACCGTCACACCCCGGGTCAGCGGGATGCTCAAGGTGCCCTTCGCGCCTTTGATCGTCACCGACTCCGGCGCAATGGTCGCGGTCACGCCTTGCGGCAGATTGACCGGAGCTTTGGCAATTCTGGACATGAAAAGATCTTCCCGGTTAGGCCACGATGCACAGGACTTCGCCGCCCTGTCCGATCGCACGCGCCTGTTTGTCCGTCATCACGCCCTTGGGCGTGGAGACGATCACCGTACCCATCCCGCCCAGAACCTTCGGCAACTCGTCCTTGCCGCGGTAAATCCGCAGCCCCGGACGGCTGACGCGCTCGATGCGGTCAATGACGGGACGTCCCTCGAAATACTTCAGGCCAATCGTCAACGTCGGCTTCGCGCTGTCAGCGTCCAGGCGGAAGTCCGAGATATAACCCTCGTCCTTCAACACCTTCGCGACGGCCGTCTTCAGCTTCGAGGACGCGAGTTGGATCTCGGTCTTGCCCGCGGTCTGGCCGTTGCGGATGCGAGTCAACAGATCGGCAATGGGGTCGGTCATGCTCATACGGCGTTCCTCACCAGCTCGCCTTCGCCAGTCCCGGAATCTCACCGCGGTTCGCGACTTCGCGAATCTTCACGCGGCAAATGCCGAACTTGCGGTACACGCCGCGGGAGCGTCCTGTGATGGCGCAACGATTGCGCAGCCGCGACGCGCTCGCATCACGGGGCATCTTTTGCAGCTTCACCTGAGCCTTCTCGCGCTCTTCGGGTGACGTGTTCGGGCTGCGGATCAGCTCCTTGAGCTGAGCCCGCTTCGCCGCGTGTTGCTTCACGATCTTGGCGCGACGCTTCTCGCGCTCGACCATGTTTGTCTTCGCCATAGCCGTCTAGATTCCTGTTACTTCCGGAAGGGGAAGTTGAAAGCCTCGAGCAGCGCTCGGCCCTGACGGTTATCCGTTGCCGTCGTGGTTATCGTGATATCCATGCCCCGGACCTGGTCGATCTGGTCGTACTGGATTTCCGGGAAAATAATCTGCTCTTTCACGCCCATGCTGTAGTTGCCCTGACCGTCGAAGGAGCGCGCGGACACGCCGCGGAAGTCGCGGATGCGCGGCATCGCGATGGTGATGAGTCGATCGAGGAACTCGTACATACGAGCTCCACGCAACGTCACCTTGCAGCCGATCGCCAGACCCTGACGGATCTTGAACGACGCGATTGCCTTGCGCGACTTGGTGACGAGGGGCTTCTGGCCCGTGATCTTCTGCAGATCCGTGACCGCCGCGTCCATCACCTTCTTGTCGGCAACCGCCTCGCCGACACCCATGTTCACCGTGATCTTGGTGATCTTGGGCACCTGCATGGGATTGCTGATGTTGAGATCCGCCTTCAACTTCGGGACGACGGTCTCGTTGTAAAACTGCTGTAGCCTGGCCATATGTCGTAACCTGAGTGAACGGCGCTTACGCGTCGATCATCTCTCCGTTGGACTTGAAGAAGCGCACCTTCTTGCCGTCGGTGAGCGTCTTGAATCCGATCCGGTCCGCCTTCTTCGAGGCAGGATTGAAAATCGCCACCTTCGAGACCGCCAACGGCATGGCTTTCTCGACGATGCCGCCCTGCTTGTTGGCCTGCGGGTTGGGCTTCGTGTGCCGCTTCGCCACGTTCACGCTCTCGACGACGACGTGACCACTCGCCAACACTTCCAACACCGCGCCATGGCGACCCTTGTCCTTGCCGGACAACACGATGACCTGGTCACCCTTGCGAATCTTCTTCGCCATGGTTAGAGCACCTCCGGAGCAAGCGAGATGATCTTCATGAACTGCACGTTGCGCAGCTCACGCGTCACGGGTCCGAAGATACGGGTGCCGATCGGCTCGAGCTTGTTGGTGAGCAACACCGCCGCGTTGCCATCGAAGCGGATCAGCGATCCGTCCGGACGGCGCACGCCGCGCTTGGTGCGCACGACGACCGCGTCGTACACCTCGCCCTTCTTCACCTTGCCACGCGGGATCGCGTCCTTGACGCTCACCTTGATGACATCACCGACCGTCGCGTAACGACGGCGCGAGCCACCCAACACCTTGATACACATCAGGGTCCGGGCACCGCTGTTGTCGGCGGCATTCAACAACGTTTGCAGCTGGATCATGGGGCCGCCTTTTCCAGCACCTCGACCAGCTGCCAGGACTTGCGACGCGACATCGGGCGGCACGGAGCGATCTTCACCAGATCTCCCTCGTGCGAGGTGCCCTGCTCGTCATGGGCCAGCAGCTTGGTGGTGCGGCGGATGAACTTGCCGTACACGGGGTGCTTGACGAGCCGCTCGATCTCGACGGCGACCGTCTTCTGCATCTTGGTGCTCACCACGCGCCCGGTCAGGGTGCGTGCACCTTTGGCTTGAACCTTGTTCTCTTCCGCGCTCACTTCTTCTCTCCGGCGGCGGCCTTCAACGCGGCCTCACGCTGCACGGTCTTGAGGCGTGCAATGTTCTTGCGCACCTTCTGGAATTGATCCGGCTTGGGGGCCTGGCCGGTGGCGCGCTGCATGCGCAGAGCAAACTGCTCCTTGCGCATCTTCAGCAGCTCCTCCGACAACTCGGCGGCCGACTTCGTCCGCAGCTCTTTAGCTTCCATCAGCGCACCTGCCTCTTCACGAACGAGGTGGAGACGGAGAGCTTCGAGCCGGCGAGACGGAACGCCTCGCGAGCAGTGACCTCATCCACGCCTTCCATCTCGAAGAGCACCTTGCCGGGCTTCACGCGCGCGACGTAGTACTCGACGTTACCCTTACCGCTACCCATACGAACTTCGAGCGGCTTCTTGCTGATCGGCACATCCGGAAACACGCGGATCCAGATCTGACCGCCGCGCTTCACGTAGCGGGCCATCGCGCGACGCGCGGCCTCGATCTCACGCGCCGTCATGCGGGCGCGGCTCGTCGCCTTGAGGCCGAATTCCCCGAAGGAAACATTGCTGCCGCGCTGCGCGAGGCCGTCATTACGGCCCTTGAACTGCTTGCGGTACTTGGTGCGTTTTGGCTGGAGCATGATTGCTTAAGCTCTTCCGTCAGGCCTGCGCCGGTGCGGCAGCTTCGGTCGCCGCGGCAGGTGCCGCGCCACCACCAGCAGCCTGGGCATCGCCCTCGGCCGCGGCCGGCTGCGCCACCTCGCCCTTGTCAAACACTTCGCCTTTGAAGATCCACACCTTCACGCCGATGATGCCGTACGTCGTGTGGGCCTCCGACAGGCCGTAGTCGATGTCAGCACGGAAGGTGTGCAGCGGAATCCGGCCTTCGCGATACCACTCGGTGCGGGCGATTTCGGAACCGTTCAAGCGGCCCGAGACGCGCACCTTCACTCCCAACGCGCCGCTGCGCATCGTGCTCATCACCGC
>DAITMW010000153.1:0-17041 GCA_036834945.1 Steroidobacteraceae bacterium
ATGAGCGCCTGTCAGCACACAAAGTCTCTATCGCTCGTTAAGGAGTTCAGACGTACCTTGAGCGGTCGCGCGGAGCCGGATGGCAAGTCCGTAGTGTGCGGCAGCTGTGGCGATCGGTGGCGCTTCTTGGACCGCGTCCAGCTGCCAGAGTGGCTGCGAGCCGAGCTGATACGACGCCGTCTCTGTTGACGCCCATACTCGACCGCGACAGGCACGGTTCAGTATCTTATGAGCGTCCCAGTCCTCTGCCGGGTCGTTTACGACCGTTTCGAAATGTCAGCCGCAAATGACTCGAGCCATTTTTCGTATTCTGGCGCCCCATTCCAAGCTTGTAGAGCTCGCTCAGAGCCAGTTCCCGACCGATCCGGAAGGCGAGGAAGCATCCACCTACGCTTTGGAACTCTGCCTGCGCACCATTCCGAATCTCAACGCCTCAGTAGATGGATGGAGAGTGTTGCGAATCGTCCGTGAGACGGACACCTCACTGCGAGCCGTGGGCATCATGTATTTACTGCCGACTGGTGAGCTACCAATAGAGGTGGAGCTGTCCAGGGAGCTCAATTCAACCCGCTATTGGCTTCGGATGGGACTTGCCGACGCGCGTTGGAAATCGCTTTCCGGCTCGAAACGCTGGACAGCGGTCTACCTTTATGCGAGTGGAGAGCGCGATGAAGGCTGGACCTGGTCCGAACCCATCTCGGGTAGCCTGCCTGATGCTTGAGCGGCGGTTTTCCGAAGCTCTCACAAGCCAACCTGACCGGCCATGCCTCAAGCGATTGAGACAGTCACCTTCAGGTATCTCCGAGCACCTTCAATGCCGCTTCGACGCGATCATCCGGTACGAGCAATTGCACACCCGCCGCCCCGCCTTCCATACCCACGCCTATACCGACGACCACCGAGGGTACGCCGGCAGCCTCCAGGGCGATCCTCGCCAGATCCGCTTCAACCCTCGTCGGATAGCTCTTGATGACTTTCATAGATGGTTCCCGTGTGCGTGGCTCTGCCCGGGTCGCGGTGCCGCGAAGCACCAATACAGCCGGCCAGGCCTCCGGGTCAATACCACCCGACTCTGAGGAGGTATCGCGCGGTGATACCGCCGAGCGCAGACCATGCAACCTCACGGCAAGTAGTTGCAAGCGAGACGAGGGAATAGCAGGCTGCGCCGTCATCGGCAAATCAGCCAGGGGGTCACATGGCGGAGCCACTCACGCGCATCGAAGCGCAGGCGCGCGTCGAGCAAATCCGTGCGTTCGCGCTCGAGTTGGCACGTTTGGAGACGGCGCAGGTCATCTCATTGACCGATGAGCAACATCGCAGCCTCGAGCAGCACCATCAGACTGTCATCGCCGCGCTATCCCATCAATTCGACATTGACGGCGATACGCGGTCGAAGCAACTCTCCTTGGGAATGCGCATCGCCTCGCTCCTCGGCGCAATGGCGCTAGCCGCCAGCGTCTTCTTCCTCTTCTATCAATTTTGGGGCCACCTCGGCACGGGGATCCAGGTAACCACGCTGATGGGCGCCTCGGGGCTAACCTACTGGGTCACGCATTGGGTCCGGAAGAAAGACGACAATGGATACTTTACGAAGCTCGCAGCCCTGGTGGCCTTCACCTGCTTCGTGCTGAACATCCAGATGATGGGGGAGATCTTCAATATCACTCCGTCTGACAAGGCGCTCCTACCCTGGGCGGCCTATGCTTTTTTGTTGGCCTATCTGTGTGATCTGCGCCTTCTGCTGGCCGCGGGCTTGCTATGCATCACGGCGTTCATCGCGGCACGCGCAGGCGAGCTCCAGGGCCTGTATTGGTTGGACTTTGGCGATAGGCCGGAGAACTTCTTCCCCGCCGCCATCGTTATGTTCGCCACTCCCCTGTTGCTCAAGCAACCCCGCTATGCAGGCTTCGCCCAGACCTATCGGATCATGGGATTGCTCGCCCTTTTTCTCCCCATGCTGGTACTTGCCTTCTGGGGAGACGGCAGCTACCTGGCACTCCAACCGCAGACCATTGAGCACCTGTATCAGGCATTGGGATTTCTCACCGCGGGAGCGGCAACGGCGCTGGGGATTCGCAAACACTGGCCCGATGTCGTCAATACCGGCGTCACCTTCTTCATCGTGTTTCTCTACACCAAGTTTTACGACTGGTGGTGGGACGTGATGCCGAAATATCTGTTTTTCCTCGTGTTGGGACTCACGGCGTTGCTGACGCTCTTCGTCCTGCGCCGACTGCGAGGATCAACTGCTTCACAGACAAAGGTGGAAGCATGAACCGATCAAACACGTGGCTCATAGCCTCCGGAGCCCTCGTACTGGCACTCACCAACGCTGTTGTGCTTGTCGGCGTTGCATCCAACAGACGACAGCCTCCCGACAGTATCCTAACGCTCACCGAGCGAGAGCTTGGACCGCAATGGAATTGGATGTGGCGGGAAGGTGAGAACAGTGGCTTGAGCCTTCGACTACAGTACAGAGTGGAGTCAACCCTGGAGAGGTTTTCACCCTACGGCAATTTCGGGCCGATTCCCTGGCTCGATCGGGATAAGCTGGCCGCACTCGGATTCGACGTTGTGACACCACCCACCATCCCCAGTGGGGATGCTCATTACGATCGCATGCTGGGACGAGACGTGCTGTTAGTCCTCGAACTCGATGGGCCTGTGCGCGCCCGCGCGCTTCAAGCCGCTCGCGACCATCTCGCGGATTTGGAACGCGAGATCGCCGCCAATCCGGAGCGTCAGGACAATGCCCAGCGACTAAAAGAGGCGCGACAAGCTCTGAAGAGCGAAGAATATGACGCGAGTCGGCTGTTCATTGTTGACGCCGGCCTCGATCAGACCACTTTGCGTCAGCGCTACGCAGACCGCACGCACTATGCGATTGTTCATGGCAACATCCGTCCGTTTGTGATGCACGATGGGCGCGATGGGACATCCGCCAAACTCTACGGCCGCGTGACTGCCGTGCGCTGCGAAAGCATCAACGTGCCGCTTCAATTCCGAGCGACCGTTCCGCCCGATCGCCCCGCGAACGGAAAGAAATCTCCCTTTACCGTACAAGTCGCATTCGGTCGTCACCTCGAGCCCTGGATCGTGTCCTCTCACGACGGACCCAGCTGACGGAGGCGGGCTGCCGTGTCGATCTTGCACTGCAGCCGCAGCGCTGCCCAGCTAAAGTCAGCGGTGCTACCAAGAACGACGCAACACCGCGATGGAACGCCAACGCAGATGACACGTTGTTCCAGCGCGCAGCCGACCAATGCGCGGCACCGAATCCGGTCTCAACGGTGATTCAACGGTGACTAACACGAAACCCAGGGAGAACGATGTCATGTGTGACAATTCGTTACATTCCAAGTGGCTATTCCTTGCTGTCCTCACTCTGTTCGCGACCCATCTGGCCGGAGCACAGACCCCAACGGTGCCCCCGTTGTCCTTCGCCGAACTGACCCCCTCGAGCGACGATTGGGGTTCCTTCGGACCCCCGCTTGCGTTCGGTGCGTCCGTTGCAATTTCCGGCACCACCGCGGCGGTCGGTATTCCTCTCTATGACCTCCTGGACGCCAGCAACACAAATACGATTGAGCTGGGCAGGGTCGCCGTGTTTACGCAAGCCTCCGATGGCACCTGGGCGAGAACCGCCTCGTTGGTACCAGCGGACCGGCAACCGAACGAGCAGGCATTCGGCAGTGCCCTCGCCATGGCCAACAACATCCTGATCGTGGCATCGGGCTCTGCGGTACGCGTCTTCGTGAACAAGAGCGGCACTTGGACGCAGACTGCAACGTTGCCGGAGACCCCCGGCGGATTCAACGGGGATACCTACCCGCATATCGCCTTCGATGGTCACTATTTCGCTTATGTGGTCGGTGCACCAACGAGCTCAGACGGCTCGGGCAGTACTGCCCAGACTTTCCTCGTTCATCTATATAGTGTTGGCGCGAGTGGTCAGCCAGAGTTTCTCGGCTCACTGTCGCCGAGCAATCTGTACCCCGGCGGAATTGTACTGGTGAACGGCATGCTGGCCGTGAAGGGACTGGACAGCAGCGGTAACGGATTGGTCTTTGTCTATTCGGCAAACAGCGCAACGCCAACCGTCCCGCAGGTCTTGAGTTCCGGCGACCCGACCCCCGACAGCACTTTCGGCAACTCCATAGCCATCTGGAACCAGACGATCCTGGTCGGAGCTCCCGGGGCCTTTGGGCAACCCAATGACAACACAGGAGGCTATTTCAGCGGCGCGGCGTATGTGTTTGCGCGGGGCGCCAACGGATGGGTACAGACGCAAAAAATCGTGCCCAACAATTCCGCCGGCTTTGGCACGGCGGTCGCATTAACCCAGGCGGGCGCGCTGATCTCCGCGCCCTACAGCGACGACAGACTCGCCACGATTCTCGGCGGCACGACAATCTATGTCTGGCAAGGAAACCAGCTGGTTTTCGCGAACGACCTGGCCGGACACACCGGCACCTCGATCGCGTTATCCGACACCGCGGCAATCATCGGGACGCAACAAATGATCGCCCCCTATGGCTTCTATGAATACGCCGACATCGTCACGGTCACACCAGGAGGCAGCAAGTCACCCTAGCCCGATGTGACCTACGTCTCTCACACCTCGAAGGCTTCATCCGCCGTCGTCAGCGCCTGATAGGTGCGCGACGCATTGTGCCGTGCGCCTGCACACCGACAAAAAATGCGGCGAAGTGCCCAAGATCGGCGTGAGCGGATGAGAGAGAAATGGTGAATGCGCGCATCTTTTGCGAGCAAGGGTGAAGGTGCGGTCCCTTGAGCTCCAATACAAAGGTCGTGTACGCATCATCGAAGTTGTTATTCCCTGTAGGACCCCCGGGGAAGGTGGGCCCCGCGCTGCGCGAAGCGAGCACATAGTCCGACACGCAGGCGTGATTGTCGTTCGCCGTCCAAGCAATGCTTGTTTCGGAGATGACAATCGGTCCGGCTGCAATTCTTCCTTGGGCACTATCCACATGCCAGGTACCCAGTATCCGGTCCTGATCGAAATTCGCGGACGCGGGTGATGGGGTCGCCAGGTGCACGGCACATACGAACTTCATCTCGCGACTGAGCGCAGTGTCGCGTGCAACCGGTTTCCATATGCCAACCAGAGCTGCATATCCCCAGGGGAAGTAATCCTGGTGGGTGCCGTCCTCGTAGTACACCGTAAGGCTTTTTTTCACCGCCGTTCCGTCTGAACACTTGAAGGAGTCGCCCAGCAGTTCGTATAGAATGGGTTTGCCGCGGTTTTCGTCCATCGTGTGAGGTTGCGGGATAAACTGAAATGTGGCGTCTCGCTCAACCTCTCTCCATAAGTGAATACTGGTAACGTCAACTCGCAACTGCCCGGGATCCCTGCCATTGTCGATGGGAGTCCACCCCGACGCGACTCCCGCTTCATCAGAAATGAAACTCGAGTTCCAACGCAACGAACGCGCCCCTCTGGGAACTTTCGGTATCACGATCTGCTGATCAAACGAGATCTGGCTGCCAATGGGCAATGGCGCATGCGCACTCGGGGCTTCTATCTTCCAGAAGCCGAAGGACGTCCAATACCAGGCGAAGAATAGAAAAATTGCGATAGCGCCGCATGCCACCTGAAGTTTCGCGCGGGGTGGTAACAAACCTTGTTTCATCTCATCCGCTCCGTGAGCCCTGCACCCATAAGCAGCCTTCCCGTCACTCCTCCCAGACCTCGAACCCCAATCGCGCAGCATTCCGAGCGGCCGATTCTATTCGGATCCCGCCAGCCCCCATGGCAATTCGATCACCCTTGTCCAATGAAAGCGCGACTAGAATTATGTTCAGTCAAGGGCCATGGAGCTGA
Source organism: Steroidobacteraceae bacterium (assembly GCA_036834945.1). Lineage (GTDB taxonomy): Bacteria > Pseudomonadota > Gammaproteobacteria > Steroidobacterales > Steroidobacteraceae > 13-2-20CM-66-19. The sequence continues at coordinate 5,846 of DAITMW010000153.1, forward strand.
TTCGCTGAATCCATCTCACACGCAGCCGCATCAGATCATCGCGAAGATGAGCTACAAGCACGGTCGCACAAACTCTCCTGGGCGAAACTTCGGCAAAGGAAAGCGCCCTTCTACACCGGGTTTCGAAGAGGATCAGCGATGGGTGCGTGGTCACACGAACCGTTCGGAAACGATACCGCAAACGACTGGGCTTACGAGCTCGAAGACGCAAAAGACTTCTCTCATGTCGAAGCCGCTCTGGATGCGGTGCTGGATACCAAGGGCTATGTGAAAGCCTCAAAGGCTTCAACCGCCGTTGCGGCAGTCGAGGTCATCGCACACCTGCTGGGCAAAGGCACACAGTCTGACGCCTACACGGAAAAAGTCGACGCTTGGGTAAAGCGGATCCGTACCAAGCCACCACGTGCTCTGCTCAAAAAGGCACAGCGTGCGCTGGAGCGAATTCGCGGCGAGAAGTCGGAGCTCAAGGAGCGTTGGCACGCAGGTGGAGATGGTGCTGCTGAGTGGGAGGCCTCACTCGATGCGCTATATACTGTTGTCAGTGCCTGATAGGACTTAGGTCACCGCGGTGTTCAACTTCAACAGCTACGTGTACCTGCGGTACGTCCTATTGATCAACGTGATTGCGGCGCTGGTGCCTTCGGCCAGCCTGAAGGGCCGAGCTAATGACCCGTTGCTTGGGGCGACATGGTGGAAAGTAGATCAACATTCCGCCGTTCTGGTGGTCGCTTTGGCCGCGGTCCTGGGATCCGTGCTCATATTCGGAGCGACCCGAAAAAACCTTCGAGAGTGGTGGGTATTTTTGAGTTGCGGCGTCTTCGTGGGAGATTTCCCTGCGACGTTCTACTTGGCTGCTGTACCCGACAATACAAGGGTGCCACTCGGGGACATGTACATATTCGGCACCTTGAGCGGTGTGATTGCCGGCATAGTCCTGAATGCCGTGCTGGGGCGCCGAAAGCCGGACGCTGCCGCCCTGTAGCCGCGGTGAGCGTATGAGGTCTTCCAAAGTCTCCTGAGCTCAGCGCCGGACCACGACCCTTCGCGCATCCATAGTTTCCAACAAGCCAGCGCGGATCCCGCGTCCTCGAATCAGATTCGCCGCGATCAGCGTGATGAGCGAGGCTCCCGCCATGGCGCACAGGGGCGGGATCCGCAGCCCATTGTCCCCCCAGACCTCGTACCCCAATCGCGGCAGCATCACGCCGGCCAGCAGCGCGCCAGTGGCCGCAATCAGAAAGTCGACGAATTCCATGCGGGCCACATCACGCACCAAGGAGAGCGTACCCAGCCATCCCACGACCAATGCGACGAGAAAGAGTGCGACCATGTCCATTTACGGCCCCAGGCAGTTCGAAGAAGCGTTGCACCCGAGCGTGCGCTTGACCGCACCCAAAAACTGTGTGCCGCTCCACGCCTTCTTCCCGGCAAACATAACGGCTTATGCGTATGTCCGCGCCCACCCCGACGAGGAGTTCGGTATTGGCGACAGCCAGCCGCATTATGGTCATTGGACGCCACCTGAGCTGTACGGAAGCTCAGTGCATGAACGAACGGCCCACTCATAGCCCTCGCGTTGAAACTCACCGGCCGCTATGAGCCTTCTCCGTATATAACACGCAACGGTGCGGTGGCAGAACGACATTCACGCCGTCAGCCGCCATCACCCCCACGACCTTCCCCTAAATCGCGCACCACAAATCGCCCGGACCCCAATCCCAAATTTGTCCCACGACGCGTCATCCGTCCTGCTTCAGTCGGACCCAGATTTGTCTTTTTAGTATTGAAAAAACATCTCGCTTGGGACCATACTGCGCCGGGGGTGATTTCAAGGGAATCCCAGCGATATCGTGTCTCGAAGCGGCAACCTGACGCGCGCACTGAGCGCTCTCGCCATTTGCGGAGCGCTCCTGATGGCCTGTCTGCCTCTCCAGGCGCGAGCCGAGGACGGCCAGCCACCGCGCGCGCCAATCCTGCGCGCCCGTCTGAACTCCGACATCGTCTCCACCGACCCAGGCACCCGCCGCGACGAAAACACCGACGGCGTACTGCTGCACATGGTCGAAGGCCTCGTCGGCTCACGCGAAGACGGCTCAGTGGGCCCGATGTTGGCGAGCCGCTGGACAATATCCCCTGATGGCCGGGTATACACCTTCGCGCTGCGACCGGAAGTGCTCTTCCACAACGGCGCGCCGCTGACCGCCGCCGAGGTCGTCTGGTCCCTGCAAAGGTATTTGAAGCCCGAAACCCGCTGGCGATGTCTGGAGGTCTTTGGCCCCCACGGCATCGCCCGCGTGCTCTCAGTAACGGCACGCGACCCCCATACAGTGGAGGTTACGCTCGACAGACCGGCTCCGATGTTTCTGACCACGTTGGCTCGGGCAGATTGCGGCGGTACAGGAATCCTGCACCCCGACTCCGTCCGAGCGGATGGAAGTTGGATCGCGCCGATCGGCACCGGCCCGTTCCAATTGGGCGAATGGCGCCATAACCAGTTCGTGCAGCTCAAACGTTTTCCGCGCTATGCTGCGCTACCGGGTCCGCGGGACGGCAATATCGGGGGAAAGCACGCCCTGGTCGATGAGCTTCGATTCCTGATCATCCCGGACACCTCCGCCGCGCGTGCCGCGCTCGTTCGAGGCAGTCTCGATGTCATCGATAACCTGTACCCCTCAGAGCTCATGGGAATCCGGGACCGGAAGGATTTGCGATTCCAGTCAGTCCCCATCCTCGATTGTTACACGCTGCTCATGCAGACCCAGGACCCTCTGCTGCGAGACGTACGCATCCGGACCGCGATCGCGCTGACGATCGATGCACCCGCCCTCACCAAAGCCATTACCCGAGGCACCGGCACGCCCAACAATTCGCCGATTCCCACCGCAAGCCCGTTTTATCACTCGGCGGAGGCACGGCTCAGAACGGTCGATGTCGACCAGGCGCGCCGGCTACTCAAAGCCAGCGGCTATGATGGCCGCGACATCAAGCTCGTGACCAGCCGCCGCGATCCCCAGATGTTCGATGCCGCGGTGATCATTCAGGCGATGGCCGCACAGGCGCAGATCCACATCAAGATCGATACGCTGGATTGGCCGGCGCATCTTGCGCGCTACACCACGGGCGACTATCAACTGATGATCGAGTCATTTTCTCCCCGACTCGATCCATCGCTCAGTTTTGGTCTCTTCATCGGCGACAAGCACCGGGAACCGCGCAAAACCTGGGACACTCAGCACGCGCGCGACCTGTTGGAGGAGACCATGCAGACCGCCGACCCAGCAGCCCGGCAGGCGATCTTCGATCAATTGACCCGCGACTTTCTCGACCAGGTCCCCGCGGTCGTCCTTTTCAACTCATCGCGTCTGTCCGTCGTTCGCGAAGCGGTGACCGGCCACCAGAACTGGCTGTCCGCTCAACCCCGCCTCTGGGGCGTCGGATTACGTTGAGCACCCCCCATGCTGGGATATATCTGCAAACGGCTGCTGCTGACTCTCCCAACGCTGCTGCTCGTGTCGGTCGGAGTCTTTCTCCTCATCCGCCTGATTCCTGGCGACCCGGCCCTGGTGCTGTTGGGTAATGATGCCGACGCCGCATCCCTCGCTGGTGTGCGCGCCGATCTCGGTCTGGATCGTCCTCTACCGGTTCAATTCCTGACCTGGCTCGAGCACGCCTTGCAGGGAGATCTCGGACGCTCCATCGTCTCGGGCGAGCCTGTTGGCACGTTGATTCTGAGCCACTTCGGGTTGACGGCGACCGTCGTACTGGTGGCCGTTACCCTGGCGACGCTCATTGCGATCGCCGCCGGCCTCATCGCAGCCTGGCGGCAGGACTCCGTCACCGACCTCGCCGTGGTGGGGGTTGCCACGGTCGTACTGTCGGTGCCCAGCTTCTGGCTCGGTCTGGTTCTTTTACTGCTGTTCGGTGTGAAGCTCGGATGGTTACCGTTTGTGGGCTACGTTCCATTCTCGGAGAGCGCCGCGCAGGCTGCCCTGTTCCTGGTGATGCCAGTCCTGACCCTCACGATCACGGAGAGCGGTGTGCTCACGAGGATGATGCGCGCCAGCAGCATCGATGTACTGCACCTGGACTATGTAACCCATGCGCGCGCAAAAGGTCTGTCCGAGGCAACGGTCCTCTCCCGGCACGTCTTTCCCAACGCCTTCGCGCCCACACTCACTCTGGTCGGCCTGACTCTCGGCCACCTTCTCGGCGGAGTTGCTGTCATCGAGACGGTCTTCACGTTGCCGGGCCTAGGACGACTGATGGTCGACTCCGTGCTGTCGAGAGACTATCCCGTCGTGCAAGGTTGTCTGCTGTTCACCGCCGTCGTGTACGTGGTCGTCAACTTGCTCGTTGACCTGTGCTACCCGATCTTCGACCCGCGTGTCACGGCACGATGAACGCCAAACTCGGAATGTCGCTCATCGGCGCCCTGCTGCTGACGATCCTCATCGGGTTCTTCTGGATGCCCTATGACCCGATCGCCATCGACCTGGTTCACCCGCTGAGTGCGCCGGCGCTGAAGCACTGGTTCGGCACCGACGAATTTGGCCGGGATGTCTTGAGCCGCACCATGTTGGGGGCCCGGATCAGCGTGTTGATCGCACTCTCCATCGTGGCATTGGCGATTACCGTAGGTACGGCACTCGGTCTACTGGCGGGCTATCTGCGCGGGTGGACCGACCGGCTGTTGATGACACTCACGGACACCGTGCTGGCCTTTCCCGGAATCCTGCTGGCGCTCGGTTTGATCGCGGTCCTGGGCTCGAGCGACAGCAGCATCGTTCTTGCCCTGGCAATCGCCTACACACCCTCGGTTGTACGCGTCGTCCGCGGCACGGTCCTCTCGATCCGCGAGCGGGAATACATCGAAGCATCGCGTTCTGTGGGAGATAGCGCACTCGAAACCATGGTGCGACACATCCTCCCCAACATATTTCCACCGATCGTGGTCCTGGCCACCAGCCTGTTCGGCTGGGCCCTCCTGTCGGAAAGTGCATTGAGTTTCCTGGGCGTGGGAGTCCCGCCCCCCGCCCCGACCTGGGGAAACATGTTGTCCGCCTCGCGACCCTACATGGACGTGGCCGGTTGGCTGAGCATCGTTCCGGGACTGTGTATCGCCTGCACCTTGCTCGGAGTCAACCTCCTGGGCGATGCACTGCGCGACTGGCTCGATCCGCGGAGGCAGTCATGATGCCGTTGCTGAAATTTGCCTCCGTACGCATCGAGACCGCCCACCGGAGGCAATCCGAGCCACGCACGTTGTTGGAAGGGCTGTCCTTCGAGATCGGAAACGGCGAGCTCGTAGCGCTCGTCGGCGAGTCCGGCAGTGGCAAGACTTTGGCGGCGCGCGCGGTGCTGCGTCTTCTGCCACCCGGAGTACGCCAATCCGCCGGAAAGATCGAGCTGCAGGGCCGCGACCTGACACAAATGAGCGCCCTCGAGTTGCGCAGAGTACGCGGCGCCCAGATCGGAATGGTGTTTCAGGAGCCCATGGTCTCCCTGAACCCGGCCATCACCATTGAACGGCAGCTGGCGGAAGGGATGCGATTACACAGGCGGCTCCCGGCCGCCGAGATCCGGCGACGCTCCCTCGAAATGCTCGAAAGGGTCAAGATCCGCGACCCCCTGCGCTGCCTGAAATCCTATCCGCACGAATTCTCAGGCGGCATGCGCCAGCGAATCATGCTGGCGTCGGTCCTTCTGCTGAAGCCGAAGCTGCTGATCGCCGATGAGCCGACGACGGCGCTCGACACGCTCAGTCAACGCGAAGTCATGGAGCTCATGGTCGAGCTGGCGCGCGATACCGGGGCAGCGGTACTTCTGATCACACACGATCTGGGCCTGGTGGCGCGCTATACCAACAGGGCAATCGTGTTGGAGAAGGGCTGCCTCATGGAAAGTGGCACGACGGAGCAAATACTCCTCAACCCGCGCAACCCTTACACGCAGCGCCTGGTGGCGTCACTTCCAAAATACAGCGGTGATCTTGCATCCGTACCCGCCTCAGTGCCGAGCATTCTGGAAGTGCGCGAGGCGGCCATCGAATATCCGGGACGCCCCGGACTGTTCCGCCGTGCAACCCCTAAGCGTGTGGTGCACGGTGTCAGTCTCGACCTTCGCGAGGGCGAGATCGTCGCCGTCGTGGGCGCCAGCGGCTCCGGTAAATCAACCCTCGGTCGGGCGGTTCTGGGACTGAAACCCCTGGCGGCCGGATCGGTTCGCTTCAACGGCATCGATCTGTCCAGTATGACCGCGGAGCAACACCGCCAATTCCGGCGCTCGGCCCAGCTGGTATTCCAGGACCCCTTTTCCTCCCTGGATCCCAGATTCAGGGTGAGTGACATCGTTGCAGCAACCCTGCGCCACACGGATGAGCTCGAGCCAGAAGAAAAACGAGCGCGCGTGCGGAAAGTGCTGGAGGAGGTCGGCCTGCCATCCTTTGGAGAGCGCTTCCCGCACCAGATGTCAGGCGGACAACGCCAGCGGGTCGCGATCGCGAGGGCTGTGGTCTCGCGCCCGCGCCTGGTTATCGCCGATGAGCCCGTCTCCGCCCTGGATGTGACCATCCAACAGCAGGTGTTGACCCTTTTTCAGAACCTGCAGTCGCAGTATGGCTTTGCCTGCCTGTTCATCACTCACGACCTGGCGGTCGTGCGGCAGATTGCCGCGCGAGTGATTGTCATGTCAGGCGGTATGGTGGTGGAAGAGGGCCCGGTGAGCTCCGTATTCGGCAATCCCGGCCACGAGTACACCCGAGCGTTGCTGGAAGCGACTCCGACGTTGCAGGTGCCCTCTACTCCGGTACTAGAGCAATCGTCTCGTTGACCCGGCGGCTGGCGAGGAGATGACCTTCCATCAACACGGCCGCGTCCTGGTTCCTGTCGGCTTCGAGAGCTGTGAGAATGCCGACGTGCTCGTCGATGGAGGCCTGCACGCGCTCCACGCCATAGACCCACTGATAGTTCATGAAGGTACGCAGCTGGATCTGCCGTTGCACCGCACTCAACATGTAACGATTGCCAGAGCACCGCGCGAGCTGCTCATGGAAATCTGAATTGATTTCGTAGAACTTCACGGCGAGGGTGTCACGCCAGGGTTTGCGGCGAAACTCCAGGTGCTTTTCCCGCGATTCCTTCGCCCATTCCCGGTCGAGCTGGAAAGTGGGCAGTAACAGCATTGCGGGCTCGACGGCGCGACGGAAGGCGTAGCTTTCCGAGCGCGTGCGCGCCGAATCGATCGAGGCCATGAACGACCAGCCATTGCCGGGCTTGCGCTCCACGAGCCCGAGCTCGGACATCTGGCGCAGGACACGCAGCACGGTCGGCAACTTGGCATCGAACATGCGCATGACTTCCTGCTGCGCGACCTCCACAGGCAGTTTTCCGGTGTTGCGTGCCTTGGCGATGGCAATGAAGAGTTGCTTGTCTTCTTCATCCTGCGGATCGATCAGCTCGCCGCCCGAGACATCGGTGACCGGCTTGAGCAGGATGAAACCCCGATTGGCGCGCGCCTCGACGCGACCGTCTTCCGCCAGCAGCTTGAGTGCGCCGCGGACCGGAGTTCGGGAAACGCCGAACTGGCGACACAGATCCTGCTCGACCAGGTGATGCCCCGCACCGGCCCCTTGCTCGTGCAACGAGCGCAAAATCCGCGCGGCCAGCTCAGCCTGCAGCGGGCTCGGATCTGAGGTTTTTTGCGTCTTGGCGCTGGCGCGCCGCGTCTTTACCGTGGTCATATGCACTTGCTCGTTGCGTTGAAATGTACCGTCTGGCGGGGCTTTCTGCCAGTCGTGTCGATTCAGTAAACATCCCTCCGGTAGTGGCCGGCGGCGGCCATGTCGTCGAGATGGGACTCACCGAGAATCTTTTGCAGGACCGTATGAACGGCCTTGCCCATTTGCAATCCCCCGCAGACGAAGATCGTAGCCCCTTCTTCCCGCACCCAGCTCAGAACCTGGCTGGCGGCCTCTTCCAGCCGGTGCTGCACGTACTGCCGGCGTGTCTCATCCCGGGAGAACACCAGATCACACCGCGAGAGCGTTCCATCGCCCACCCAGGATTCGATCTGACCGCTGTGAAGACGATCGGTTCGGGATGAGCGTTCACCGAACACCAGCCACGCGCCCTTCAGCCCGTTATGTTGCCTGTGCAGCAGATGCGCACGCAGGCCCGCAAGCCCTGTGCCGGCACCGATCAGGATCATCGGCCCGCGGGCATCGGGAGGATGGAAACCGGGGTTGGATCGGATCCGCAGATGCACGATGTCTCCCAGTGCCGCATGCTGGGTGAGCCACCCCGAGCCCAGGCCGAGTTGGCCGTCAGCCAGAACGGTCTTGCGGACCAGTAACTCGAGCTTGCCTCGTGCGGGAATGGAGGAAATGGAATACTCGCGCCTGGAAGAGGTGTGCACATTGCGTCCAGGAGTAATGACTGCGATATCGCCGGCCGTCCACTGCACAACGGCAGGCTGCTGGGCCTCGAGCACGAGATGGTACACCGCGGCCGTGGGACTTCCTGGGTTCAAGAGAGTGCGCTCCAGCAACCGCCATGGCTGTGGGGTCTCCGCTTCCCAGGGAGCATCCGATTGCGCGGCCGCGCCAAGCGCCTGGAGCTGATGCCGCCAACTCGCCAGCGCGACTGGATCATCAGCATGCATCTCGATCAACGGAAACAACGGCGCGACACCGCTGCCGCGTAACCAACCCTCCAGCATGCGCCCGAAGCCGCAAAAATCCGGATAGTCCCGATGGCCCAGTGCGAGAACACCGCCCCGCAGACCCGACAGGTCAGCAGGGGATGAAAGGACTCGCTTGGCAAACGCCCGCGCGGCATCCGGCGGCTCGCCAGAGCCAAAGGTGCTCGCAACCACCAACAGCGTTCTGGCCCGTTGGATCTGTGGGATATCCAGAGCACCCAGCCGCTCGACCCGAACCGCCCGTCCTCCTCGAGTCAGCTCGTTGGCCGATTGCCAGGCAATTCGCTCAGCCGTTCCTGACTGACTCGCGAAGGCAATGAGGACATCGGGCTCGAGCCCCGCCACCGCGGGTATGGCCTGCCGCACAGCCTGGCTGGCGGTCTTCTTGCGACGCCGATCGAGGTACAGCAGATAACCGGTGATGCAGAAAAACGGCACCATCACGGCGGCCAACATGAAAATGACCGCCCCCGCATATCCAAACACCTTGCCCCGGTGCACGGCCAGCATGCCGATCGAGATCTGTTTTCCCAACGACTGGCGCGCATAGAGGTGATGGCTGACGAGCGCTCCCGAATCCCGATCGAGAGTGATCTCGTTGTAGGCCCGATAGTGAGGCGAGCCGCGCGTGAGATATCTGACGGTGACGGTTCGGGTGGCTTTCTGGGAGACGGGGAAGAGGACCGAGGTGACCTCAGTGTGCACGGCCGCCTGAAATCCAGTCCACACCGCATCCAGTCGGGCAGGTCTTGGCGGTGCGCCTGTGTCTCGGGCTGCGGGTTTCGTCGGTGGCATCCGGGTCCACGTGAGCAGCGCCGTCAGCTCATCCCGATAGGCATCATAGGCAAAGGTAGGCCCGGTGATGGCAAACACGAGGAAAACCAGGAAAAGCCAGGTTCCCGCCACGGAGTGCAAAGACCAGTACAGGTTGCGACCGCGCCGCCTGAGATCGGGTTTCAGCCAGGCCCGCCAATCGAACACCCGCCGCCGCGGCCAGCGCAGGTAGAGACCTGACAGCGCGGAAACCGCCAGGCTGGCTGCGGCAAATGTGGTAATCGGCCGCCCCCAGCCGCCCCGGTTGTGTGGCAGGAGCAGATACCGATGCAGCAAGCGCACGTTATCGAAAAACCGCTCACCGACCGCCTTGCCCAGCACCTCCCCCGTGTAGGGATTCAACCAGGTCCCGTCGGTGTCGTCCTCCTCGGAGGCCTGCAACTGATCAACCCGCGGCTTGTAAACGAGGCGCGCGGATTTTCCCGGCTCAGGAAACACCGTCAGCTTGGTAGGGATGGAGCCGGGAGATTGCTCGAGGAAACGCTCCAGCAGCCTGTCCGGAGACAGGACCGGGTCAGCCGCCCGGACCGGCACATCGACGATGCCATGACTCGAGGCCGTCATGATCTCGTCCTCGAAAGCCATCATGGCTCCCGTGACGCCCATGACGCTCAGCACGACACCGGCTGTTATGCCAAGCAACCAGTGAAGTCGATAAATAACCCGCTTGATCATGTCGGCGGTGTTGCGACGCCACGCGAGCGTCGTGGTGGTCTGCCAAAAGCGGTTTGCATTATAGCGTATAAAAATACAAAATGTGGCCTCCTAGGGGAGCATAATGACGGACAGACAGGTTACCGGCGCGGAATCAGACGGATTGAAACGAGGCGAGCCCCGCGAAGCGGGCATCAACGCGGCCATCGTTGAAGCCTTTCTCGATGACGCCGCGGCCATTGATCTCGACATCCATGGACTGATGCTCCACCGCGCCGGCCTGGTTGCGGTCGAGGGCTGGCGCTGGCCCTACGGTGCGGATCGCCCCCGCATCATGCATTCCGCCACCAAGAGCGTACTGGCCTGTGCCATCGGCATGGCGCTGGACGAAGGGCGCTTCCGGTTGCAGGACAAGGTCATCTCGTTCTTCCCGGAGCTGATGACCGGGACCATCGACGCCAAGCTCGCAACGATGACCGTGGAGGATCTGCTGACGATGCGCGCCGGGCATGCCGAGGAGACTTCGGGCTCGATCTGGCGAGGCATCTCCACGAGCTGGACCGAGGAGTTCTTCAAGATCCCGGTGGTTCACCAACCGGGTACGACCTTCATGTACACGAGTGCCGCCAGCTACATGCTGTCCGCGATCCTCACGAAGGTCACGGGCCAGACACTCCACGATTACCTGAAGCCGCGCTTCTTCGAGCCCCTCGGAATCGAGCGGGAACACTGGGATCTCGGGCCGGACGGTGTCAACCCCGGCGGCAACGGGCTCACCATGAAGACCGTGGACCTGCTCAAGTTGGGCATCCTGCACGCGCAAGGTGGATTGTGGAAAGGCAAGCGTATTCTCTCTGAGGCCTGGATAGCCGAGGCGACACGCTCGCATGGAGACAACTACGGTTATCAATGGACCACCCGGCCAGGAGGCGCCTATGCCGCGATCGGGATCTTCATGCAGTTCGTGATTGTTTTCCCACGCCATCGCGCCGCGTTGGCCATCGTGGGCGC
>DAITMW010000154.1:0-8661 GCA_036834945.1 Steroidobacteraceae bacterium
AGCCTATGGCAGAAGTAACAGTTTCCCAATTCGCCGAGGTACTGAAGGTGCCGGTTGATCGGTTGCTCGTGCAACTCGATCAGGCGGGTATCAAAGTATCCGGCCCCAACGATCGCATCAGCGACGATGCCAAGCTGGAGCTCCTCACTCATCTGCGCCGCAGCCATGGCAGCGGTGAGGGGGGCAATGCCGCGCCCAGCCGGATTACCCTGAACCGCAAGACCCAACAGGAAATCAAACTCTCCGGCGGTCAGGGCCGCGCGCGCACGGTGAATGTCGAGGTCCGTACGAAGCGGACCTACATCAACCGCGACGTGCTGCAGGAAAAGGCGCGCCAACAACAGGACGAGATCGACGCGAAGCGCCGCGAAGCCGAAGAGGCGCAGCAGCGCGAGAAACAGCGCGTCGAGGCCGAGCGTCTCGAGCGTGAGCGGGTCGAATCCGACAATCGCCGTCGCGTCGAAGAAGAGGCCGCGAAAAAGAAGGCGCAGCAGGAAGAGGCACAGCGTCTTGCCGAGCAGGCTGCGCGTGAGGAAGAAGAGCGCCGTGCTCGCGAGCGCGAGGAAGCGGCGCAGAAACAACGTGCTGCCGCCGAGCAGGCGAAGCAGCCCGCACCTGCGCCAGAGCCGCCGAAGCGTGCTGAACCGCCGAAGGAGCCGCCGAAGCCGGTCTTCGACCCGACCTTCCAACGGCCGCAGGTGATTCCGCCTATTCAGAAGCGCGAGCGTCCGCAGCAGCCGGCGGCGAGCACGCCGCCGCCTCGCAAGGCGCCGCCGCAGCCGCAGGCTGCCGCGCCCGCACCTGCCGCGCAGCCGCCGGCCCGCAAGGGGCCCGCGCAGCCGCAAGGCGCTGCCCCGGGCCAGGAAACTCGTTACGGTCGTCAGGAGTTGCACGTCGCAACAGACGTCAGCTCTCGCTACAAGAAGAAGCGCCGCGTAAAGGGTCGTCCGATGACGACTGCCTCCGAAGGTGGCAAGCACGGCTTCGAGATGCCCACTGCGCCTGTTGTGCGAGAAGTGAGCGTCGGTGAGACCGTTACTGTGAGCGAGCTCGCACAGAAGATGGCCGTCAAGGCGACCGAAGTCATCAAGGTACTGATGAACATGGGCGTCATGGCCACCATCAACCAGCCCATCGACCAGGACACTGCGGTCTTGGTGGTTGAAGAGCTCGGTCATACGGCGAAAGTGCTCAAGGAAAACCAGATCGAGGAGGATTTGCAGGGTGCGCAGACCGGCGAAGCCGCTGCTACCGAGCCGCGTCCTCCGGTCGTGACGGTGATGGGGCACGTCGACCACGGCAAGACCTCGCTGCTCGACCACATTCGACGCACGAAGGTCGCCGCTGGCGAAGCCGGTGGCATTACGCAGCACATCGGCGCTTACCACGTCGAGACCCCGAAGGGGAGCGTGACATTCCTCGATACCCCGGGCCACGCCGCCTTTACGGCGATGCGCGCTCGCGGTGCGAAGGCTACTGACGTCGTTGTGTTGGTCGTAGCGGCCGACGATGGCGTCATGCCGCAGACGATCGAGGCGATCCAACACGCTCGCGCCGCGGGTGTGCCGATCGTCGTTGCCGTTAACAAGATCGACAAGCCTGAGGCCGATCTCGATCGCGTGCGCCAGGAGCTGGCGAAACAGGAAGTGATTCCGGAAGAGTGGGGCGGCGAGAACATTTTCGTCCCGGTCTCCGCTCGTACCGGCCAAGGCATCGACCAGCTTCTGGAGTCCATCCTGCTGGTTGCTGAAGTGTTGGAGCTACGTGCTCCGCGTGCTGGTCTTGCGTCCGGTATTGTTATCGAGTCGAGTGTCGAGAAAGGACGTGGTGCCGTCGCTACTGTGCTGGTGAAGAAAGGCACCTTGCACACGGGTGATCCTGTCATCGCCGGCTCCGAGTTCGGCCGCGTCCGTGCCATGTTCGACGAGAACGGCAAGCCGGTGGAGGAGGCCACGCCTTCTATGCCGGTGCAGGTGCTAGGTTTGTCTAGCCCACCGAACGCGGGAGACGAGTTCCTTGCGGCGGAAAGCGAGCGTAAGGCGCGTGAAGTCGCCTTGTATCGTCAGGGTAAGTTCCGCGACGTCAAGCTCGCGAGCCGTATACAAAGGGCCGAGGACGTCTTCTCGCAGATGGGCGAGGCGAAGATCGGTACCGTCGCGGTCCTCATCAAGGCCGACGTGCAGGGCAGCGCCGAGGCGTTGCGCGAATCGTTGACGAAGCTCTCCACCGACGAAGTCCAGGTGAAGTTGATAGCGAGCGGGTTGGGTGGCATCACCGAATCCGACGTGCAACTCGCCGCGGCCTCCAAGGGGTTGATCATCGGCTTCAACGTCCGAGCGGACGCGGGGGCTCGTGAGGCGATCAAGGAGACCGGCGTCGAAGTCCGTTACTACAGCATCATTTACGAAGCCATCGACGACGTCAGGCAGATGCTGTCCGGCATGCTTCAACCGGAGATCAAGGAGTCGATCGTGGGTGTGGCGCAGGTGCGCGACGTGTTCCGCTCGAGCAAGTTCGGCGTCGTTGCCGGCTGTCTCGTCACCGAAGGCGTCGTCAAGCGCAACAATCCGATCCGTGTTCTTCGCGAGAACGTCGTCATCTTCGAGGGTGCGCTGGAGTCCCTGCGACGCTTCAAGGATGACGTCAACGAGGTTCGTGCCGGCGTCGAGTGCGGTATCGGTGTGAAGAACTACCAGGATGTGCGTGCTGGCGACCAGATCGAGTGCTACTCGCGCGTCGAGATCGCACGGACTCTGGGATGAGAAAGTAGATGGCGGAGGCACGTACACGCCGGATCGAATCGGAGATCCAACGCGTGCTCTCCGAGCTCATTGCGCGCGAGGTGAAGGACCCGCGCGTTGGGAACGTCACCATAACGGCCGTGAGTCTCGCGGCCGATATGGGTGTTGCGAAGGTGTACTTCACGCCTTTTGCCTCACGGAACCCCGTGGAGGAAGTGCAGGTCGGGCTCACCAGGGCAGGTGGATTTCTGCGCGGTGAGGTCGGCCGGCGTTTGCGCCTCCGGCACGCGCCGCGGTTGGAATTCATCGCCGACGACACCGTGGACAAGGCCGCGCACCTCACCGGGCTCATCAACAGCGCCGTGGCCGAAGACAAAAAACGCCACGACGACCCTGACGAGCGCTAACGGCGCGACACCATCATGCTCAGTGGGATTCTGCTGCTCGACAAGCCAACCGGCTTGTCGTCGAACGCGGCGTTACAACGTGTGCGCCGCACACTGGGAGTCGACAAGGCGGGTCATGTCGGGAGCCTCGATCCGTTGGCAACCGGCATGTTGCCCATCTGCCTGGGTGAAGCCACGAAGATCGCCGGAGATGTCCTGTCCGGCCGCAAGTGCTATCGCTTCACCGTCGCGCTTGGTGCTCGTACCGCGACAGGCGACATGGAAGGCGCTGTCGTCGAAACCGCTCCTGTCCCGCCACTCGACCCTGCGACATTGGAGGCCGTTCGCCAGCGCTTCGTCGGCCGGCAAACGCAGGTTCCTCCAATGTATTCCGCTCTGAAACGCGACGGCCAGCCTCTCTACAAACTGGCTCGAGCCGGAGTCGAGGTGGAGCGCCAGGCGCGCGACATCGAGCTTTTCCAGCTGGTGCTACTCGGCTTTGGGCCGAGCCACGTCGAGCTGGAGACGCTGTGCTCGAAGGGCACCTACGTACGCGTGTTGGCGGAGGATATCGCCAAGGCCCTGGGTACCTGCGGGCACGTCACGGCACTGCGCCGTGTGCACGTCGAACCTTTCGAGGCTGAACCGATGGAGACCCTGGAGTCGGTCATCGAAGCTCGGGAACAAGGCCGTTCACCGCGGGTGCTTCCGGCGGATTGGCCGCTTGCTCATCTGCCAAAGGTTTCGCTGAGCGGCGCCTGGGTTGCGCGCCTGATGCACGGACAGTCAGTACCCATTCAGGCGCTCGCGACCTCCTCGGGGCCCGAAGTCTTCGATGCGCTGCGGATACGGCTATATGACGACGCGGGAACCTTCCTGGGAATAGGGGCAGGGGATGGCCACGGCAGCGTCCAGCCGCGACGCCTGTTCGCGGTGGCTGGCTAGCTAGCGTCCGCCGGACGCGGTGATCGCCGGATCGAGTGACTGCAGCGCACGGGCGGTATCGATGTGGCCCGTCCGCTGAAGATCCTCACCTGAATAGGAACGCCCGAAAGCCGCGCACTCGTTCTTATCGAGCGGTACGCGGGAGCCTGTCGCGACGCAGCCTGCCTTAGGGCCTGTCTCCGCCGTCCGATTGGGCGGCGTCGTAGCGCACCCCGCGAGCACTGCCATCAGGCATGCACCGGTGAGCAGGGGCTTGAGCATGATTCTCTCCAAAAAACCGCGTTTTCAGCTGGGGATCAGTATACTCGCCCGCCGCGTGAGCCCCCACAGCCCAGCGCAGGCGCGGCCGGTCCTTCCACCCCCTGCAAATTTCCGTTGCAAACTTGTGGCAGCCCCTATTTGACGGGTACAATTGGCGGCTTCCACAAGGGTTTGTAAATTAAGCATTTAGGATCATCTGGCAATGGCTTTAACCAGCGAGAAAAAGGGCGGCATCCTCGCGCAATTCCGCCGCGGGCCGGCCGACACCGGTTCTCCCGAAGTACAAGTTGCGCTTCTGTCCGAGCGGATCAACGGACTCGGCGGGCACTTCGCCGCGCACAAGAGCGATCATTCATCGCGGCGTGGGCTGGTGAAGCTCGTGAACCAACGTCGCAAGCTCCTCGACTATCTGAAATCCACCCAACCGCAGAAGTACCAGGAGCTCGTAGAGCGCCTGGGGCTCCGCCGCTAAGAAACCAAGGGCCGCCGTCTCGAACGCGCGGCCCTTGTGTTTTTGCCCCCCGTTTTTCACCTCGAGGAATGCAGCTTGAGCGTCGTCAGTAAGTCTTTTCCATACGGTTCCAACACGGTCACGATTGAGACGGGCGAGATGGCCCGCCAGGCCGGTGGTGCCGTACGCGTCTCCATGGGCGATACCGTGGTACTCGTTACCGCTGTCGCCAGACCGACAGCAACACCGGGCCGGGACTTCTTCCCGCTCACGGTGAACTACGTTGAGAAGCATTACGCCGCGGGACGTATCCCCGGCGGCTTCTTCAAGCGCGAAGGTCGGCCGACCGAGAAAGAGACGCTGACTTCACGTCTCATCGACCGACCGATCCGTCCCCTGTTTCCGGACGGCTTCTATAACGAGGTCCAGGTCGTGGCGACGGTGCTCTCCGTCGATCCCGAGATCGACCCGGATATTCCGTCGCTTCTGGGTGCCTCCGCCGCACTCGCTCTTTCCGGTGTGCCGTTCAATGGCCCGGTGGGCGCCGCGCGCGTCGGCTACAAGGACGGCAAGTACCTGTTGAATCCGACCAACAAGGATCTGACGACATCGGATCTGCACCTGGTCGTCGCCGGCACCGAAGCCGCGGTACTGATGGTCGAGTCCGAGGCCAGCGGGCTTTCGGAAGAAGTTATGTTGGGCTCGGTGGTGTTCGGCCACGAGCAGATGCAGGTGGCGATCCGCGCCATTCGCGAGCTCGCCGCGGAAGCGGGCAAGCCGCGTTGGACCTGGCAGGCGACGCCGGATGATCCTGAGCTGGTGAGCGCCGTCGCGCTACACGCGCAAGCGGCACTCGCGCAGGCCTATTCGATCACCGAGAAGCAGCAGCGTTACGCCCAGATCTCGGAGATCAAGGCGCAAACGACCGCGACCCTCACTGGCGGAGACGCACCGAAGTGGAACGCGGAGCAGGTCGGCAACGTGCTGTTCAAGCTCGAAAGCAACATCGTCCGCCAGCGCATCCTGAACGGTGAGCCGCGTATCGACGGCCGCGACACCAAGACCGTCCGCCCGATCACGGTGAAAGTGGGCGTGCTGCCGCGAACCCACGGCTCCGCACTGTTCACCCGCGGTGAGACGCAGGCGCTCGTCATTACGACCCTGGGCACGACCCGCGACGCGCAGATCATCGACGGTCTCGAAGGCGAGCGCCGCGAGCCGTTCATGTTGCACTACAACTTCCCGCCGTTCTCCGTGGGTGAGACCGGCATGATGGGTTCTCCGAAGCGCCGCGAGATCGGCCACGGCAACCTGGCACGCCGCGGCGTGCAGGCCATGATGCCCGACATGGAAACTTTCCCCTACGTCATCCGCGTAGTCTCGGAAATTCTCGAGTCGAATGGCTCGAGCTCCATGGCGAGCGTGTGCGGCACGTCTCTGTCCCTGATGGACGCGGGCGTTCCGGTGAAGGCGCCCGTTGCCGGTGTTGCCATGGGCCTGGTGCTCGAGGGCGGCCGGTTCAAGGTGTTGACCGACATCCTGGGTGACGAAGATCACCTCGGCGACATGGACTTCAAGGTCGCGGGTACGAAGGACGGCGTCACAGCGTTGCAGATGGACATCAAGGTCGAGGGCGTGACGCCCGAGATCATGAAGGTCGCCCTGGACCAGGCGCGCGAAGGCCGCCTGCACATCCTGGGAGAAATGAACAAGGTCATCAACAAGCCGCGCGAGAAGATGTCCGACTGGGCACCTTCCATCATCACGTTGAAGATCGACCCGGAGAAGATCCGCGACGTCATCGGCAAGGGTGGCGCGGTCATCCGTCAGATCACCGAAGAGACGGGCACGACGATCGACATCGAAAACGACGGTACCGTCAAAATCGCTTCGGTCAGCGGTGCCGCGGGCCGCGAGGCACAGCGTCGGATCGAGCTCATTACCGCCGACGTGGAAGTGGGCCGGATATACGAAGGCAAGGTCGTACGGCTCATGGACTTCGGCGCCTTCGTGACGATCCTGCCGGGCCGCGATGGCCTCGTGCACATCTCGCAGATCTCGAACGAGCGTGTCGAGCGTGTCAGCGACAAGCTCAAGGAAGGCGACGTCGTGCGCGTGAAGGTACTCGAAGTCGACCGACAGGGACGCATCCGCCTGTCCATGCGGGACGTCGACGCGGCCTGATCGGATGTCGAGCCGCCGTGTAGGCTGCGGCGGCTCCCCCTTTCATCCGATGCCAACGGGGTTCGGTCCCTATGAACCCCGTGCGTTTTCTACCGCGGGTGGCGAGAGATGACGACGTGCACGCCATCTCCTACCGCTTCTGCTAGTGCTTTGTTTGCCCCCGCATTACTCGTGTGCGGCGTGATAGCTCACGCTGCTCTTCTCGTCCTCCATGAGCTCGCCTCGTCCCCCGCGGCCGGCATTTAGCAAGGTGCGGTAGATCTCATCCTGCACCTGCCGCCAGCGCTGATAGTTCTTCTGCGCGAGGTGGTTTATTCCCAGGTTGCTGCCCAACGTGGAGTCCGCGTCGCCTGCTCCTTTGCTGCGCTCGCGTGCATCCCGCTGTTGGCTGGCAAACAACTTGAGGCTTTGCTCCAGATAACTGCCGATCATTCCCTGTGTCGCACCGCCATACGAGCGGATGATTTGCGACAAAAAGTCCCGGCTCATGAGCGGCTCACCGCCATGCTCCTGCTCGGCAATGACCTGTAACAAAATCGACCGGGTAATGTCCTCCTGACTCTTTTTATCGATCACAACAAAATCGACACGTTCGATGACCAATCTCCGAATGTCGGCCAGAGTGATGTAACGGCTCTCAACCGTGTCATACAACCGCCTGTTCGGATATTTCTTGATCGTCCGCAGTTCGCTCATCTCGCAGCCCTCTCATAGTCAGAATCAGGACCTTCCCGGTCCCAGGGCGTCAGGATCGGCTCGCTCACCTACTTTAGTCTCATATACCTTAGTACATTGTCGCGTTGAACCCAACTCAAACCTGCAACATTTGTGTGGAAATAACGATTTCTTTGCAGCCCTGGACTGTGTCTAGGGTCCAACGCGTCGTTGCCCAGGCAAGGAGCTCGTTGGGAGAGGCCCGCTGAAGCTCGGCGGGAGGGGCATGTTGCAGGAGGGTGAGCGCCTCGCCGAGTTGCTGGCTGGCGCGGGCGGGATCGAGGGCGAGTGAGCGTCTGGATTTCGCTAGTTTTCCTTGGGTTTTCTCGACTATCAGGGGCAGGTGGGCATGGCGCGGCTGGGGCAGTTTCAGGGCCCTCTGGAGGCTGATCTGCCAGGCGGTGCTCTCGAGCAGATCGGCCCCCCTGACGACATCACCAACACCCTGGGCGGCATCATCGACCACGACCGCGAGTTGGTATGCGTACGCACCATCGCGGCGCAGGATGACGGGGTCACCCAGTGTTCGGAGATCGAAGCAACAGAGCCCTTGCACCCGGTCCGGAAACGACACAACCGTGTCGGGAACCCGAAAGCGTGTTGCGGTCGGGCCACGGCTGCGGGTGGGTCCCTGGCGGCAGGTGCCAGGGTAACCGGTTTCCGAGCCCCTCAGCTCGCGTCGGGAGCAGCTGCACTCGAAGGTCAGGCCCTGCTCGCGCAGCGATTGGAGCGAGTCGGCGTAGAGCGCCGTGCGCAGAGATTGGAATATAACTTCGCCATCCCACTGGAGGCCGAAAGCCTCCAGCGTGTGCAGGATCCCGTCGGCACAGCCCGGAATAACACGGGTGGTGTCGAGATCCTCCATGCGCACGAGCCAGCGGCCGCCGGCTTTGCGCGCATCGAGATAGCTGCCGACCGCTGCAACCAGGGAGCCCAGGTGCAGCGAGCCGGTGGGCGAGGGCGCAAAGCGCCCTACGTA
>DAITMW010000154.1:8761-17033 GCA_036834945.1 Steroidobacteraceae bacterium
GTCGTCGCGGTCGCCGTATTGCCGCTCGCGGCGCTCACGGCGCTCCTGAGCCTCGATGCTCAGAGTCGCGACGGGTCGAGCCTCGAGCCGCTTGATCCCGATCTCTTCGCCGGTCTCGAGGCAATAGCCGTACGTCCCGTCGTCGAGCCGTTTCAGCGCCTCGTCGATCTTACGGATCAGCTTACGCTCACGGTCACGCGTCCGCAGCTCGAGACTGAACTCCTCTTCCTGGGTGGCGCGATCGTTGGGATCGGGAAAGTTCGCTGCCTCATCTTTCATATGAGAGACAGTGCGGTCGACTTCGACCATCAGGTCCCGCTTCCAGCTATTCAGAATGTCGCGAAAGTGCTCCGTCTGCTCCTTGCTCATGTACTGTTCGCCGCGCTTGACGATGTACGGCTGAACGTTGCGCGGACCCGCAAGCAGGCTTCCAGGCTCGACGCTGTCGTTTTCATCGTTGTCGGCAGCACTCAGCGCATGGGCCGTAAGGCCTGCGCGCGTGGGTGCCAGAACTTCGCTAGGAGCGCCCGGCGACTCTTTCGGTGCCTCCTCTTCGGGGGCGGCTGGTCCAGCCTTGCGCATCTCGATGGTTTCTTCCGTATTCGTGGGAATGGGGTGCTCCGCCGCCTTCAACGGCGCGGGCGCTGGTTTACGTACAGGTGCCGCCGCAGCCGTGATTCGTTCGGCGGGCAGCTTGCGGGCCAGCACGGCTTTTTTCACCGCGGGCCGGCTTGCCGCCTTTTTACCCTTCGCGGCTTTCGGCGCGGGTTTCTTGGCCGGCATCTATCGCTCCTCATCAAAAGCACATGGGCCTAATGAAGGACGGGCGATTATACCGGCGCACCCCCGCGTGTACAGCCTTCGGTAGCGACCCGGGAGAGCCCGATGAGGCCCCCCCGGATGGGGCAGCCTCCCGAAAGCCGCCAGAACGTTACGGCAGCGTGACAGGCGGGGCCGGCTGCCAGCCTGACTGGCGCCGTTCGACGACCACCGTGGTGTAGATGCCCCCCCGGACGTTAAACCGTGCTGTAAGCCTGAGAAAGCGCGGCTGGGTCGCCGCCGAGATGTGGTCCGCGATCTCGTTCGTCACGGCTTCGTGAAAAGTACCCCGGTCGCGGAACGACCAGATGTACAGCTTCAGGGATTTCAGCTCGACGCACAGCCGGTCGGCGACATATTCGAGCTCGAGGGTCGCGAAATCCGGCTGGCCGGTCTTCGGACACAGGCACGTGAATTCCGGAATCTGCATCCGGATGGTGTAGTCGCGATCGGGAGAGGGATTCGGAAAAGTTTCGAGGTCTGTCTTCACCCCACCTATACTATCCCATTCTCTCCCACGCGTCGGAAGACACTTTAGATGCGGTTGACCAAGATCAAGCTCGCCGGTTTCAAGTCCTTCGTAGATCCCACCCAAGTCAGCTTCCCAAGTAACCTCACGGGCGTCGTCGGCCCCAACGGCTGCGGCAAGTCGAACATCATCGATGCCGTGCGTTGGGTGATGGGCGAGTTGTCTGCCAAGCACTTGCGTGGCGAAAACATGGCGGATGTCGTATTCAACGGCTCGGCCGCGCGCAAGCCTGTGGGCACTGCGTCCGTCGAGCTGGTGTTCGACAACTCCGACGGCAAGATCGGCGGCGTCTACGCGAGTTATAACGAGATCTCGCTCAAGCGTCAGGTCTCGCGCGACGGCTCGTCCGGCTACTTCATCAACGGCGCGCGCTGCCGCCGCAAAGACATCACCAACCTTTTCCTGGGCACCGGTCTCGGCTCGCGCAGCTACGCGATCATCGAGCAAGGGATGATCTCCCGCGTCATCGAGGCGAAATCCGACGACATGCGGGCTTTCGTGGAAGAGGCCGCAGGTATCTCGCGCTATAAAGAGCGCCGTAAGGAAACCGAGTCCCGCATCAAGGAGACGCGCGAGAATCTGGAGCGCCTCCAGGACGTGCGCGACGAGATCGAAAAGCAGATCCGCCACCTGCAGCGCCAGGCTGCTACGGCCCGGCGCTACCAGGCATTCAAGGAGACCGAGCGGCGACTGACCGCGGAGCTGCTCGCGCTGCGATTGCGCGATCTCGACAGCGGTGCTGAGGTCCATGACTCGGCGATGCGGGAGCGCGACCTGGCCATGCAGGCGGCTCTTGCAGACCAACGCTCCGCCGAAGCCGCCATTGAAAAGCAACGGGCTTTCCATAACGACCAGAGCGAGCGTGTCTCGGCCGTCCAGGGACGCTACTACGAGGTCGGCGCGGACATCTCGCGCATGGAGCAGACGATCCAACACAGCCGCGAGTTGCGTGAGCGGCAGCGATCGGATCTGGAACAGGCCCGCTCGACGCTCGCGGATCTTGCTTCCCACATCGAGCGCGACGAGCGCCAGCTTGCGACGGTTCGCGAGGAGATCGCGCGTCTCGAGCCCGAAGTGGAGGGCGTACAGCTTGCTGAGACGTCGGCGGCCGAAGCGCTGGAGGAGGCGGAGCGTGAGCTGCAGGCCTGGCAGCTGCGCTGGGAAGAATTCAATCGCGCGCTCGGCTCGTCCAACCAGACGACGCAGGTCGAGCGTGCGCGTATCGAACAGCTGGAAAATCAACTGCGGCGTCTGACGGCGCAGGCCGATCGACTCGCGTTGGAGCGCGATGCGCTCGCTGCGCAGGAGTCCAACGAGCAGCTTGCGGCTCTGTCGGAACAGGAGTTTGTCGCTCGTGCCGCGAGCGAAGAGCTGGCGAAGGCGCTCAGCTCCGCACTCGAGCAGGTGCAAACCCTGCGCACCGAGCAGTTTGCTGCCGAGAAACGTCTGGAAGCGGCGCGCGGCGATCGTGAGCGTGCCCGGGCGGAACTAACCTCGCTGGAGGCTGTGCAAAAGGCTGCGCTGTCTGACAGTGCGGGTAAGGCCGCCGAGTGGCTCGCGGGGACGGGGCTCACGAACCGACCTCGCGTGGCGCAGACACTCGAAGTCGAATCGGGTTGGGACCGTGCGGTTGAGACTGCTCTCGGCGACTACCTCGAGGCTGTGTGCGTCGATGACCTCGACGGGTTGGCCCAGGCTCTCGAAGGCTTTGCCAAGGGCCGCCTGGCTCTGGTGCATACGGATGGATCGCACGGCAGCAGCGCGCACGATCCCGCCGCCGATGGCTCCGTCGACAACGTATCGCTTGCGTCGAAGATCAAGGGCCCCACGGCTGTCACCGGGCAACTTTCGAGTGTGCTGACGGCGGAAACGCTCTCGGAGGCACTGCAGCGCCGTTCATCCCTGGCCCCCGGGCAGTCGGTCATTACTCGCGGTGGCGAATGGGTAGGCCGTCACTGGCTCCGTGTGAGCCGCGGCGCCGATCAACACGCTGGCGTAATCGAGCGTGAGCATCGCCTGAAGACCCTTCGGTCGACCGTGGCCGCGGTCGAAGAGCGCGTAATCGAGGTCGAGGCCGCGCTTTCGTCCGTCCGTGAAGCATTGGCGGGGGCCGAGTCCGATCGTGACCACGCCCAATCCGGCATCCAGGCGGCGCACCGCAAACATGCCGACCTCATGAGCCAACTCGAGGCGACCCGTGCGCGTGCGCAGGAATCGACTCTGCGCCGCGAGCGCTTGGAGGAGGAGGCCGCCGATGTCGCACAGGAGAGGGGAGTAACGCAGGAAGCGCTTGCTCGCGCCGGCGCCGAGCTCGACCGAGGACTCCTGCTGCTGGGTGAATTGGATTCGCGTCGCCACGAGTTGGAGAACGAGCGCGAAGAGCGGCGTGACGCCGTTGCGTCCGCGCGCGCCCGCGCGCAAGCGGCGCAGATGAACGCTCGCGATCTGCTCATCAAGATCGAATCCCGCCGCTCGACCGAAAGCTCGGTCTCGGTAGGCATGACTCGTATGACCGAGCAGCGTGAGCAACTCGTGCGCCGTCGCGACGAGTTGGAGCAGGAGCTGGCCGGTGGCGACGAGCCCATCCTTCAGCTCGAATCACGCCTGCAGGACGCACTGGCCAGGCGTCTGGAAGTCGAGTCTGATCTCTCGGTGGCTCGCCGCGCCCTGGAAGACGCTGACCTCGAGTTGCGCACGCTGGATGAAAAGCGCCTGTCCGCCGAGCAGTTGGTGAACTCCGCCCGCGAGGCGATGGAAGCTGCACGTCTGGCTGCACAAGAAACCCGCGTGCGCCGTGAAACGATCGCCGAGCAGTTTGCGCAGACTCAATTCGTTCTCGCCGAGGTCCAACAGAACCTCACGGCGGATGCGAGTGTCGAAAACTGGGAACAGTCACTATCCCAGGTACGGACTGATGTCGAGAAGCTGGGGCAGGTCAACCTCGCCGCCATCGACGAGCTGAAGGAGCAGACCGAGCGCAAGGAGTATCTCGACCGGCAGTTCACGGACCTGACCTCCGCTCTGAGCACGCTGGAGGAGGCGATGCATCGCATCGACAAGGAGACCCGCAGTCGCTTCGAGGAGACCTTCGAGCGCATCAATACCGGCATGAAAGACAAATTCCCGCGCCTGTTCGGTGGCGGTCATGCCTACCTCGAGCTCGTCGGAGACGACATTCTCAATGCCGGCGTTTCCGTCATGGCCCGCCCGCCCGGCAAGAAGAACAGCACCATCCACCTGCTGTCCGGTGGTGAGAAGGCGCTGACCGCCGTGGCACTGGTTTTCTCGATCTTCGATCTGAACCCCGCGCCGTTCTGCCTGCTGGACGAGGTGGATGCACCTCTCGACGAGCATAACGTCGGGCGTTTCTGTGAGATCGTCCGTGAGATGTCTACGAACGTGCAGTTCATCTTCATCACGCACAACAAGACGACCATGGAGCTGGCCCAACAGCTCGTGGGCGTGACGCAGAACGAGCCTGGCGTGTCACGGCTGGTGGCCGTCGACGTCGACGAGGCCATCCGGCTCGCGGCGGTCTGATCGCGGGAGGGGACCGACAAAATGCCGCAGTTGCGCTGGACCCTTCTTTGCCTCGGGGTGCTGTTTGTCATCCTGCTCGCATGGATCGAGCGTCGCAGACAACGGCGACAGGGGTTCACTGACACCACGACCGTCGAGAAGGAGCCGACGCAGGGTTCTTCCGGACCTGGTGCCGAGGGTATGCCCGGTCAGATGTTCCGTGAGTCCGCTTTCGCACTCCCGGAGATGCGAGCCGCTCGCGAGCCGGCTCCGCCGCAGGAGTTGCCTGTTGTTGAGATCGAGGACGACTCACTCAACGCGAGACGAGTCGAGGTCGGCGAACCCCTGATGGATCCGCCGACGCTGTCGTTGCCCGTGGTGGACTCCGGCCCGGAGATCGCCCGCCGGCGAGCTGCCGAGCCCACCGTGTCGGACTTCGACTCGGTGCAGCTGTCGCGGACCGATGAGTTCGCGAAGTCGTTGAGTGACTTCCAGGTGCCACGGCTGGATACACCAGCGCAGGCTGCCGCGGTCCCCCCGAAGTCGACCGCGGAGCCGCCGAAGCCCAATGTGGCGCCGTCGAAGCCCACTGTGGCGCCGTCGAAGCCCACTACGCGAACCGCCGCCAAGCCGGATATCCTGACCGCGAAACCTGCGTATATCGGCACGGGTGATACCGAGGAGCGGGCATTCAATGAGGCGGTGTTTGGCGATCCGTCGCTCACGGCCGAGACCCCAGCCCTCGCGGCGGACAGTGATGATGAGCCGCACACTCGGACCGACGTCCTGTCGGAATCCGGTCCGACCTTCAGTGCCCAGACCCAGGCACCCACCCAGTTTCTGGGCGGCGCGGCATCACCGGACACGCCTGTGGCTCCGCGATTTACACCTGCGGATGTCGCCCCGATTACCGACCCGATTGTCGACTGGCCCCCGGATGATCAACGGCGTGTCGTGGCCTTGCGCCTGGTCGCCAACCCGCCCGAGCGCCTTGCCGGACGGGCGGTGCGCCTCGCCCTCGCGTCCGAAGGCTTCGTGTTGGGTAAGTTTCAGATCTTCCACAAGCCAGACGATACCGGCCGTGCGGTCCTGAGCGCGGCCAATCTCAGCAAGCCCGGCACGTTTGATCTCGGCACCATGGATTCGCAACGATACGGCGGCCTGAACCTGTTCATCGTGCTGCCGGGCTCGCGTCCACCGCTGAAGGCGTTCGAGGATCTGCTCGCGACCGCCCGCAATCTCAATGAGCGCCTGAACGGTGCCCTCCAGGACGAACGCGGTGGCCCGCTGACTCCCACGCGAATTACGACTCTGCGGGAATCTCTGGCCCATGGGTCTTCCGGGCTGGAAACGGCGACATGAGGCGGGATGCCGAGGCGCGCGTAGCCGAGCTACGCCAGCAGATCGCCTACCACGACAAACGCTACTACGAGCTCGACGATCCGGAGATCCCGGACGCCGAGTACGACAAGCTCATGAATGAGCTGCGTGCGCTCGAGAGTGAGTATCCCGACCTCATCACGCCAGAATCCCCGACACAACACGTCTCGGGAGCGCCGAGCGAAGGATTCGGCGAGGTCGTCCACAAGGTACCGATGCTCTCCCTGGATAACGCGTTCACGGACGACGACGTGAAGGCGTTCGACCGTCGTATCCATGAACGACTGAGCGTTCAGGGTGATCTCGACTACTGGGCGGAGCCCAAGCTGGACGGACTCGCGGTGACGGTGATTTACCGTGACGGCAAACTTGCGCAGGCGGCTACTCGAGGTGACGGTGTTCGAGGCGAAGACGTCACCGCCAACGTGCGCAAGATTCGCTCGGTACCCCACGAGCTGACTGGCAAAGCGCCTGGCGTGTTGGAAGTCCGCGGCGAAGTCTTCATGCGCATCAAAGGCTTTGAGCTCATGAACAAACAGGCTCAGGAGCGCGGCGAGAAAGTGTTCGTCAACCCGCGCAATGCCGCCGCGGGAAGCCTCCGGGTATTGGACCCTCGGATCACAGCGAAACGCCCGTTGCAGATGTATTTCTACAGCGTCGGAATCGTCGAGGGTGGGACGCTCCCAGCCCGGCAGAGTGAGCTGTTGAAGGCATTCGCCGGCTGGGGCCTTCCCATTTCTTCGGAAGCACACCTCGTGCACGGCGTCGAAGGCCTGCTCGAGTACTACCGCAATATAGGCGCCCGGCGCAGCTCACTGCCGTATCAGATCGATGGCGTCGTGTACAAACTCGACAGCCGGCCCGACCAGGAACGCCTCGGATTCGTATCGCGCGCGCCTCGTTGGGCGACGGCGCACAAGTTTCCGGCCGAGGAAGCGCTGACGGTTGTTCGCGGAATCGAATTTCAAGTAGGGCGAACGGGCGCACTGACACCCGTCGCACGCCTCGAGCCCGTGTTCGTGAGCGGCGTTACGGTCAGCAACGTTACGTTGCACAACATCGGTGAAGTCCATCGGAAGGACGTGCGTGTCGGCGACACGGTGGTCGTGCGTCGCGCGGGGGATGTGATTCCCGAGATCGTGAAGGTTGTTTTGGAGCGTCGACCGGAATGGCCGGAAAACCCCGATAAACTGCCCCAGGTGTCGCTGCCGGAGACCTGTCCCGTCTGTAGCTCCAAGGTCATCCAGGAAGAGGGCGAGGCTGTCGCCCGCTGCACGGGCGGATTCACATGCCGCGCGCAGCGCCAGGAAGCCATCCGACACTTCGCCAGCCGCAGGGCAATGGACATCGAAGGCTTCGGCGACAAGCTCGTCGAGCAACTCGTCGAGCGCGATTGGGTGAAGTCCCCCGCGGATATTTACGAGCTCACGGTCGAGAAGCTGACCGAGCTCGAGCGCTTGGGGGAGAAGTCGGCCGCCAATCTCGTCGAAGCCATCGAGAAGAGCAAGACGACGACTTTGCCCCGGTTGCTGTATGCGCTAGGAATTCCCCAGGTCGGTGAGGCAACCGCGCTGGCTCTCGCCCAGAACTTCGGGAGCCTGGAGGCGCTGTTGGAAGCGGATGCCGCCCGGATTCAGCAGGTGCCCGACATCGGTCCCATCGTGGCCGCCCACGTGGCCGCGTTCGTCTCCTCGCAAGATCATCGCGCGGTGCTGAAGCGTCTACGCGAGGAGGGCGTCACCTGGCCTGACGTCGAGCCGCTGCCCACGGAGGCGGGCGAAGACACGCTCGTCGGTCAGACCTTTGTCGTCACCGGCACGCTCGAGAGCATGACTCGCGAGGAGGCGCAGGAAGCGCTGATCGCGCTCGGCGCCAAGGTTTCGAAGAGCGTCTCCAAGAAGACGACCTACGTGATCGCGGGCTCCGAGGCGGGCTCGAAGTTACAGAAGGCGCAGGAGCTCGGCGTCGAGGTGTTGGACGAGAAGGCGTTTCTCGCGCTGCTCGAGAGCAAGAAAAAGCGCTGAC
>DAITMW010000155.1:0-3353 GCA_036834945.1 Steroidobacteraceae bacterium
TTCTCGGCGGAATACTGACACATGGGCGCCACCATGATCCGGTTGGGCAGCGTCAGGTCACGAAGTTTCAAGGGCGAAAACAATTTCGTCATGGGAACGATCTCTCGGAAGGTGGATGCTCGCGAGCGCGAGCAGCCCTATCATGCGGGATATCGGAAGCACCTCGATAGGAGCTTTGTGCCATGACGGACAAACCCAGGAAAACACCCGGCCCCGATCACCCGATCACGGTCGAGCCCAACCCAGGCCACATTACCGTCACCGTCGGCGGAAAAGTGATAGCCGATACCCGCAACGCCCTCACGCTGCGCGAAGCTACCTACCCAGCCGTGCAATACATCCCGCGCAAGGATGTCGACATGTCACAGCTGGAACGGACACAGCACACCACCTACTGCCCGTACAAAGGCGACGCTTCGTACTACAGCATCAAGCCTGGTGGCGCCAAATCCGTGAACGCGATATGGACGTATGAGGCAGCGTACCCGGCCGTCTCGGCAATCAAGGACCACATGGCCTTCTATCCCGACCGGGTCGACAAGATCGAAACACACGCGGGCTAGCGACTTAGGTTGGCGACGCGGGCTAGCGACGCAGGTCGACGACGCGGGCTAGCGACGCAGGCCCGCGACCCGCGCTAGCGACGCAGGTCGACGACGCGGGCTAGCGACGCAGGCCCGCGACCCGCGCCAGCGACGCAGGCCCGCGACCCGCGCTAGCTCTGGAGCAGCCCGCGTAGCTTCGCCAGGTCAGCGCACCGGGTCGCCAGATCATTCCGATTCGCTGCCACGCGAAGATCCCGCAGCGTCTCCAACGAGCGCAACAACACCGGCAACGGCGGCCCGCTGGCAGTGAGACCTTCGCGATCCTCCTCGATCAGCTTGTCCGCCGGCTGCTCGATGAACCGCTTTACCAACATATCGTGATGTTGCGTAGCCGTCCGCGCGAACAGGTCGCACACCTCGAGAAACGAGCGCGCATTCTGTTGGAACCAATCCGCCCCCGAGTCCGCATCAGCGACGGCAAGCAACTCGTCGAGAAGACTCCGGTAGCTCATGCACTCCCGCAGCCGCGCCTGGTCCTGTGGCAGCATGAACAACATCTTGTCCACCAACAGCTGCGCATAGTACGGATCGTTGGCCCGACAAAGCCCCAGTAGCAGATCGATCTCATTGATCCCGGAGAAGTCCCCCGCGTTGGCGCCACGATACTCCTGCCGCCCGATGCGATAGGGCTTGTAGTAAGGCCGTACGCAAAAGAAGAACCGATCCACATCCAGCTCGGAAAACAGCCGCTCATTGGCACGGACAGCCTCGCCGAGCGCGAGTTTCGCGGCATCGAACAGCACGTCGTTCACCGGGCTGGAGATGCCCAACGGCACGATACGCATCAAGGCATCCGCGGCCTTCTGAAAAGCCAGGATGCCGCGCGTATTTTCGTCAATGAACAGAAACTCATCAGGCAGCGACGTGAAGCTCTTTCGCACCCCACCCAACGCCATGTTGTGAGTCGTGAGGTGAGCGGTAGCAAACCGCGGCACCATCCCGATCGACGCGCCGACGTGCATCGCTAATGAGGAGGCCTCAGGAAACGGCGAGCGTTCCTCGCGCGCCGGGTTCGTGAGCTCGTGCCTTCGCATGGCTCCAAGATACAAACCGACGTTGCCCAGAACGCCGAAGGCGCTGGCGAATCCATCACCGGTATTCCCTTCCTGCAGCAACCCGACGATGTGGGTACGACCTTCGTCACGGAGCTGTTGCTTGAGCCCATCACCGACCCCGATCACCCGCGCACGATCCCGCTGTGCGAAATACAGGTTCTCGAGCTCGGTATTCATTTCGACGAAGGAGGTCCGGATCCATCGATCGAACGCCTCCGCTCGCTTGCGCATAAGTCACCGAATTACTTTGGACCTAAAGCATTGTACCCCGTTTCGCAGGGCGCTTGAATGAGCCCCGATGACACTTCATCCTTCGCGCCCTGGCATGCCGCCAGGCACAAACCCCCGGAAGACCCGTGACCCTCACCGTAGCCGACCCCAACCCGCCGATCGTCGTCGTCACCACCGGCGGCACCATCGACAAGATCTACTTCGACGCCCTGAGCCAGTACCAGATCGGCGAATCGGTCGTGCACCGGCTGCTGGAAGTCGGCCGGGTCGCCTACCCCTTCCGGATCGTCGAAGCTCTGCGCAAGGACAGCCTCGACCTCACACCAGAGGATCGCGAATTGGTGCGCGTCAAGGTGGCGGAGCTTCCGACCAGCCGGGTGGTGATCACTCACGGCACCGACACGATGACCGAGACGGCCCGCGTCCTCGCGGGCATTCCCGACAAGACCATCGTGTTTACCGGCTCATTGTCACCGGCACGCTTCTCGGAAAGCGACGCGACATTCAATCTCGGAATGGCCTTCGCCACCGTCCAGGTCGCCGCCCCGGGCGTGTACATCGCAATGAGCGGTCAGGTGTTTCGCGCCGACCGCGTACGCAAGGACCGCGTAGCCGGACGCTTCGTGCCCATCACGTAATTGACAACACAACACCGCCGTCCACGCGAATCGGCGCACCGGTAATCGCCGACGCCTCCCGCGAGCAGACGAAGGCAACGACATCCGCCACCTCGTCCGGCTTGATGAATCGCTTCAGCAGCGACGTCGGCCGGGCATGCTCGAAGAATCCCTCCTCCATCTCGGTGGCGGTTTTCCCCTGCTCACGCGCCAGGTTGTCGATGAAGCCACCGACACCTTCCGACAACGTCGGACCCGGCAACACCGCGTTGACCGTCACACCGGACTGTTTCAGTGTCTGCGCGAACCCACGCGTCAGGGACAGCTGCGCGGTCTTGGTCAGGCCATAGTGAATCATTTCTGTTGGAATCTGGATGCCCGATTCCGAGGAGATGAACACGATTCGCCCGAACCCCTTGTCGCGCATGCGCGGCGCCAACGCACGCGTCAGGCGCACACCACTCATGACATTGATGTCGAAAGCCTTCTGCCAATCGGCATCACTGATCTCGAGAGCGTTCTTGGGCTCGAACCAGCCAGCGTTGTTGACGAGAATGTCGACCTCGCCCGCGGCAGCGACGATGGCATCAACGCCCTTCGCCGTCGAAACATCACCAGGGGCAGCCCGGAAGCGCGCCCCAGGGGCCTTGGCCTGCAGCGACGCAATCGTCCTGGCGACACGCTCCGCCGTACGTCCATTGATAACCACCTCGGCACCATTCGTCGCCAGACGCTCGGCGATCGCTTCGCCGATACCAGCGGTCGATCCAGTGACGAGAGCGCGTAAGCCTTTGAGATCAATTTGCATGGAAATCACCTGTAGTCGTTCGCAACGCGGACAAGGG
>DAITMW010000155.1:3453-16994 GCA_036834945.1 Steroidobacteraceae bacterium
TTTGAGATCAATTTGCATGGAAATCACCTGTAGTCGTTCGCAACGCGGACAAGGGAACGAAAGCCGCGCCTTTCGGCTCCCGTCATCAAAAGCGCCATCGGCGACTTTTGATCATCGGACAAAGAACGAAAGCCGCGCCTTTCGGCTCCCCATCATCAAAAGCGCCATCGGCGACTTTTGATCATCGGACAAAGAACGAAAGCCGCGCCTTTCGGCTCCCCATCATCAAAAGCGCCGCAGGCGACTTTTGATCATCGGACAGGCAGGCGCAGCCGGTACGATAAAGTACCCGCTTTCGATGACATGCAAGGTATAGAAATGAAAGGCCGTCTGCTTGCCGTGTTCGCGATTCTATTGTCCGGAACGGGCGCGGTGACAGCCCAGCCGACCGAGCGGCCAGCGGGGAAATCCTCAGCGGGAACGGTCAGTCCCGAAGCCGCGGCCTGGGTGCATCAGCACCTGGCCGGCTGGCCCAAAATGTCCATCGCCGTCGCCAGCGATCTCGTCACCCAGTACGGATTGCCCAAAGACAGCAACGATCACGAGCTGACATGGTACGACAACGGCCCCTGGAAGCGCACGGTGTTACATCGTGAGGAAATCCAGCACAACTTCCCCCTACCTCACAAGGACGTCCTCGAGCAGACGGTCAACTACCGCGTTCCGATCGACAAGGTCGGCGACCTCCTGAAGTACAACGGCAGCCTCGTCATCGACCGCACTCGCGGCGAGCTCACCGCCCATTGCGACAACGAGCAGGCGAACATCCTCACACTCAACATCGCCAATGACATCGTCACGGGCAACCGCAACGTAGAGCAGGCTCTCGCGTACCACGCCCAGGTCGTCCGCGGCGTCCAGATCGGGGAGAAGGAAACCTACCCCTACAAACTGCGCTTCAAGGCGCCCCAGCCGGCGGCCGACACCGCCGAGCCGTCCGAGGAAGCTCCGTTACTCAAGCATCTGAACGAGTAGGCCGGCGAACCATTAAACTACGGCGATAAAAGCCCGGGGAGAGCTGCCGTGGACATGAACGATCAAGACCAGAGCCGCAACGTCGAAGACGTCCGCGGCTCCAGTGGCGGTTTCCGGCCGGTACACGGGGTGAGCCTCGGAACGGTGGTCATCGCCCTCATCGCCGGCTGGGCCTTCGGAATCAACCCCCTGCAGCTCCTGGGACTGCTCAGTGGCGGCAGCCCCAGCCTCCAGACGGGCCCGTCGGCGCCGTCCGCCCCGGTGGACCCGAATGACCCGCAAGCGAGATTCGTCTCCCAGGTGCTCCGCAGCACCGAGCAAGTCTGGGGCGACGTGTTCCAATCCATGGGCCGCACCTACCAGGAGCCCAAGCTACGCTTGTACCGCGACAGCTATCCGACCGCCTGCGGTGAAGGCGAGGCTGCGGCGGGACCCTTCTACTGTCCCAACGACCAGATCGTCTACCTGGACCTGAGCTTCTTCGATCTCATGACCCAACAGTTGGGCGCGCCGGGTCAGTTTGCGCACGCCTACGTGGTCGGGCACGAGGTCGGGCACCACGTGCAGAACCTTCTGGGGATCATCGGCAAGGTCGATGCACAACGCTCGCGGGCGAGCCAGGCGGAGTCGAATGCCCTCAGCGTCAGACTCGAGCTGCAGGCGGACTGCTTCGCCGGTGTTTGGGCAACAAGGGCGCAACAGGAACGCGGCTGGCGTTTCGAGGAAGGCGACGTCGAGACGGCGGTGAATGCCGCCACCCAGATCGGTGACGACACGCTTCAGCGCAAAGCGCGCGGCACCGTCGTGCCGGAATCATTCACTCACGGCACCAGCGACCAGCGCGTGAGCTGGCTGAAGAAGGGCCTCCGGACCGGCGACCTGAACGCGTGTGACACCTTCAGCCCGAACGCGATGCCCTGACAATCATTGCCGCGCCGGCTCCCGGTGAAACACCTTGCGCAACTCCACCTTGGCCTGATTCAACACGCGCTTGCGCTCCGCCGTGAGATTCTTGCCGCCGCGATTGATCTCGAAATTGAGCATCGACATCGCGGAACGGAACGGGGAGGACTTGCGGCGGTGACTCGCTTCCGCCGAGCGTTTGAGCGACAACGCAACCTGCCTGGCGCTGCGTGACTTGAATACACCCGTCTCGAGATCCATCGCGTCGCTGCGCGCCATGACGCCGGCGGACCACTTCCGAGGAGACTTGGCCTTCGCACCGCCCTTGGCGGATGACCGCGCCGGGCGCCGGCTGGCCGCAGCCTTCTTACGCTTTACCGCCACCGTCAACCCTCCTTACCCTTCGCCCACGCCTCGTATTCCTCGAAGTCAATCATGCCGTCGCGGTCAGTATCGATCGCGTCGAAGCCAACCTGACACTCCTCCGTGGTCATGTCCTCGTCCACGTTGCGCATGAAGCGAATGAACTCACCCAGCGTGAGATGCCCGTCGTGATTGATATCGTTGAAATCAAAATCCTCACGCAGCCGGGCGCGTTCCTCGGCGCCCGGACGGACATAGTCGAGTGTCGTTCGATCTCGTGTTTTCTCACCCATGAGAATGCATCTCGCGCGTTCGCGCCGCCTTGCGAGCAGCGGCCGAGCGCTCAGCGGGGCCCTTCGTCCGGACTGCCTTGCGTGCTGCGGCCGACCGTTGAGCGCTGGTGCGGCGCGAGGCAGCTGACCGAGCCTGCCGCGAGAGTGAGGCACGAGAACCGGCGGAATGTCCTTCGCGCTTGAGTGCCTGTTCGGTTGCGCGCGAGCGCTTGGCCGACGGCTTCCGACGCGCCGGTGCACCGTGTCCGCGCGCGTAAGCGCGGGCTGCACTTTTGCGGGTACGTTCCGAGGTGGCTCCCTTCTTGGGCGGCTTGAGATCGACCCCTGCGCGCCGCGCCTCTGAAAGGCCGATTGCAATGGCCTGCTTCGTCGAACGCGCGCCGTGCTTGCCTTGACGGATGTGCTCGATTTCTTCGCGCACGAACTCGCCCGCCTGGGTACTCGCCGACTTGCCCTCGCGTTTATCCTTGCGAGCCCGCTCGATCGTTCGCTTGTCTGGCATGTGAATCTCCAATAATGGAGAGGGGGAACCTAACCAAAGTTTAATCTGGCGTCTGTCCTGCTCCCGCCGCGCTCCATTGTCGGAGCGTGCCTACAAAACAAAGCGCTTCTCTAGCACAATACCCTCATCCCAGTTTCCGCTTGCGCTGCACGGGTCCCGAATGAAGTCAAAAATCCGCCCCACACTCATCTTCGCGACAGCGATTCTCGTCACACAACTGTGCTTCGCCGGCGGCGGCATGCATCCGGAAGTCGCGGACCACGGCATGGTGGCGAGCGTCCACGAGCTGGCCTCCCGCGCGGGCGTCGAAATGATGCAAGCCGGTGGCAACGCCGTCGACGCCGCGGTCGCGACCGGCTTCGCGCTCGCGGTCGTGCATCCTTCCGCGGGAAACCTTGGCGGCGGCGGATTCATGCTCGTCCGTATGAAAGACGGCGATAGCCCGGCGGACCCATGGGCCACGCATTTTGTCGACTTCCGCGAGACCGCTCCTGGAAAGGCGACGGCAAACATGTACCAGGACGCGCAGGGAAAAGTGATCCCCAGAATGAGTACCGTGGGTTACAAAGCGGTGGGCGTTCCGGGATCGGTGAAGGGGCTCGTCTACGCCGAGCAACACTTCGGCAAGCTCGGCCTGAAGAAGGTCATCGCCCCCGCGATCCGGCTGGCGCGCGAGGGCTATGCGCTGAGTTACAGCGACGCGGTCGCCATGACGCAGAACGCGGACCTGGCGCAATTCCCGGATTCGAAGCGCATCTTCCAGAATGGCGGCAAAGGCTGGCACCAGAACGACATCTTCAAGCAGCCGGCGCTCGCTCGCACACTCGAGCGTATCGCTGCCGCTCCCGACGATTTCTACACCGGCAAGATGGCACGCGAGCTGGCTGACTTCGTCCAGCAAGGCGGGGGGCTCATCACCACCGAGGACCTCGCGCACTACGAGGTGAAGGATCGCACTCCGGTGCGCGGCACCTATCGCGGCCTGGAGATCATCAGCGCGCCCCCGCCGTCCTCCGGCGGAATCGCACTAGTCGAGACTCTCAACATCCTCGAGGGCTACGACCTCGGCAAATCCGGGCTCGACTCGGCTGAATCGGTGCACCTCATCACAGAAGCCTACCGGCGTGCCTTCTTCGATCGCGCGCAGTTCCTCGGCGATCCGGAATTCAACGACCTGCCGGTGCTGCAACTCACCGACAAGAGCTACGCCAATGCCTGGCGCAAATCGATCGAGCCCCAGCAGGCCAGCATCTCGGGCACTCTGAAGCGCCCGCCCGTATCGAGTGCCCTGGCGCAATACGCGGCGGCGCATCCGGTCATGGGAACGGCGCCGGAGAGCATGCAAACGACGCACTACTCGGTGGTCGATGCCGACGGAAACGCGGTCGCGGTAACCACGACCCTCAACGCCAGTTTCGGCTCGAAGGTGACGGTGGGCTCGCTCGGATTCCTGCTCAACGACGAAATGGACGACTTCTCCTCCAAGCCCGGCGCACCCAACATGTTCGGTCTCATCCAAGGCGATGCGAACGCCATCGGCCCGGGCAAGCGGCCTCTGTCGGCGATGACCCCGACCATCGTACTCAAGGATGGCAAGCTATGGCTGGTGTTGGGAACCCCGGGCGGCCCGACGATCATCACCACGGTCGCCAACATCCTGATCGGAGTGGAGGACTATGGCCTGGATATTCAACAGGCAGTCAATGCGCCTCGCTTCCACGAGCAGTGGATGCCGGATCGTGTGATGCTGGAGCGCAACCGCTTCTCGCCCGATACGATCGCCCTGCTGAAGGAGCACGGCAACAACATCTCCTTCGGTGGCGTCGGCGACGGAGAATGCATCGAAATCGACCTGGAGAGCGGGCGTCGCCTTGGCGCCAGCGACGCGCGCAACGATACAGGGAAGGCAGTCGGATACTGAGGGCTAGCGCTGCCAGACGATCTCGGCAGCCTCTAGCGGCACGGCCGCGCCAGGATGACTCGGCACGATGCGTGCCGTGTAATCCGATGCCGGCCGTTGCGCGGAGACTTCCGTTCCGTAGGCCCACGCGTGCCCCGTACCGACCAACTGTTGTAACGGCCGCATTTCCTGCCTGACCGGCGGATCACCACTGGCGTAAAGCTCGATGCGCACGGCATCCGGCGCGAGCCCGTTGAGATAAACCTGCGCCTCGAACACGTGCTTGCCACCTTCCGTGCGGACCTTGACCTCACCGAAGCGCAACGCGGACCATCTGTCAACCAGCTCTCGATACCACTTGTCCATCCGATCGCCGATCGCCCCTTTATTGGCTGAGCGCTCCGCATAGCCCTGCGCGGCAGGCAGATAAAACCCCTCCGTGTACTCGCGCACTGTACGCATGGCAGAAAATTTGCCGGTCAGTCGCGCCATGCTGGCGCGCATCCTTTCCACCCATGCGACGGGCACGCCCTGGTCATCACGCGTGTAGAACTGCGGTATCACCTCTCGCTCGAGCAGTTGGTAGAGCGCCTCGGCCTCGGCTGCATCCCAGCCTGGATCGTCGCCGTGCTCCCGCCCATCACCCAGGGCCCAACCGACCTCCGGTGTGTAGGCTTCCGCCCACCAACCATCCAGCTCCGAAAGGTTGATGCCGCCGTTGACGAGCACTTTCATACCGCTCGTGCCACTCGCCTCCCAAGGCCGCCGCGGTGTGTTGAGCCACACGTCCGCTCCCTGCACCAGCCGCTCGGTGAGCAACATGTCGTAATCGCTCAGGAACATGACATGCCGCCGCGCCTCCGTGCCGCGGATGAACTGGATCCACTGCCGGATCAGTGCCTGGCCAGGTTCGTCGGCCGGGTGAGCCTTGCCCGCGAGGATGATCTGAACCGGCTGTTGAGAGTTTGTCAGGATCCGCAGCAACCGCTGTGGATCGTGTAGCAACAGGTTCGGACGCTTGTAGGTGGCGAAACGGCGCGCGAAACAGATGGTCAGGACATCCGGATCGAACATGTGTCGTACGTTTTCGATCTCGGCCGGCGTGGCACCGGAGGCGATGAGCGAGCGAGATAACCGCTCGCGCGCGTGCTCGATGAGCTCCTTGCGGGCGAGACTGCGGAATCGCCACAACGTCGCCGCATCCACTGCGCGAATCGACTCGTCGCTCGACCTCTCGCCTCCTTGCCAGCGATCGGGCCCGCAGGCTTTCGTCCACAGAGCGTCAGCGGCCGCACCCGTCCAGGTCGGCGTGTGGACTCCGTTCGTGACATAGCCGACCGGCACTTCGTCCGTCGGCCAGCGGGGAAACAGTGACTGAAACAGGTTACGGCTCACCACGCCGTGCAGGCGGCTAACCGCATTGACGGCGTTACTCCCGCGGATGGCAAGGTACGCCATGTTGAAAGGCTCGGTTGGATCATGCGGATTCTGTCGCCCCAGGCCCAGCAGCTCATCCACCGATAGCCCGAGCGAGGTACGGGCAAACTCGCCCAGCAGGGCCTCGATGAGATCCGGCGCAAAGCGATCGAAGCCCGCCGCGACCGCGGTATGGGTGGTAAAGAGATTCCCGGCGCGAGTGGCCGCGAGCGCCGCACGGAATGGCAAGCCGGTCGCGCTCATGAAGCTCCGCGCTCTTTCCAACACCGCGAATGCCGCGTGTCCCTCGTTGAGATGACACACCCGCGGCTCGAGACCCAGGGCTCCAAGCAACCGCCAGCCCGCGATGCCCAGCACGAGCTCCTGCATGAGTCGCAAGTAGGAGCCGCCACCATAGAGCTCGCTCGTGATACCGCGATAAGCGGGGTAATTGGCCACGTCGTTACTGTCGAGCAGGTAGAGCCTCACCCGCCCGACCTGCACCTGCCACGCACGCAGCCAGACGGAGTGACCCGGCAGATCGAGCTGCAATCGCAACCAGTCGCCGTTCGGCCCGCGCAGCGGCACGATCGGCAGTTGTCCCGGATCGTTGTACGGGTACATGGCCTGCTGACCACCGTTCGAGTCGATCAACTGGCGAAAGTAACCTTGACTGTAGAGCAGCCCGATTCCAACGACCGGCACTCCCAGGTCGCTGGCGGCCTTGAGCTGATCGCCTGCCACGTTGCCGAGGCCGCCGGAGTAGATCGGCAATGCCTCGCTCAACATGAACTCCATGCTGAAGTAGGCGACGGTTTTCAGGGCGGCTCGCGGATGCGCCTGCTGAAACCAGGCTGGCTTGGCCAGACTCTCGCGCCGGGCGCGCTCGAGCTCATCGACCTGGCGCCGAAACCCGGTGTCGGCGAGCAGCCGCTCGATGTGCTCGCGCGAGGCCGTCCGCAGGACTGCCCAAGGATTGTGCGTGAGGTCCCACAGGACCGGATCGAGAGCACGCCAGATCTGCTCGCTGCCGTGATTCGATGCGGCCCGTAGATCGAGCGCCAGCCCGGCAAGCTCCCGGAATCCCTCGACATCGTGGGGCATGGGTTTGAAAGCGCCCCGGGTCGCTTCGGTCGGGTCACTCATATTGAGGTATCGCTCCTGCGCGCGCAGTGGTACAAGACCCGGCGATTGATAGCAGGCTATTTTCAACCGCGTCTATTACGGAACCAGGAATATGGCCAACGAAGCGTTTCCGATTGACCTCGGCAAGCTGCAACCGCTGAAACTCGATCCCGCGGTGAGCACGCTGACGGACGCCCAGAGAGCGGCGCTCCGGCACAACATTCAGCTTTGCCGTGATGCCATCGTTTTCTTCACGTCCCTGGCCGCGGCCAAAGGCCTGTCCGGCCATACGGGCGGCGCATACGACACCGTTCCTGAGCTGACGATCGTCCGCGCCTTCATCGCCAACGGTGCGCCGATCATCCCGATCTTCTACGACGAGGCCGGCCACCGCGTCGCGACGCAGTACCTGCTGAGCGTACTCAATGGAGCCATGCCGGCCGAAAAGCTCCTGCACTACCGCGAGTTCGACAGCGGATTGCCGGGGCATCCCGAGAAAGGCCTGACGCCCGGCGTCGAATTCGCCTCGGGCCGGCTCGGACACCTGTGGGCTTTCTGCAATGGTGTTGCCATGGGCAACCCCGGGAAGACCGTCGTCCTGCTCGGCTCGGACGGCAGCCAGATGGAAGGCGACAACGCGGAAGCTGGACGCCTGGCCGTGGCCCATCAGCTCAACGTCAAGGTGCTGATCGACGACAACAACGTGACGATCGCCGGTCATCCGCAGGACTACATGCCGGGCTACGACCTCACGCGCACGCTCAACGGGTATGGCCTGCAAACCGAAACCACCATGGGTGAGGACCTCGACGCGCTCTACATCGACCTGTGTCGCGTGTTCTCGGAACAAGGACCGCGCGCCCTGGTGATCAAGCGCCGCATGGCCAGCGGAATTGCGGGCATCGAAGGCAACCCCAAGGCGCACGATGCGGTGGAGCCCGAAATCGCCATCCACTACTTGGAGCAACGTGGCGGTTACGAGAAAGCCATCGAGATGCTCAAGGCAGCCAAGCCCTCCAAGAGCCCCCTCACCTTCAAGGGCTCGAGCGGCGCCGGCAAGAACCGCGATGACTTCGGAAAGATCCTCAACGAGATTCTCGACGGCATGAGCGAGAAGGACCGCATCGCCAAGGTCCGCGTGTTCGACAACGATCTCGAAGGCTCACAGGGGCTGCACCACGTACGCAAGAAACACCCTGAAGTATTCGTTCGCGCCGGCATCATGGAGCGTGGCAATTACTCCGCCGCGTCGGGTTTCGGCGCGGTCGAGGGCAAGCAGGGCATCTACTCGACCTTCAGCGCCTTCCTCGAGATGGTCATCAGCGAGATCACCATGGCGCGGCTGAACTTCTCGAACGTGCTGGCGCACTTCAGCCACAGCGGCGTCGACGACATGGCCGACAACACCTGTCATTTCGGCATCAACAGCATGTTTGCCGATGGCGGCGTGACCCCGGTCCACGGCGGTGACACCACGAGGCTGTATTTCCCGGCGGACCAACACCAGTTCGCCGCCTGCGTGAAGCGCATTTTCAACGACCCGGGACTCCGGTTCGTCTTCAGCACGCGCGCCGCCGTCCCCGACATCCTGGGTGACGACGGCAAGCCGCTCTACCAGGGCAAGCCCTTCGAGCCCGGCAAGGATCACATCGTGCGTGCCGCGCCCGCGGGCGGTGGCTATGTCATCGCGACGGGAGAGACGGTCTACCGCGCCCTGGATGCCGTGATCCGGCTACAGGAGCAGGGAGTGAAAGTCGGACTCATCAACAAGTCCACGCTCAATGTGGTCGACGCACAGATGATGAAGACCCTGGCGGGGGCCCCATTCGTACTCGTTGTCGAAGGTTGGAATGTGAAGACCGGCCTGGGCAGCCGCTTCGGCAGCTATCTCCTGCAGGCCGGCTTCAAGGGCAGCTACAACCATATCGGCACGAACCGTGAGGGCTCAGGCGGACTGTGGCAACAGATGGGTCACCAGGGATTGGACTCGGAAGGCATCGCGAAAGCCGTACGGGCGCTGCAGTAGCGCGCGGGTGTATCAACTGCTGGTGCGGGCGTTGCATTAGCGCGCGAGCGCACCGCCGGCTGGTGCGGGTCCGCGCGTAAGCGGACTCCGCACCGGCCTCCAACTCAAGCGCCGCGGCGGCTCGCCTCGTAAAGGAACCACACGCGCCGCTCGGTCTCATCGATCCAGTTCTCGATGAGACTGGCGGTAGCGATGTCGCGCAGCTCGTCGACAACCTCATGGACCTCGCGCAGGCGCGCCGCCAATGACTGGTTGTCCTCGCGCAGCTCCGCCAGCATATCGAGCGGATCGACGTAGTCCGCATCATTGTCCTTGATGCGCTGGAGACGAGCGATGTGGCCGATCGAGCGCAACGTGGACCCGCCAACCTTGCGGATGCGTTCGGCAATGGGATCAGCCATCTCGTAGATCTGATCCGCCTGCTCGTCCAGCAGCAGGTGATAGTCGCGGAAATGGGGACCACTCATGTGCCAGTGGAAATTCTTGGTCTTCAGGTAAAGCGCGAACACGTCCGCCAGGATCGCATTCATGCCACCGGCGATATCCACGGAGGCCTTCGCGCCAAGGTCCGTTGGCGTCACCAGTGGCGCCTTGCGCCGCTCCTTCAGTTCAGTCTTTTTCGCGTCTTTCAGTGCCATGACGATGCCTCGATGAGTGGGGGTGCAAAACGGTCGAAGTCTGGGGGGCTCGATGCGGCCTGTCTGGTATCAATCGACCGCACCTTGACCTATTCTAAGGTCTACGCACCGGACATGTAACCTGGAGCCTCCGCCGGGGGCTCGACCGGGGGTATGCCCTCCCGGATATCCGCCGAAAACGACGGGCGCCGGTCGGATTTTTGCGCGCGTCCGGTAATGTGACCCAGCCGGTGCAGCTCCTCCAGGGGGTAGCGGGAATCCAGTCCCCCGACCTTGTGGACGTAACCTGCAAGATAACCGGAAAACAACAGGCGCAGGTCCAATGGCAGATGTCCCAGGATGCGCCGCATCATCTGGTAGACGAGCGTCGTGCAGTTCACCGTCAGGGTGTTGTAGAAGCGCGGTGCGCGCGCGAGCTCGTTGGCCTCGCTCACATAGGAAAGAAACAGTGAGCGCATGTTGGATGGCCGCATCCGGATCCGGTAGAGGTAATCTTCCTCGTCGCGCACATTGGTCCGCAGCCGGATGACGTCGCGTTCGTCGCACGCAATGATGCTGAGCTCGAATTCCTTGAAGAATCCGCCAAGCGCCGAGAATTTCTCAGTCCTCTCGCGACGGATCTCGACCGAGAAGACGACGTGCTCGCCGTCATCGAACCCGAACGAAATGAGTACGTGGGCGATCGGTTCCACGGTCCAGTACGAGAGGATCATGTCGACGCCGTCCAGGCGGCGCAGGTCGTAGGTCCGGGTTTCCCAGCGCCGGGTGTAATCACTCGTGGTGCGCCAATCGAAATTCCGTACGTTGCGCAGAGTGACGCGATCTCCCTCGATGACGCCTGTCGTCATCTGACCGACATCGTCCGCCCAGTCACGATTGTTGGAAGGTTTGATGCCATGCCACCAGACGAGGAGCAGGGCAAAGGCGGCAGCGAAAACGACCACCCCGAACGCAATCATGCCACGCGCCACGACGAGCAGGGCTACGACGGCAAAGACCAACCACAAGATGACACCCGCAACGCGGATCCAAAGGTGGCGGGGCAACTGGTACCAGAGCGCGAAACCACCCCACACCGCCGG
The DNA here is from genome assembly GCA_036834945.1 of Steroidobacteraceae bacterium. GTDB lineage: Bacteria > Pseudomonadota > Gammaproteobacteria > Steroidobacterales > Steroidobacteraceae > 13-2-20CM-66-19. The sequence goes on from DAITMW010000155.1 coordinate 14,677, forward strand.
CCCGGCCACACAACACAGGGCGGTGCCCCGGATCATCAGGTCGGACCAGGCCCAGGCGCTCACTTCCCTGCCGGTTTCACGGGATCGGGCGGTTTGCGCCGCCCGACCTTGCGCAACGCCTCGTCCTGGATCAGGTCCCGGTGCACGTACAGGAAACGGATGGTCTCGTACTCGAACGGCGAGCCGCTGCCGTAGTAACGGAAGTCGATGACGGAACGCTGATCGATCGCATTCACCACGCCGAGTCCCCAACTCTGGTAGCCGCGGTACAGGTCGGCCACGTTGATACCATAATCGATCCCATAGTCCCCGAGAAAGCCAACGCCGTCGCGCAGGGTCGACGGCCCGAGAATCGGGATGACCAGGTAAGGGCCGGGCGGCACGCCCCAGGTCGACAAGGTTGCCGCGAAGCCGGTCTGCTCGTTCGACAACTTGAATTTCGTGGCGACGTCGAACAACCCGCCGATCCCCAGAGTACTGTTGATCACGAACCGGCCGAGGGTGCGGGCACCGCCCGCGAGGCGCAGCTGGAGAAGATAGTTCGCGGTGCTGGTGACCTCGGAAAGATTGTGAAAGAAGTTGTGCACGCCGAGGCGGATGGGGCTGGGCACCCGGCGATAGCCATTCGTCACCGGAAGGAAGATGTGCTCGTCGAACCGCGCGTTGAAGTTGTAGGTGAAGCGGTTGAGGGGCTCCAGCGGGTCGTAGCTGTACATCGACGGGGCTTCGTCGGGGGTCAGGGGCGGCAATGCGGGTGTTGGTGACGGTGCGCCGGGCGCCGGCGCGGGTGTTGGTTCCGGTGCGCCGGGCGCCGGCGCAGGCGTTGGCACCGCAGCGTGCGATTCTGGCGGCAACCGCCGCACGGTGACGCCTTCAGTGGCGCAACCACCCAACACCAACGCAACGATGCCCAGCAGCGGCCGAACCCTCACCGCGCCGCCCCCTGCCACCGCCCACCCAACATATCGAGCATATCGGCAATCTGCCGCTTCTCGCCGAGATTCCCCAGGTGGCCACCATGATCGTAAACCACGATCCGGCTGCCCAACGTCCGCTCGAGCCAGGCGAGCTCCGGCTTGGACAGGATCAGATCGTCCCTGTTGGTCAGCGCGTAATAATCAGGGTTGTCACGCAACTCGGCCCCGATGACGTCCAGGCGATTGTCCGCCTGCAGCGATTCCGCCGTCGCGCCCGGGCGCTGCGCCGTGTAGTAAGGCACGAACACCGAGTTGAAATACTCCGCGAACGTCTTCGTCCGCAACTCCTTGCCGATCTCCTGCAGGGAGTCCTCCGGACCCGGCGGATGCCGGGGATCGATGACCACACCGGTGCGGGCATACAGATCGCCCGCGAAAAACACATCCACGAGCTCTAACCGGAAAGTAAGCGCGATGGCCGCGGAGAAGTCCGCGTCGGTCTTGAGCACCGAGGCCGCGGCGGCCAGCAGGTCGGTGTCATCGATCGGCACTTTCTGCGAGGCGCGGTACAGGTTCGCCAGTCGCGTGTAGAGCTTGCGATACAGATTTTCGAGGGCCGCGTCGCCGGAACCGATACTTTGCGTGAACAGCTTGTCGAGCCGGTCGATCGAGGCGAACAGGCTGACCGGAGGGTTGATCATCACTGCGCGATGGATGCCGAGCTTGCCCTCCTTGGCGTCGAGCGATTTGACGACCGCGGCATTGGCGCCTCCGAGACTGTAGCCGAGTATGTCGATTTCCGTGATCGGCCCATGCCTGGGCAAATGAGCGATGATCCGTTGCAACGCTGCGTACAGATCGCGTCCATCCTGGAGGAGATCGCCGGCGACCCCCGTGCTCGATGTCGACACGATGAACCCGGGAAAGGTCGGCGACGGCAGTGTCAACACATGATAGCCGGCACCGTAGAGCGCGCCACGAAGCAGAGAGATTTTCGCGGTATTGCCATCGCTACCGGTACCGGAGATGACGATAGCCAGTGGCGCCGGTCCGCGCTGTGCCGAGAACCAAACGCGCAGCCGCCCGTCAAACCACATCACCTTGGGCACCGGCTGCGCCCAGGGCATGGAGATATCGATCTCCTCCAGTGGCACGGCCGCCGGCAGCGGCGCAAGATCCTGCGGAGGCGTGCCAAAGACCGTGGCACGCAATGCCGCCGAGTCAGCCAGACCCATCGCGGGTCCACTGTCGGTCAGCGCGACCGTCTGCGCCGCGAGCAGCAACCGGGGCGTGGCCAGAAGCGCCAACACCCAACTTGCGATCAACACCGGGCGTCGAATCACTTCGCGACGAAAATGCTCTTGGGCATGCGCACGTGGACCCCGTAGTTGGGCTTGTCCA
>DAITMW010000156.1:0-16929 GCA_036834945.1 Steroidobacteraceae bacterium
GGCCTCGTGCTGTTCAACTTGGCGGCAGTCGCGGGGACGATCGCCCTCGCACTGGGGCTCAACGACGGCAATCTGGAATATCGCGAGTGGCCGGGGCCGATCCGGCTGATCTTTCTGGGCGCACTCCTCGTCACGGCCTGGAACCTGATCGGCACGGTCGCACGACGCAGCACGCACGACATCTATCTGTCCAACTGGTACACCGTCGGGGGCGTCCTGTGGACCTGCATCATCGCGGTTGTCGCGATTCTGCCGTGGTATCAGTACGGCCTCGGCCAGGTGTCGGTGTCCGGGTTCTACATGCACAACGCGGTGGGCATGTGGTTTACCCCGTTGGCACTGGGTATCTTTTACTACGCGTTACCGAAGCTACTGAACCGGCCGATCTATTCCTACGCGCTGGGTGTCTTCGCCTTCTGGACTAACCTGGTGTTCTATCCGATCATCGGGGCACATCACTTTCTGTTCAGCCCCCTGCCCTGGTGGCTGCAAACGACCGCCATCGTGTTCAGTGTGGCGATGCTGGTGCCGGTCTGGGGTGGCAGCGCCAATTTTTTGCTCACGATGCGGGGACGGGTGCGCGACATGACGCATTCCTATCCGCTGATGTTCATCTTCGTCGGGGTGATCGGCTACCTGGTCGGATCCACTCAAGGCACCTTCGAGGCCTTCCGCTCGCTCCAGGAAGTGTGGCACATGACCAACTTCACGGTCGGGCATTCACATCTGACGATGTACGGCTTCGTCACCTTTGCGATCTGGGGCGGCATCTATGTCCTGTTGCCTCTGGGCACCGGCAAGGAGCCGGGTCCGCTCGGGCTGGCACTGCATTTCTGGATGGCCGTGGTGGGTAGTTTCATCTACATCGTCTCGTTGTCCGTGGGGGGCACCCTGCAGGGCCTGGATTGGAAACACGGCCTGCCTTTTATCCAGTCTGTGGCGGACATGCAATCGTACTGGGTCTGGCGCGGTGTCGGTGGTTCGCTGATGTTCCTCGGCCATGTTGTATTCGGCTGGAACGTCTGGCGCATGACCTATGGCGGAGGCGGCGCGACAGCCGCGCGCGATGACTCAAAACCTGCGGCAAGGGCCGCGACATGAACAAGCTGCTGCTGATCGCTGGCGGCTCGACCCTGGTTTACGCTGTGCTTGCGATCCTCATGGGTGTGCTCCCCGGCATCGAATTGTCGAGGACGCCACCGGGTCCAGGCGTCGAGCCCCTGACGGCGCTGCAGGCGCAAGGCCGCGAGGTTTACGTCGCAAACGGTTGCAGCTATTGCCACACTCAGCAGGTCCGCCCGTTGCCCCAGGACAAGGTGTTTGGCCGCCCCTCGGCGCCCGGAGACTTCGCCTACCAGACCCCGGAACTGCTGGGTTCTGAGCGGACGGGACCCGATTTGACCAACGTGGGCGCGCGACAGCCCAGCACGGTATGGCAGTACATCCATCTGTACAACCCGCGCGCGGTGGTACCCCAATCGATCATGCCGCCGTTCGCATGGTTGTTCGAGGTGGTTGATCGTGCGCCTCCGGGCGTGACACCCCTCGCCTTGCCGACGGCCTACGCACCGACGCACGGTGTGGTAGTGCCGACGCCCGACGCGCAAGCTCTCCTAGCCTATCTTCAGGCGCTGAAACAACCCGCCTTGCCAGGTGGTGCGGGCACACCGACCGCAGCCGCCAGCCTCGCGGGCTCCGCGGATTTACCGGCCGCCGCAGCGGCGCCCGGATCTCCAGTTTACGATGCGGCCAGGGGTCAAACCCTATTCACCGCGAACTGCGCCGCTTGCCATCAGGCCACCGGTGAAGGCCTGCCGGGAGCATTCCCCCCACTCAAGGGCAACTCGGCAGTCAATGACGCTGATCCGACACAGCATATCCACGTCGTGCTGCACGGATTGCAGGGTGCCAACGTCGGCGGCATGGTCTATCCCAGCCCGATGCCGCCATTCGGCACGACCCTGAGCGATGCCGACATTGCCAACATCATCAATTACGAGCGCAGTTCCTGGGGTAACCACGGCGCGCCGATCACGACGGAACAGGTCGCGGCGCAACGGGCCACTGACAAGTGAGAATCACCTCATGCACCATCAGTTGATCGGTCCCTTCTGGGGTAACGTCGTCATCATCGCCGTGGCAGGCGCCATAACAGTGGCCTGTTTCGGGGTCATGTTCTGGATGTTGTTTCATCCGGGCGAGACCGATCGAACCCACCCGAAGTACGACATTCTGCAGGACGATCGTTGAAACGAGGTGCTCTCGTGGACAAACCGCGCGTTCGTGTCTATCTGGACGACAATCCAAAACCGATCATCGATCAGGCGTTGCCCACCGACGCCACGCTCGATACTCGCACTCTCGAGGATGGGCCGCACCGGCTCACATTTCGCGCACAGGGTGAAAGCGGCCGCGAAGGGATTGAGGAAGTTCCCTTTCGCGTGCACAACGGGCCAGGCATCCTCGTGGCCGGGTTGCGGCCTCATTCGACCCGGCGAGGCAGAGTGCGCTTCACGGTAGATGCCTTCAGTTCCGACGACCCGTTCGACCCGCGTCGGGCCGAGGCCCGCTCATCGATTCCGGTCTGGGTCTGGGTCATGTCGCTCTTTATCGTCGCGTGGGCGGTGTGGTACGCGGCTCGCATGTGGGATGTACCTGCGGAGTTTGCGCAATCGCCGACGTACAGCACCGCGCCTACGACGCCGGCGAAATAACCGGTTCGTTTCACTCGAGATCGAAGCAGGAGCCGCTTGGCGACCTTTACTGTGTAGGCTCACTTCACCCTGTCGCCGGATTTCTCGATGGCGGAACGATCATCACGTCCGTCGGCGCCTCAAACGCGATGTGCGCCGCGACGCTGCCGAATTGACCGCCTGAGAGTGGATCGAGCTGTGCGCGGCGTCCCACAACAATCAGATCGGCCTGAAGCTTCTCAACGGTGCTCAAGATGGTTCGCAGTGGCTCGCCCCGCTGGATGTGCAGGCGCGCAACCGCCGCCGGCAGCCCGAGCTCACTCAACACGTCGGACAACTGGCCGGTGCGCTCATCGCGTTCACGGGTCGCGTAGACATCGATGGTTGACTGCGATGCGCCCCACTCGATCAGCCTCCCCTCGTAAGGCACTCCATACGCGCTGACGAGGTGGATCAGGTCCGCGGGACTGAGGGTACGCGCCCAAGCGACCACGCTACGATCCGCTGGCACGCCCTTCGCGCACCCGACGATGCGGCAGTAGTGCTCTTGCACTTCCCGCCGTACGAGCAATGTCGCTCCACGAGAGCGCTCCGCAATCTTCACCGCGGTATCTCCGACCGTGTGCGGCGGCAACACACCCTCACGCTCGCCTTGCGCACCGAGCACGGTGAGATTCGCGTCGAGCATTTCGATTGCATCGAGAATGGCCTCGTGTGCGCGTCCGTTGAACAACTGGCAAGCGGGCGTCACCCCGAACTGCGCCGCGAGGCGCTGCGCGCGCTCGTTCAAGGCCTGCTCGGCTCGAGCGCGCAACGCTTCGGCTTCGCCCTGAAGAGGGGCGGGAAAGAGCTGCTGGAGCAGCTGCTGTGGGGGCAAAACGTGAACTAAATGCAGACCGCTGCCCAGTGCGGATGCCAGCGATGCGGCTCGACGTGTCGCTCGATCGGCGGCGGGAGAAAAGTCCGTCGGCGCAATGATGAGCTTAAGTCGAGCCATAGCCCCACCCCATTGACAGTGCGAGGAATGATGCACCTCTGAGGATGCAGACGACAACTGCTTTACCACAACGTGGATACGGACCGAGTGGGTGGGATTGTGCTCCGCGAGCACGCCATTTCTCACGGCGACAGGGGATGGCCGGAGCACGAGCGATCGATCGGCTGGGTCTCCCCTTGGCGCCGTTGACTCTTCGCGACTGCTTTGCCCCTGGAGGTTCTACTTAGAGTGTGCCCAGGGTTGGGATATTGGGTCTCGTCCTCGCGCAAAGCGGCCGATGGACCTTGCCCAGGTCAGGTGTTTTAAGTTGAGTTGCGATCTGCCGGCAACCGAAGCGGAATACGGACTCGACCTGTGTCGACTAGGCAGCATTAGCTCCCACCCGGGATGATCGGCTCGCATTGACTTCGATACCGATCTGAAATCGGAAAGACCGATTCATCGCGCCAATATTCATCGCTTGTCGGATGGCTGCCGGACTTCTACCCTCACCACAGATGACTGGCGATTCAGTTTCGATAGCCGAGACGGGACTCACGTCAACACACTGTGCGTTGCGGACTCGTGGAAGTGTTGGTACCCAACCTGGCTCGACAGGGCCTTCTTATGGTTACGCTTGAAGATGCGCGGAAAATCATCGTCGCCGCCGAGAAGAAGGCGGCAGAAATCCGTCAACCCATGAACATCGCCGTCGCCGATGGCGGCGGAAATCTGGTTGCGCACGTGCGCATGGACGGGGCTTGGATCGGCAGCATCGACATTGCCATCAACAAGGCCTTCACCGCGCGGGCCTTCGACATTGCCACGCGGGATCTGGCGACACTGTCGCAACCTGGGGCGCAGTTCTATGGCATTCACGTCTCCAACGGTGGCCGCATCATGATCTTTGCGGGCGGCATTCCTCTGCGACGCAGCGGGAAGGTCGTGGGCGCGATTGGCGTTAGCGGCGGATCGGGTGAGCAGGATCAGGTGGTTGCGGAAGCCGGGGCCACCGCCTTTAGTTGAACTCTCAACGGAGCATCTCAACATGCCAAGCAATCGTGGAGTGGTGTATGTCGGGCCGGGCAAGATCGAGGTGCGCAGCATCGACTTTCCCAAGCTCGTGGATCCTCGGAGCCGACAGGCCGAGCACGGGGTGATCTTGAAGGTTGTCGCGACGAACATCTGCGGCAGCGACCAGCACATGGTGCGAGGACGCACGACGGCTCCTCCAGGACTCGTGCTGGGCCATGAGATTACCGGTGAGGTCATCGAGGTCGGGCGGGACGTGCAGTTCATCAAAGTCGGCGATCTGGTGTCGACGCCGTTCAACGTCGCCTGCGGTCGGTGCCGCAACTGCAAAGAGCGCGCCACCGGAGTCTGCCTGACCGTCAACCCGGCGCGCCCCGGCGGGGCTTATGGCTACGTGGATATGGGGGGTTGGATCGGCGGTCAGGCCGAGTACGTCATGGTGCCCTACGCGGATTTCAACCTGCTCAGATTTCCCGACAAGGCGCAGGCGTTGGAAAAGATACAGGATCTGACCTGCCTCACCGACATTCTGCCCACCGGCTACCACGGCTGCATCTGCGCCGGCGTCACGACCGGGTCAACGGTCCTCGTCTCAGGCGCAGGACCGGTTGGCTTGGCTGCGTCCGCGGCTGCGTTGCTGTTAGGTGCCGCCGTCGTGATCGTATCCGACTTCAACAAGGAGCGGCTGGCCCAGGCTAAGTCCTTTGGATGTGAGACGATTGATCTCTCACAAGGCGGCACGCTTACGGAGCATGTCGAACAGATCCTCAGAGTGCCCGAAGTGGACTGCGGGATTGATTGCGTCGGCTTTGAAGCGAAAGAGCACGGCGGCAAGGAACAACCCGCGACCGTGCTCAATCAGCTGATGGCGGTGACGCGTGCGCCCGGGCAGATTGGCATTCCGGGGCTGTATGTCACGGAAGACCCGGGAGCGCAGGACTCCGCGGCGCGCACTGGCAATCTCAACCTGCGGTTTGGTCTCGGCTGGGCCAAGTCGCACAGCTTCTTCACCGGCCAGACGCCGGTCATGAAGTACAACCGCGGCTTGATGATGGCCATCTTGCACGAACGTATCCACATCGCCAAAGCCGTCAACACCACAATCATCTCACTGGATGATGCGCCCAGGGGCTATGCCGACTTCGACAAGGGCGTGGCGCGTAAATTCGTCATTGATCCCCATGGCGGCCTGAAGAAGCCCGCATGAGTTCTGACTGCACCTTAAGCGGCTCAAAGCCGCTCGAGCCTGCTGCAGACTTAGGGCCTGCAGCGTGGGAGCAATCGATGGTCGCAGCCAGCCGATGAGTCGAGTGGAAGTCGAATCGTGGGACGTGAGCATCGATGCGGCCATCATCGCCGCAGGATTTGCGATCGACCTTGCCCGCGTTGAGCTTTGTAAACCATCAACGTCTCGAGGGAATCTCACGCTGATCCGTCGCGATCATGGGATACGAGCCCGTCGGCTCTTCTCATTTCGCTGCCATGCGAGGTGGGTCATGTCCGTCACCGCCGGGGAGTCTGCACGCACTGCCCGAGGTGTTTGAGCCGGAGAATCAGAGAGGACAGTTTGGGGCTGATGGAGAACCTCCTCGATGCGCAATTGCTGCAGGACCTCGTCGCTGATCCACTCAATCTCATCACCTTCCCGTGCACCCAACAGCATCGGACCGGACCAGGAAGATAACGCACGCCGACCCGCGAAGACTTCAGCGTCCGTCGGCAGCACCACCGTTTGAACGTGGGTCCTACCAGACTTCATGTCTCGTATCCGCACTTGCGAGTACAGGGTGGCCACACCTTGTGACGCCGCGCCGTCCGTGATGGCGTCTGAGAGATGCCATCGATCGCGAAGTTTTGCAAGATGCCGACGATCACGCGCAAGCTTTTCCTCGGCTGCGGCCAGGAATCGGCGATATCGGTTTCGTTCAGCTTCGGTCATCAGTGCCGGCGGTGTTTTCAATTCGAGAGCTTCCTTGTGGCAGGTTGTACGTTGAAGGGCTTGAGCGCTCTTCGACGTCCGCTCAATGTTGCAAGTCTCAGGCGATGTTCTACCCCCTTCCATGCGCACGGACCATTCGAAATAATCTTGCGCTCGGTGTGCTTTTCTCTTTTCCGGCTTCCGCCATGGAGTCATCCCTTCAGCACCCGCGAACTTCTGGTAGCAAAGGACGACGCCGGGTGAATAAGGCCCTTAGCCAAGAGGCTGGCGCCAAGTGCACAGAAGTACAAGTAACCTCGATGAGCGCCAAAGCGTTTCACGATGGGGTCAATCGACTGCCCCGCCCGCAGGTGCAGTAGCGCGCGCAGCCCACGCAGGGCGCCGACGTCGCCGGGCGGGAACACGTCAAGTCGCCCGAATCCGCGCAACAGCACCACGCCAGCGCTCCATGGGCCGATTCCCGGTAGATCGGCAAGACGCTTTAGCGCGTTGTTCGTACTCATGCCAGAGATTGCAGCCTCGTTCAGTTCACCCAATTCGATCGCTTTGGCCAGATACCGCAGCGACTGCGCCTTGCCGAAGCTCAGGCCGCATCGGTGCAGGGCCTCGAGGCGAGCATTCGCAACAGCGCTAGCCGTGGGAAATGCATGGTAGCGGTATCCCTCATGCTCGAGAGGCTCGCCAAAGCGCTCGGTCAGTCGTCCCAATATGGCTATTCCGGCGTCGAGGCTCAGCTGCTGAAACGGTACAACGCTGGCGAACGCTTCAAACAATTCGGCAAACCGTGGAGGCCGCATGCCGCGCAGCGCGAGCGCAGTGGCTCGAAGCCTGAGTTCGGCCTCCGTTACGGTTTGCAGAGACGCCGGGTGCAGGTTCAGGCCGAGGACCTTGCGCGCGGTCTGCTCAAGCCAGGCTCGCGTCGCGGCGGAGGGATTTCCCGAGCGGATTGAGAAACGAACGTCGGGATCCGCAATCGTCGCGCGATTGTGTACTTCGATCAGGACCGGACCGTCCGCCGTCGTTAGCACGCGCCGATACCGATTTCGGACCCAGACATCAACTCGATTCGCCGGGCGACGCTGTAGGACTCGCACCGTCGCCTCAAGGTGAAAGGGCGCCTCGATGACGAGCCTCGCGCCGGCAACGTCCTCGCGGGGGTGAGTGGCACCCGCGCCAGCCACGACGGTGGCCAAGTTGGGGAGGCGCGCGCGCCCGGATCTGCGGCTCATCTCCTCCATCAGGAGCCTCTGATGCGGCGGGTGCACTCGAACACGAGTTCGATGTTGAGCTCCTTCCACGGCAGCGCCAGCGGGTCGCGGTTTCTCAACGTGCGCAGCTTGCGGCCGGCGATAGTGAGGTCGCCGACCTCAACCGTCAGACCGTTGATGACAACCTTGGTGCTCATGTGTTGTACCTTCCTCGCCCGCCGGGAACTGCACGCGGGGTTTCGCGGGTTAGCGAGAACTCAACCCTCACCGGGACCGCTCATATCGCAACAGCAACATGTCCCGGACCGAAAGCACATGCCCCAGTCGCATGCCACGCGGCGTTTGCGCCGCGCCCGCCGTAATGCGCCCCGCGCTACCGTTCTCCAGAACGGGGCTGAGCGTCAAGCAGAGCTCGTCCAGGCAGTCCGCTTCGATGAGCGTGCCGAACAGATGCGGGCCGCCTTCACACAGCACCTGGGACAGACCGCGCTGCGCCAGGCAGCCGAGCATCGCGTGCGGATCCAACCTCTCCTCGCCGCACACGATCACCTCAGCCGCACGGGACAGGTCCCGCCGCTTCTGCACCGGCGAGCGCGCGTGCGTAAAAATGATCGGTCGCACAGGAGCGTTCGCAAAGGCCGCCATTTCCGGGTCTAGCGCCAGCCGTGCGGACACGACCGCGAGGGTCGGCTGCGGGGGGAGCCCGTGTTGGAGGCGCCAGGCACTCGCCCTATCCTCGACTCGCAGGTCTGCGTACCCTTCCGTACGAAGCGTTCCGGCACCCACCAGAACGACATCGCACAGCATGCGCAACAGGTCGAAGACCTGCTTGTCGTCTGCGTTGTTCAGGCCGCGCGTGCGCCCGTCGTGAGCTGCGGCGCCATCCACGCTGGCAATGAAGTTGGCACGCACGTGCAGGACCATCCGATCGCGTATCGCGTACCGCTCGAGCAACTCCTTATCGTGGTCTTGCATCGATCTACTGCGCGTTGTGCCGCACGAATGCGGGTTGGCGGAACCCGAGGATTGCCTCGGTGAGCCGTACGGCCGCGACAGCAGCCGCAACATTGTGCATGCGCACGATTCGTGCACCCTGAAAAATGCACGCTACGGCGGCAGCGAGGCTGCCTTCAAGTCGCCCACCTCGTTCTCGATCGAGCGTCTCGCCGATGAAATCCTTGTTGGATACGGCAACCAACAGAGGATGACCCAGTGCGGCGATTTCGCCAAGGCGGCGTATGAGCTCGAGCGAATGATGCGTGTTCTTGTTCAGGTCCAGTCCGGGATCGACAATGATGCGCTCGACCGGGACGCCGCACCGAACCGCGAGCTCCACTTTGTCCTGAAGGAATTCGGCCACCTCGGCCACGACGTCGGTATATCGCGGACACGGATGGGCGGTGCGTGGCGGGGCTATGCTGTGTGTGATGATCAAACTGGCAGCACTGTCGGCGACGACCTGTGCCATCGCCCTATCGTGCAGGCCGCTGGTGTCGTTGATCACGTGAGCGCCAGCCTCGATGCAGCGGCGGGCGACCTCCGGCCGGAAGGTATCCACCGAGATGACGGCTCGAGCTTGGTAGCCCAGCGCCTGGATAACCGGGACGACCCGCTCGATTTCCTGTGCAGCGCTTACCGCTGGCCCCGGTGCGAAGGGCACTCCTCCGATATCGACCCAATCGGCCCCTTGGGCGATGGCGGCATTAGTGGCTGCGACAGCCTGCTGGAGACCAAACGTTCGGCCCTGGTCGTAGAAGGAATCCGGCGTGCGGTTGACTATGGCCATGACAGCCACTTGGTGGAAAAAATCGAAGGAGCGGTGTCCCAGAGTCCTGCGCGGGTGGATCACAGAGGGCAAGTAGATACTGGTCGGGCGCCGTGGAATGTCCCGCGCGAAGATGGTGTGCCGGGTATTCATGGCGGGCTCGATCGAGGCTGTTTCAGCGTCGCCGTCGTAGCGCCGATGAGCAATGCGCTCGAGCGGGGCACCATGCAGTAGGCGTGTTTCATATCAAAGAGCGGCCCGGTGCCTGCGACGGGCGAGCCCTGCGGGGCTTCCTGATACGTGTCCACCGCGACACGCCAGGGCACTCCCCGGGGCAGCGCGGGAATCTGAAAGGCGGCCGGCGCGGTGCTTGCGTTAAACATCAGGTACAGCGCATCGCCCACACTGTCGTGAATCAGACAGGCCAGCTGTCTTGCGTGCGGATCGCACATCCGCACGCTCTTCGACCTCCGCCATGAGATCCGGCAGCGGGCGCTCGCGCGTTTTGGAGCTCACCGGTGTCATAGAATGAAGTCCGTTTCCAACGCAACGGCAACCCCAACATTGTGCGCAACGATGCGGGGCGTGTCGTCGGTTGTGGGACGGTCAATCATCGTATCGTCGCCCGCAAGGGTGCGGTCTTGCCGAGTACGCGCGTCTTGGAGGCGATGCACTCCATGAGGTCCGTCCACGAGGTGTCGAAAGCCTGCATGCCTTCGCGCAGCAGACGCTCAGCCAGCGCCGCATCGTCCACGCCCGCGTGCGCGAATTCGGCGAGCACCGCTTCGGCGTCCCCGCCATCGGCCGGCATTTCGCCGCACAACTGACCGTGGTCTGCGAAGGCGAGCAACGTCTTTTCAGGCAGAGTGTTGATCGTCTCCGGCGCTACCAGTGCCTCGATGTACAGCGTGTCGGAGGCTTGCGGATCCTTAGTGCCGGTGCTGGCCCACAGCAGGCGTTGCGGTCGTGCGCCGGCCGCGGCGAGCTTGCGCCACCGCGGCGACGCCAGCAAGTCACGATAGGCTTTATAGGTGCGCTGCGCGATGGCGATCCCCAGGCGGTTGCGCAACGTCGAGGGCACCGTATCGTGAACCGCTACATCCCAGCGACTGACGAACACGGACGCGACCGAGGCGACCTTTGGGTCAAGCCCGGCGGCGACCCGTCGCTCCACGCCCCGTAGGTAAGCTTCGGCTGCGGCGAGGTACTGCTCGCGCGAAAACAACAGTGTGACATTCACCGGCACCCCGGCAAAGATCGACTCCTCGATCGCGGTCACACCGGCACGCGTCCCGGGAATCTTAATAAAGAGATTGGGGCGCCGCGCGCGCGCATACAGCCGAATCGTCTCGCGCACGGTCGCCGCCGCATCGTCCGCCAGTAAGGGCGACACCTCGAGGGATGCCCAGCCGTCGATCCCCGCCGTCGAATCATGAATGGGACGGAACAGGTCGGCGGCCGCGGTCACATCCGTTAGTGCCAGGGCTAGGAACAGTGCTTCGCCCGAGCGTCCGTGGGCGGCCCCCTCGCTAATGGCCTCGTCATACAGGTTGGTATTGCGAATCGCGTGATCGAAAATCGTCGGATTGGAGGTGAGCCCGCTGACGGCATAATCCCGCGTGTAACGCTGCAAGGTGCCGCTCGCCAGCAGATCGCGCGTGATGTTATCCAGCCAGAGGCGCTGGCCGAGTCGATCCAGTGCTGTCGTCGGGTTCATGGCGTGTCTCTCGGGGCAAGTTCAAATTCGGTCTGTCCGCTTGATAAGTACCGAGCCCAGTTCCGCTGCGTGCCTACACGGGCCACAAAGCTCGCCGAATCGGGCTTTTCTGAGCGTAGTGCTCGCCATGTATTTCACAAGCGACAAATGTTGGTGCTTGATATCGGCATTCGCGATGGATACAGACATCGGGGCGCTGACCGAGCCGGCCTCTGGACGAGCCGGCCTCGAGCCGTTTGGTTCCCAACCGAACTCAATTCGCAAGTCGGCCGAGCCTCAGGTCGCGGTAACACCTCGGTCACCAGGTAAAAGGCCATGAAGGAACGTTCGCGGGGCACGGGCTCTGTGGAGCATTGCACGTGGATCGGAGAAGGACGATCGAAGCCCTCTCGCCAACCTTCGTATCAGACAACAGACAGGCTCCAGCCGGAGCCAAAACGCTCGCCTCATCAGACTCTCGTCGCAAGCGACCTTCCCCAACCATACAAACAGTCTGTATCGAGGATTCCAGCGGAAGTCATTTTACTCCGGCAATATCCGCCGTGACTGCCAACCTAGCGACTCGTCGCTTCTCAAGCAAGAGAACAAAATTGGTGTCTGTCATCGGTTTTGTCGATATGAGCCGACCGTTTGTGTGGCGTCATTTTGCGCGTAGACTGTCACGGCTTACGCGATTGACAGCCTTAGAGTCCCACGCCGAGGAACTCACAGCCATGACGACGATACCTGGCGCACGAACCGATGCATCTGTCGCGGCCACACACCAACCGCACGGCTGGCGGCGCTGGTTGTATGCAACGAACCATAAAGACATCGGCACAATGTACCTGGTCCTCTCGTGCACGATGTGGTTCATCGCCGGTGGAATGGCGATGCTGATTCGCGCTGAGCTCTTCAAACCGGGGCTGCAGCTGCTCGACCCGGCATTCTTCAATTCGATGACGACGATGCACGGACTCATCATGATCTTTGGCGCAATCATGCCGGCATTCGTGGGGCTCGCAAACTGGATGATTCCATTGCAGGTCGGAGCCCCCGACATGGCGCTGCCCCGGCTGAACAACTTCAGCTTCTGGATCTTGCCCTTCGCCTTCCTGTTGCTACTGGCCTCGTTGCTCGTGCCCGGTGGCGGCCCCGCCGGAGGCTGGACGATGTACCCACCCTTGATGATCCAGACAGGCGCCTCCTTTCCGATGACGATCTTCGCCATTCACATGATGGGAATCTCCTCAATTCTCGGCGCGATCAACGTCATCGTAACAATCCTCAACATGCGTGCCCCGAGCATGTCGCTGCTGCGAATGCCGCTGTTCGTGTGGTCGTGGCTCATCACCGCATACCTGTTGATTGCCGTAATGCCCGTGCTCGCGGGCGCGGTCACCATGCTGCTGACAGATCACTACTTCGGCACGACCTTCTTCTCCGCAGCCGGTGGTGGTGATCCGGTGATGTATCAGCACATCTTCTGGTTTTTCGGACATCCGGAGGTCTACATCATGATCCTGCCGGCGTTCGGGATCGTCTCGGAGGTCATCGCCGCGTTCTCGCGCAAAGCGATCTTCGGCTACGAAACCATGGTGTATGCACTCGCGTCCATTGCATTTCTATCCTTTATCGTCTGGGCCCATCACATGTTTACCGTGGGTATGCCGCTCGCGGCCCAGCTCTTCTTCATGCTTTCTACTATGCTCATCTCCATTCCAACGGGAGTGAAGGTCTTCAACTGGACCACGACCATGTGGAGGGGCTCCCTGAGCTTCGAGCCCCCGATGTTGTTTGCAGTGGCCTTCGTGTTCCTGTTCTCAATCGGCGGCTTCTCGGGTCTGATGCTGGCCATCGTGCCGGCAGATTTCCAGTATCAGGACACGTACTTCGTGGTCGCCCACTTCCACTACGTACTGGTAACAGGCGCACTATTCGCCATCCAGTCAGCGGTGTATTACTGGCTGCCCAAATGGACGGGCCATATGTATGATATGCGTATCGCCAACTGGCACTTCTGGTTGTCGGCGATCTTCGTTAACGTGCTGTTCTTCCCGCAGCACTTTCTCGGTCTTGCCGGAATGCCGCGCCGGATTCCGGATTACCCCACTCAGTTCGCTGACTGGAACATGGTCTCCTCGATCGGCGGCTTTGCGTATGGCGTGTCGCAGATTCTGTTCGCGTACGTGATCTGGAAATGCGTCCGTGCGGGGCGGCGCGTGGAGAACCGCGTATGGGAGGGTGCACGCGGACTCGAATGGGAACTGTCTTCGCCTCCGCCCCATCACTCGTGGGAGGCTCCACCGTCCGAGGCCGAGATCGCGCGCGCCTCTGCGCACTAACTACCGAACTCAGGTCTATTGCTAGCTTGATCTCCTCCGAATAGTTCAAACGACCCTCCTGAGGGGCTTCATGCGCCGACGCTGCACTTTGCGACGAACTGCCCGTTCTACCCCGGATAGTGCGCGATCGACCGCAGCGTCCTGGGACGCGTCACGGGCTTCGAAGATTACGCTTGGCAGACCGCTCAGCACTCGTCTGGCGCTGTCGCTTTTCCGGTGATGCGCGCGCCGACCCGCGCGACCGTGACGCCTATGCAGCATCATCGCCGGGCGGTGGCGCTTTTGTCGGAGCATAGTGACTAAGCCATGTCACTACCTGTGCCGTCCCGGATGTCAATTTCGCGAGTATCGCGGCGTAGCCGATCAACTGCGAGAGCAACACTCCAAATGTCGAGAGGTAGCGGCGCCGGAGGGTTACTACGCAGCGGACATCCGGCACGATCTTCCATCGCTGCGCGCACGCCTTCTCGGGCGCGATTGAGTCCTCCGCTGCGCTTCGGGCTGAAACAGCACCGCCTCGATCCGCACTCGCCGCGGACCTCTCCGCGACTCCCATTGAAGCTCATCGCCTTCGCGCGCGCCGAGTAAAGTTGCACCAGACCAGGAGAACGGTGAACGCGCCGTAACCGCTACTTCATCATCGGGCGGCAGCATCACTGTCCAGACAAACGTGCATCCGGAATCAAGGTCGCGCACACGGACCTGTGTGTTCAGCGTCACAACTGTGGGCGGCACCTCATCCGACGGCGCTGCGACGGCGGCATGCATCCGAGCGCGCAATTTGGCGATTTGCTTGCGATCGCGTGTCAGTCTCTCCTCCCACGCCTCTATGAAACGGCACAGCCTTGCACGATCGCGATATCCGATCAACTTAGGAGTTTCGCTCACCTCAAATGCCTCTCCCAAACCGAGAAAAAAAAACGGTCAACCATGATCAATAACCCGACGATCTCGAAGCCTCGAGTGTCTTTTACAGTCACGTTGTCTTTAGGACAATTAGAAATAATGGAGTGCAACGTTATAGTTAATCTAACTCACTGCCAGTCCAAGAATCTCCACTGACGCGGCGGCCCGGTTCGTCTTGTTTCGTTGGCCGTTTTCTGAGGAAGCCGAACAGGAGGTACTGTACGGCGAGCGCCGAATGAGACCCACTTGGCAGACGGGGCGACCCAAGCCCACGCCCGCCGCATGCGATCAGATCACGCCTCATGCTCTCGCGCCAGGGCCGCCGTGCCGCGAACGTGCCCGGCCTCGGAATTCCAGGTCACGCGATCTCCAACCTTGAATCCTTTCGCCATGAGCGCCTCCTGGTGAAAGTGATACAGAGTGCGATTTCACGTTCTAAGCGATGATCTCGCTGTCGCGCGCTTCGTCTGCTCAGAACGAACCCGGCTTCTCCCGGTCAGATAGTCACGCAGCACGACGGCGCCATTGTGCTCAACATCATGAGCACTATAGAGCAGCGTCACGGTGCCACGTTTGCTGGCCTCCAGAACCGGCGCCCAGGCATCGGGATTGGCATTCAGCTCCCGCCGATATCGGCGCCGAAATTCATCCCAGCGCTCGACCTCATGGCCGAACCACTGGCGCAGCTCTGTGCTGGGTGCCACGTCCTTCATCCAGGCATCCGCATGCAGATCCTCCTTCTTCATGCCGCGCGGCCAGAGTCGCTCCACCAGGATACGCCGCCCATCTCCGCGGGCTCGAGGCTCATAGGTGCGTTTAATGCGTATCATGCGATTCACTCCTGTTAGGCGCTTCTAAAGTGGTCTTTCCACGAGCAACTGCTCGAGGACTATGGGCAACGGTGAGAGCCTCCCGCCCAGTAAACACCGGAAGGTCCCGAAGGCAACTCCTACCTCTGACGCGTATCGATCACGGCATCACGCTCCGTGCGGGTGGCTTACCTCATCGATCGTATCCAGCGCGAGGGCTGAATGGGCGTAGGCCGCACCCGCGCGCATCTCCGCGGCGACCCAAATCGCTTCCATGATCTCCGCCGAGCTCGCCCCGTGGCGCAGCGCCGCTTTGGTGTGACCGCGGATGCAGTAGGGACACTGTGTGATGTGCGCCGCGGCCACCGCAATGAGCTGCTTGGTCTTCACCGGTAGCGCGCCATCGGCGAAGACGCGTTCACTGAAACTCGTAAACGCGTCGTGAATTCCCGGGGCGAGTTTCTTACGGGTAGCCGCCAGCGCGGGGGTGGTCTGCGGGAAGATGTCTTTCGGCATGATGTATGGCTCCTCTTCAAAGAGCTGCCGCGAGCCGCGTGCCAGCCTTGCACTCCTCATACGCGGCAGATTCCGCATTGCGAGCCTCTCCGGGCGCCTCATACGGTCGCCTCGCGCGCGGGGGCAAAATGCTGTAGCACGGTGACACTCCCTACGTGGTTACTCAACCACGACTGCGGGCCGGCTGCGCATCGCGCTCCAACGCGCTGCGTCCTTCCGATTTCTCCGCTGCGGCCAGCGCTCGATTGGCAAAGTCCCAGTTGGCCAGGTGAGCGAGAAAGGTGGCGATGTAGTCGAGGCGGCGATGCTGATAGTCGAGGTAGTAGGCGTGCTCCCAGACATCGAGTGTCAACAGCGGGACTACGGGGGTGACCAGGGGTGTGTCGGCGTTGGAGGTTGCCATGATCCGGAGTCGACCCGCATCGAGCACCAGCCACACCCAGCCGCTGCCGAATTGATCGCCGGCGGCGGTCACGAACTGCTGGCTGAAAGCCCTTTGATTGCCGAAGCACTCCTCAATGCGCTCCGCCATTGGGCCCTGCGCCGCACCGCCACCGCCAGGGCGAAGGCTGTTCCAGTAGAAGGCGTGATTCCACGCTTGGGCGGCCGCGTTGAATAGAGCGCCGCCCTGTGAGGCGCTGGCGCGCACGACCTCTTCGAGCGGGGCGGATACAAGTGGAGTCCGCTGAGTGAGGACACGGGTTTTTTCGACGTACGCCGCATGGTGGTTCCCATAATGCGCCGCCAATGTCCGCCTCGAAATGCCCGGCTCAAGGGCATCGAGCGCATAGGGCAACGGGGGCAACGTCAGACTCATGAAGCTCTCCGAGTGCAGGACGCTTCCGAGCCTAGTATCGCCCTTGTATTTTACAAGCGAGGAATATTGACGTTAAATATCGACACCTCCGATGGATACAGAACTCGCTCGTACTTTTCTCGCTGTGATCGCAACGGGCAGCTTCGTGGAGGCTTCTCAGCGACTGCATATTACGCAGTCCACGGTGAGCTCCCGGATCCAGCGCCTGGAGGAGCAGCTCGGGGCCG
>DAITMW010000157.1:0-5154 GCA_036834945.1 Steroidobacteraceae bacterium
GCGGGCTGCCAGGTCGTCATTCAGTAGCATGGGTTGACTCCTGTTCTGGCGCGATGGACTAAGATCGCCGCGCCGCCAGCTGGATGCAAGGCCGACTCCAGGCCCATGCTCGGGAACGAAGGCGCTCGCGCTGTTGAATAGGGTACCGTCGAGTATGTAAGTGACTGAAATGGCGGCGCAAATGTCATTGCCTCACCCCATGCGCCAGCGGAACCCAGGGCGGCACCGCGACAGCATTCCGTTCGTCGTCGTGCAGTTGGGTGTGATGTGGCGCCACGTACGGGAGTCGAACCCGTGGCTTCTCGCTAGACAGGCGAGCACTCTGGCCGCTGAGTTAACGTGGCGTTTGGTCAATGTTTGGCACGAGTTTCAGGCATCGAGCTCTCAACCTCCGGTGATACTGGTGCGGGCGACAGGATTCGAACCTGCACATGGCGGAACTCCGATCATTACTCGAAGACAACGTCGGCTTGGAAACGCGCTTCCCTAGCGACCACTGAAGTAGCCATTCGGTGCATCCGCAACCATGTGCCTGGGTTGATTACCCGCGTAGCCTCTTCGGCTTTCCCTTCTTTACGTTTTAGGGTCGCGTTTACCTTTTCCGCTACGCCCGCGGGAAACAGTCATATGTGAAAACAACTTGCGGCACAGGGGTCCATACGCATGAGCGTATGAATCCGGATCGAGGGCTTCACCTCGCGGACGGAACACTGTTTGGGTGGTTTGCGCCGACTCTGAGAGAGATCTCAGGTGGCCAGGCTCCCGTGGGTGCCCCGTCCGGCTTGCGCCTTCGGGGTAAGAGCCCTGAAGGTGGCTACGGATCGAGATCGATCACGAAGTCGCGATCATGTTTCGCGACGAGTCGTAACCGGCTACCCGTGATCGACGGGCAGCCGGACGCGGCGCGGTACGCGCTGAGTCGTTGCATGGCTGGTCCGTGGATCGAGAGCATTTCAGTTTCGCTTCAGTAGTGCGGCGCGTGGCCGCGGTTCGACGAATGCCGGGCAAGGTTAGCATGCTTCATTGAACATGCAACTGTTTTGTTGGACGGTGCTGAATGATGAGATTGGCCTCATCCATTCCTGCCGAGCCCGTGCGCAGCTCGTGCGTGAAGAATTCTGTTGGGGACTCACCCACGATGTCCTGGAATTCCTTGATCAGGTGGGCCTGATCGGCCAGTCCACAGGCCAGGGCGACCTGCGCCCACGACAGGCCGTTGCGTCGTGCCGAGAGCATTTTTTGAAACCGCGCCAGGCGGGCGAATCGCTTCGGACTGATGCCAAAAAATGCATTGAAGACACGCGCGACATGGCGAACGCTGCAGCCCAGCCGAGCGGCGAGGGCATGCATCGGCATTGTCGGATCATTTCTGAGCTGCAGCGCAGCTCGGCTCGCGAGGCTGTCGGTGGGTGGACGAAGATGGCGAAACAAGAAGGACTGAATACCTGCAATTCGCTCTTTGCTCGTGCGTGCCCGCGCGAGCATGTTGTTGCATGTTTCCATTTCGCCCGCGCCGAACATACCTTCGAGGTGAACGCTGGCGTTGGTGAGCTCCTCGAGCGGGGTTTCGATGATACGGCTCGCCGCCTCAGCGCGAAGGCAAACAATGACCATTCCGAGTGCTCCTGTGGGGCGCACGGTGACGGCCCGCGATCGGATCTGGGTCGCGCAGCTGGTTGGCAGGAGCCGGGTGCCTTGACGTATTTCCGCCGGCGTCCGGTATTGATCCAGCAGCCAGAAGGAGGTCCCGGCAGCGCATTTGATCGTCAGGGCCTGGGCGAAATCGTCGTCTGGAATGTCACAATCCCAGATGGCCGCGATGATGTCGGGAAGCAGGCATGAACGGTAACAACTCAAGGTTCCAGCACTCGCGCCTGCACGGATACCAACAGGAAACTCGACAAAGGTCATGCCGACAGAAACAACGTGCGGCGGCGGCGGGGCCAGCAGACACGACATGTCAGAGCGACGGGGCTCGGCAGGTATCAGCGACCAAGGCGCCCGGCGGGCGGGGTTTGGCGGGATTCGAGTGGCATCACGGCGTTTCACAACAGGCTTTGAGTTGCCCCATTCCAACGCGCCGGCGCAGTCTGGCGGTATATCGTTTCCGGCACGCTCTTGCCTGATCCTGCCAAAATCCGTGGTTCCCGGCGTCCCTGGCTTGACTCTGGCCGGGCCGCTCGCCATAAGACCGCCATGGAGCCGTTGGATGAGTTGCGCGCCCTGATCCTCCGTCACGCCCGTCCGGACGTGCGGTACACGACCTTGCCGGGCGTGAGGGTAACGGCCCGTGACAAACGCACGGAACTCGTTCATGGCGTCTATGAGCCTGCCTTTGCCCTGGTCGCGCAGGGCACCAAATGCACACTGCTGGCGGACCAGGTGTTCAAGTACGGGGCAGGGCAGTACCTGATCGTCTCGCTGGACTTGCCGGTGAGCGGCAGGATTGTCGAGGCTCGGCCGACGGCACCATTTCTGGGTTTCGCGTTCACGTTGAAACCCGCCCCGATTGCCAGTTTGTTGCTCGAGGCTGCGGCCGGGGATCAGCCGCAGGAAGGATCCCTGGGGATGGCTGTCAGTGAGGCCGGGCGCGATCTTTTGGAGGCCGTGGTGCGGCTGCTGCGTCTCCTGGATCGGCCGCTGGATATCCCTGTGCTGCGTCCGATGATTGAACGCGAGATCCTGTGGCGGCTGTTGGCCGGAGAGCAGGGCGGCCTGGTACGCCAGATCGGGCTGGCCGATGGCCGACTGTCCCAGGTCGGTCGCGCGATCCGTTGGATTCGCGAGCATTTCGCCGAGACGTTGCAGATCGAAGACCTGGCGGCGCACGCGGCAATGAGCACGTCATCTTTCCATCGCCATTTCAAGGCGGCCACCGCCATGAGCCCCTTGCAATATCAGAAACAGATCCGGCTGCAGGCGGCACGCGCGCGCTTGATGTCGAGCCCGGAGGACGTCGCCGCTGTTGGCTTCGGCGTTGGCTACGACAGCCCTTCGCAGTTCAGCCGCGAATACGCACGGTTGTTCGGTATGCCGCCCGGACGGGACGCGGCGCGTCTGCGAAAACTTCCAACATCAGATGCTGGTTCGATATAACCGGGCAGGCCGTATAACAGGGCAGGCCGCGGGCGAACTGGAGCTCCTACCCGGGCATTGCCGCAAGAGCTCATTCCAACTCCCGCTCGAGCTCCAGAAGAAAGCTTTCGACCAGGGGCAGCCGGCGGCGCGCGACTTCCCGGCCCTCCGGGGTCTGCAAGTTTTCCAATGCGACCTGGATCTTGCGGCGGTACCAGGCAATCGCATCGGGAGTCGATCTCCCCATTTGCCGGGCAAGGGCAAATACCCGCAGGATGCCGCAGGCACCCAGACCGTCGAGCTTGTCTGCATCGAACAGGATACGTGCCTCGATCGAGGACGGTCGACTCGACGCGATGGTCTCGGTCGAGTGCTCGCGAACCGCCTGGAGTACCCTTCGCGTCCTATCGGGCGGATATGCGAGATCGGCAAGAATCTTCTCCGCGGCGGTAGCACTGTAGGTGACGTGGTTCGCCTTGTCGTCGAATGGCTGGTCGACGTCATGCAGCAGGACGGCCATGGTCAGGATTTCCATGTCCACCCCTTGATAGGATTGGGCGATGCTTTCCGCGTTCTTGAGCACACGCAGCAGATGATCGAACCGGTGTGCGACGGATTGGCGCTCGTTTCCGATCAGGGGTATCACTCTGGCTGCGACCGACTGACAGTGTTCCGACAACTGCCGATCGGCGTTCAGGACCGCGAGCTCACGCAAGTATTGCTCTCTCATGGCGAAGACGAATCACTGCTTGCTGAAGGCGACGGCAAAGTTGTTCGCGGGCATCGCCTTGATCTCCTGCAGCTGGAAGCCTGCGGAAGTCGCAAGAAGCGCCACGTCCTCGAGGTTACGCACGCCCCAGTCCGGGTTCCGGCCCCTGAGCAACTGGTCGAAGGCTTCGTTGCTGGCCGAGGTGTGCCGTCCTTCCCGCCGAAAGGGGCCATAGAGGAACAGTATTCCTCCTGAACGCAGGATGTTGGCCGCGCCGCGTACGAGCGCCTCGGTGGCCGATGGAGGCGCGATGTGGATCATGTTGAGGCAAACGACAGCCGCGACTTCGACCGAGCCGCCAGCGACCGAACGGTTAGCGAGGGAGTCCCCGGCGGGGGTGAGGGAATCCCCAGCGGGGGTGAGGGACTCCCCGGCGGGGGGGAGGGAATCCCCAGCGGGGGTGAGGGAGTCCCCAGCGGCGATGGTTGCCGGCCAGACCTCGTCGTGGACATCGAGGAATATTGGCGCATTGACGTTCGACAGGTATGCCCGCTCCAGCCAACTCGCGATCGATTTCAGGTTGTCGGCATCGTACTCGGTGGGCTGCCAGCGCAGATGGGGCATGCTCTGGGCGAAGTGCACGATGTGTTGACCTGTGCCACTGCTGACTTCCAACACGCCGCCTCGTTCCGGGAGCAGCTCCATGAGGACCGCGGCGATCGGTCCTTTGTTTCGTTCAGCCGATGGGCTCACGATCCGGCTGTCGGGTAACACATCCGCGGGCTCAAAACGCATCGATCACTCCTGCGGATGCTCGTGAAGAAGAGGTGAGGCCATGCAACAGATCCGCGACCGCTTGTCAGGACACGTCCGGCCACCGCAGTGCCGATCAAGAGCCAGTCGCGTCGATTGAGATAGGTCAGGGCATTGGTCCGGTTCGATTGCGAACTTAAACCAGTATTTTCATCCTGTCGATGGGTTGGGAACGAATCGTTCGTGCCAGGCAGCCCCGGGCAGCGGCACGGGCTGCAGATCGAGTTGCGCGATGCCCGGTCCGCTGCCGGAATTCGAGAACAGAAGCTGGCTGTCGGTGAGCGTGCTGGAGAAGCCACCGATGGCAAACAGCGAGTGACCGGAAATCAGGGTGCCGTTGATGTCCGCGATTGCGGCCGCGTCCAGCGTGATCACGACGTCGGAGAGTTGAATCCCGCTCGAAGGCCTCGAGATGTCGAGGCTGCCGTAGCTGGTGCCGCTGCGCAAGTCATCGCGCATGGCCGCTGCGACGCCGCCTGTTGGTTGTATCGACTGGTACCTCTAGCTGGCCAGCGCGTTGACATCGCCGGTGAAGTTCCACAGTGTGAACGTTTTCC
>DAITMW010000157.1:5254-12154 GCA_036834945.1 Steroidobacteraceae bacterium
TAGCTGGCCAGCGCGTTGACATCGCCGGTGAAGTTCCACAGTGTGAACGTTTTCCGAGGCATCGCTGCTGGTGTAGAAACCAGGTTGGGTGATGGTCAGCGTTGCTGTCACGAGCGACTGCCCTGCGAGCGAGCTCAGGTCGAAGACCATGTAGTCGGATCGATTGTTGGCAGCGTCGAGGATAATGTTGGGGAAGACCTGGCCGGTGTTTCCTCCGGCGCCGACGACCGCGACGCTACCACTGGCGATGTTGGAGATGGTGGAGGCCTCGGCGCTGGTGGCGAAGGTCGCCACCCGTTCGGCCGTCGAAACTACGGAGCTTATGCTCAAGGTAAATGTCCGTATCGAGATATTTGATACGGTGACTTAAGGAATCTTTAGATTTCAGCGGAGCGGACTCGAAGCCGAAGAGGGAACACCTCCGACCTCCAGCGGTTATTCAGGCTAAGTCAGAGGTTGAAGGGGCCGAGCCCTATGTCGGACGTACAACGCTTGAAAACCGGGATTGCTGCCCTGGATGAGGTTCTCCACGGCGGATTGATTCGAGACCGGCTCTACCTGGTCGACGGCAACCCTGGATCGGGCAAGACCACTTTTGCGCTGCAATTCCTGCTGGAAGGGGCACGCCAAGGCGAGAAGTGCGTCTATGTAACCCTTTCCGAGACCCGGCAGGAACTCGAGGCTGGCGCCGCGTCGCACGGCTGGTCGCTGGACGCTGTCGATATCGTCGAGCTCATCCCTGACCAGGGGCATGAGCTGAGTGGCGAAGGCGGTATCACCATGATCCAGCCCTCGGACGTGGAGCTCTCGGAGACAATAGGAAAGATCCTGGAAGCCATCGAGCGCAGCAATCCCGGGCGGGTTGTCTTCGATTCGCTATCCGAGATGCGGCTGTTGGCGCAGAGCTCCCTTCGCTATCGGCGCCAGATCCTGGCGCTCAAGCAGTTCTTCGCCGGCCGCAAATGCACGGTGCTGATGCTCGATGATCGGACCGCCGAAGGGCCGGACTTGCAGCTCCACAGCATCGCGCATGGCGTCATAGCGCTCTACGTGACTCCGCCGGTATACGGTCACGCGCGCCGGCAGTTGCAGGTGCTCAAATTCCGCGGCAGCGATTTCGCGAGCGGGTTCCATGATTTCGCCATTCGTCGTGGCGGACTCGTGGTGTTTCCGCGACTGGTGGCGGCCGACCACGGCTCGCAGTTCAGCCAGTCTGTCATCAAGAGCGGTAATGCGTCGTTGGATGCATTGCTCGGCGGAGGGATCGAGCGGGGCACCAGTACTTTGTTGGTTGGGCCACCGGGTTGTGGCAAGTCGACGCTCGCATTGCAATACGCATGCGCCGCGACGCAGCGTGGTGATCACGCGGCGAGCTTCGTGTTCGATGAGACGAAGGCCGCACTGTTGGCGCGCTCGCAGGGGATCGGCCTTGCTCTTCGCGAGGGCATCGGTCCGGGCGAGATCGCGCTGCGACAGATTGACCCGGTTGAGATCTCTCCGGGGGAATTCGCGGCCATGGTCCGCAAGTGTGTCGAAGAAGATGGCGCACGTGTGGTGATCATCGATAGCCTGAACGGCTACCTGAACGCGATGCCCCAGGACAACTTTCTGGTCGCCCAGCTTCATGAGCTGCTGTCCTACCTCAGTAATCAGGGTGTCACCACCTTCATGGTGGTGGCTCAAAGCGGCATGTTCGGTTCCTCCATGAATTCCCCGGTCGATGCCAGCTACCTGGCCGACTCGATCGTGATGCTGCGCTATTTCGAGTATGGCGGCGAAGTCAAGAAGGCGCTCTCGGTCATGAAGAAGCGCACCGGCGGGCATGAGGGCTCGATTCGCGAGCTATGGTTCAACAAGGATGGAGTGCACCTGAGCGAGCCGCTGCTACGCCTGCGCGGCGTACTGACTGGCGTGCCTGTTGAGTTGGGAGGCGAAGCCGGCGAAAGAGCGGTCCGGCCGCAGCGCCCGCCAGCCGAGCTGTGAACGAACAGTGCGTTCTGATATTTCCGCCGAGTCGCCGTGATGGGGAAGTCACCGGTGAGGTACTGCGGCGCGCCGGTCTCATGTGCGCCGTATTTCAGGACGCGGCCGACGTGGCTCGTGAGATCGACGGCGGCACGGGAGCATTGATCATGACAGACGCTGCTCTCGGGGTGCCGAGCATTCGAACGGTTCTCACATCGTTATCGCGACAGCCCGCGTGGTCCGATCTTCCGGTCGTGTTACTTTGCCAGACAGGGCCGCAAACGCCGGCGGTTGCAACTATCCTCCGGGAGCTCACCAACGTGACGGTGCTGGACAGACCGACTTCGGCCCGAACCCTGGTCAGCACGGTGCAGGCGGCGCTGCGCGGCCGTCTGCGGCAGTATCAGACGCGCGATCAGCTCGAAGCTCTCAGGGTTGCCGAGGAGAATCTGCGCAATGCCGATCGGCGCAAGGACGAGTTCCTTGCCATGCTTGCACACGAGCTCCGCAATCCGCTCGCGCCCATTCGCAATGCCGGTGAGCTGCTGGCGCGGGCGCTGCCGGAGAATTCGCAGGTGGAGGCCATAGCGGCCATCGTCAAACGACAGAGCAGGCACCTGTCACGCCTGGTGGACGACCTGCTCGATGTGTCGCGGATCACCCAGGGACGGATCGAGCTGCAGCACGAGCCCGTCAATCTATCTGCCGTGATCTCGCAAGCCCTGGAAAGCGTCGAGCCTTTGATGCGGGAGAATCGCCACAAGGTCTTCGTTGCGGCCGGATATGGGCCTGTGTATGTGAATGGGGATCATGCGCGCCTGGTACAGTGTATCGCCAACATCCTGACCAACTCGGGCAAGTACACCGACCCCGGGGGTGAGATTCGCGTGGAGATGCGTAACGACGGCAGCCGGGCGGTAATCACCATCACCGATAACGGGGTGGGGATTCCTACGGAACTGCTACCGCAAATTTTCGATCTGTTCGTGCAGAGCAATCGCTCGCTGGATCGCTCGCAGGGAGGTCTCGGGATCGGGCTTTCAGTCGTTCGACGCCTCATCGAGATGCATGGCGGACGTGTGAGCGCGGCAAGCGACGGCCCCGGGAGGGGCGCCCGGTTCGAGCTGATGTTGCCAGTGATTGCCCGTCCGTCCGAGATGAGAGAGGAGCAATCGGATCAGACCGCTGTGGGGCGACGCATCCTCATCGTGGATGACAATGTTGATTCGGCGGATTCCCTGGCGATGATACTGAATCATTCCGGACACCGGGCAGAGCCCGTGTACGGCGCGACGGACGCGCTCGAGCGAGCCGCTACATTCGATCCCGAAATCGTCCTTCTCGACATCGGGCTGCCGGGAATTGACGGATACGAGGTCGCGAGGGAGCTGAGAGACCGCGGCAGCCACGCGCGGCTCATCGCGCTTACTGGATATGGACAACCAGAGGATGTGCGGCGTGCCCAGGATGCGGGCTTCGATGCGCACATGGTGAAGCCGGTGGACCTGAAGGCCCTGCTGCGGAACCTGGCGACGCCCGAGTAGACCTCTCCGGCGCACGGTCCGTGTCATAATTGATCCATGCTCCAGCTTGACATTCCTGCGGTCGACCGCGGCGTGTGGCGAGGGTCAACACCATGACGATTCATACCGAAGAGCAGCTCGAAGGCCTTAGATCCGCGGGACAACTCGTCTCCGCGGTACTGCGACGCATGTGCCATGCTGCCGAACCGGGGATGACCACGGCCGAGCTCGACGCACTCGGAGCAAAGTGGCTGGCCGAGGCGGATGCCGAATCGGCGCCGCGACTGACTTATGGTTTCCCGGGCGCCACGTGTATCAGTGTCAATGAGGAGATCGCCCATGGCATTCCCGGGGCGCGACGGCTGAATGCAGGCGACATGGTCAACATCGATGTCAGCGCGCGAGTCGGCGGATACTTCGCCGACACGGGTGCGAGTTTCACCGTGCCTCCGGATGTTCCACTGAAGAAACGGGTGCGCACGGCGACGCTCGCCGCACTCGATGCAGCGATTCACGAGGTGCGGCCGGGAGCGCGGCTCAACCGAGTGGGTCACGCGATCGAGCGTGTCGCGCGTAGGAGCAGCCTGCGTATCGTTCGGAACCTCTGCAGTCATGGTGTTGGTAGCGCGCTGCACGAGGAACCGACAGATATCACTGGTTACTTTGAGCCACACGATCCGCGGGTCATGGCAGAGGGCATGGTTTTTACGATAGAGCCATTTTTGTCTACCAAGGCACGTTACGCCGAGGAGGCCGGCGATGGCTGGACCCTGGTCGGTCCTAAGAGCAGTGTTACCGCGCAATACGAGCACACACTCGTTGTGGGACGACATGGACCCATCGTACTCACGGATCTGCGTGGCCTCCCCTAGCTGAACGCCGCAGGTGTGTGATCACCAACCATTCAACCGCGGCCACTCCCGCTGAAGGCTCGTCCCATCGGATCCCACGAGCAAATAAGAGTCGTGCTGCGAGGCTGTCGCACAAGCGTGATTCGGCAAAATCCTCAGACGGGTGCCAGGCGGGAAAGCCGACACATCGAAGTGCCTGGCGCCCGGTCTTGGGCCGATGATGCCGTGCTCCTGATTCGCCGACAAAACCAACACGCCCTCGAGGGGCGAGCCGTCCTCGGTACAAACCAGCCCATAACCTTGATCGGTGTCCTGTCTCGACGTGCCTCGATCGGCGGACAACGCCATCCAGCCCGCGTCTACAATGAGCCAGCCCATGTCGGATCTATGACCGATCACTGTGGTCAACACCGAGATCGCGATATCTTCGATTCGGCAAACACCCAATCCCGCCATGACGAGGTCGAAGAACATGTAGACCCCGGCGCGCACTTCCGTGACGCCCTCCAGTGATCGTGCCAGGAGGGCGGTGGGCGTCGAGCCAACAGACACCTCCGGCACTGTCACGCCCGACGCGCGCAGACGATTTGCAGCGGCGACAGCATTGGCGCGTTCCTGCTCCGCGAGATCGGCGATCGCCGTCAAGCTGGTGCAGTGGTAGCTCGATCCAGCGTGGGCCATGACCCCGGCGAGCCGCAGGCTGCGACTGCTCGCCAGCGCGTGGCCGATGTTGATCACGTTCGGATCCGACGGTTTCACCCCGGCACGATGGCCATCGGTATCCACTTCGATGAACACCGAAAATGCCACGTGTTCGGCCACGGCGATCTCGTCGACCGCTGCCACGGTGCCCAAGCTGTCAACTACCAGGCTGAGCTCAACTCCCCTGCGCCGCAGGGCGGCGGCGCGGGCTACCTTATTGGCCGTGATCCCGACGGCATAGAGAATGTCCCGATATCCGGCATCGGCAAAGTATTCCGCTTCCTTGAGCGTGGAAACCGCGATGCGGCCATCTCGAGGATCGCTGGCGCGGAGCGCCACATCCACCGACTTCGCGGATTTCAGATGTGGTCGGAGCTTTACACCCAGTTGCGCCGTCCGCGACCTCATGCGGTCAATGTTGACACCCAATTTCCCGACGTCCAACAGCAGACGTGGTGTGTCAGCAGACTCGATGCTGGTATTGGTGGACATGCTCGACAGGATGCCGCACAACCCAGCGGCCCGCAATCAACAGGCGCTCCCGCCAGGCTTTTGCCTGCCCAAAAGAAAATGGCGGAGTCCTCGCGGACCCCGCCATTCCTGCTCGAGCACTACAGGTACGGACCAAGGTCATCCGTACAGCAACTGCATCGGAGCGTCCATCCGTTGGACTGCGGTCGCGCGCGTGACAATTAGCCTGCGCGCTTCCCTCTATGGCCTCCTGGCCAGCACGAGGTACCGACTAACGATGAGCCTCGCGACCAACCAGTACGCCCAGAGGCGCGACCGAACCAACGTTTGTAAGTGCCACTTGGATCACCTCCTTCAGTTGCCGTGGGCTCATTGTCGGCGCGTGCCACCCACCTGAGCCGCGCGCCCCAAAAACCTACCCCCAATAATGGCACCGCGGGTGAGGAATGCAAGGCATTACGGCAGCATATCGCCGTCGACATAGAACCAGCGCCCGCCCTCGCGAACGAAACGACTGCGCTCATGTTGGCGAACGGCGGCGGCATTGCTGACCCGGGAGCGGGCGATGAACTCCACTTCGGCGGAATCGATGCCGGTCACACTAGCATTGACAACCCGAAGGCCGAGCCACTTCTGATTCCCGTCGAATGGAATAGAGCCGGGTCGGGTACTCGGATGCCACGTCGCGAGCAGATAGTGCTCGTTGCACAGAACGAAGGCGCAGTAGCGGGAGCGCATCAGCGCTTGCGCGTCGGGCGGGGCGCCGCCGGCGTGCAAAGGGCCACAGCACTCCGAGTACCGGCGGGCGGAACCGCATGGGCAGGGATCCTGGGCGGCTCGCGAGTCTCGAGTTGGCATTGGGGTGCCTGTTCGGCGCTCTCGATTGGCGCCATCAAGGACGGGATGGCGGCGTTTCGTTGCTCTCGCGATATGCGCTGGCTCGCTCGAGCTCGATCGGGCGAATCTCATACGACAAGCCACATGCCAGGCAGGGATTGTCTGCCGCGATCGCCGCCGCCTCCTGCAGGCTGCCGGCAATCACAAACCAGTAACCACCGAGCACTTCCTTCGTCTCAGTGAACGGGCCGTCGATAATGCCGGTTCGGGTGACGAGCTTTGTATCCATGGCGAGCCTGTGGCCCGGTTTGAATTTGCCTTCGGCGACCATGCGTTGATGCCAGGCGTAGAACTCGTCGATCGCGGACTGGATCTCCTCCTTGGTCCGGTGCGCGTCCCACTGTCCGCGCGAGAGGAGGAGATACTCGTTGCCAGTAGAAGAGCTCGACGGAGTGTCCGACTCATCGGGCATGTCAATCCGCTCCTTGATTGGTCAGGAGGATTGATTTTAACCCAATAAACGGTGGAGCGGACGGGTGCTAGCCGCCTGC